>JBBQXZ010000101.1:0-15882 GCA_038209145.1 Cytophagales bacterium | reverse complement strand
TTTGCAGGTGAGGGATTCCATGATGCTCTTTCCTGTCATGGCGTCTGACATGATTTGGTGTCCCAGGGCAGCTTCTGCCCGATCGAATCCCTCGATGTAATCTGCCATTACGAAAAGGCTGCTTAAATCCGTCCCCGCACTGGGATCATCCGGGTCGGTTACTATCACCTGATAGGCCACTTGCTGGTCTGGGAAATAAAAACTTTGGTTGCCTTTCACTTGTATTTGAACAAGGGGTGCGATATTCCCCGCATAGACTTCCAAAGGCATGGCATCGGTGGATAGCTTTTCCGTATCACTTACCTTCAACTGGATGGTGAATTCCCCAACTTGGTCGTAAGTATAATTGAGGGTTGGTTCTTGTGTTTCCACTATCTCCCCATTCCCCAAGTCCCAATGATAGGTCAAGGCATCTTTTTCTGGATCCCTGGCTTCCGCTGTTAGGTTTACGGTAAATGGCAAAGCACCAGAAGTTTCATCCACGTTAGCTGCCAAGACGACCGGAGCGCGGTTTCCCGGATTAAAATCAATTCGTGAAAGGGCGGCATCCGGGTTTCTTGAAAACCAGCCATTGCCATATTCCAGGTAGTACAGTTTTCCGTCTGGACCCAATTCCATATCTATCAATGCATTGTTTTTAACGGTGGGTATAAAGGGCTCCATTTTCATATAGTCGCCGTTTTCATCCATGGTAACTACCTTTACCCAACCTCTGATCCAATCGTAGATAAACAGTTTGCCATCGAAATAATCAGGCAAACCGCCCCCATTGGGATACATATCCGAATAATAGACCGGTCCGGCCATGGCGTTTCGACCACCAGTTCCCACTTGTGGAAATTCCGGGGATTCCGCATAGGGATACCAAATAAAGGCCGGTTGAGCAGGCGGCAATTCTTTTAATCCCTTGTTGTTTACGGAAAGATTTATCGGCATTGCCGGATCAAAGGTATTTCCGGATTCACCGGAGTTGAAATCATAGGCCGTATACGGGTAATTGTTTCCTACAAAATAGGGCCATCCGAAATTCCCAGCTTTTTTGGCCTGATTAACTTCATCATATCCCCGTGGTCCTCTCACTTCCAAACTGTCATTTCGGGCATCAGGTCCGACCTCTCCCCAGTAGAGGTAGCCTGTCTTTTGGTCTACTGCAATACGGTAAGGATTTCGGTTACCCTGAACGTATATCTCAGGCCGGGTACCTTCCATGCCTTCGGGATAGAGATTTCCATCGGGAATATCGTAACTGCCGTCTTCATTGACCTTTATCCGAAGGATTTTACCTCTCAGATCGTTGGCGTTACCCGAAGATCTGGCCGCATCGTATTGTTCGAAGCCTGGACGTTGATCAAGGGGCGCATAGCCGCGCAGCGTATGCGGAGAGTTGGCCTGGTTGAAGGGAGTTGAATTATCCCCTGCGGATACGTAGAGCAAACCGTCCTTGTCAAAGGCAATGGAGCCCCCGGTGTGGCAACAAATATCCCGCTGGGAATAGAATTCCAAAATTACCTGCTCAGAGTCCGTGGTAATCTTATCATTTTCGAATTTGAACCGGGATAGCCGATTTACCCATTTATCTGTCGGACTGTAAAAGGCATACACCCATCTATTCTTCGCAAAATTAGGATCTGCCTTCAATCCCAGAAGTCCTTCCTCCGCATTGACCCGGGGTGTTTCTGTTTTCCAGTATACATCCAACAGCCCTACTTGAGAAACAGTGGAGTCGCCATTTTTGTAGAGTAGAATCTCTCCTCTCCGCTGGGAGATCAAAATATCCAAATTGGGTAAAATGGTAAATTCAGTTGGCTCGTTAAATTCACCCATTACGAGGGTCTTTTTCTCAAACCGATCTTCTTCGGGAACTCGCTTGCTTATTGCATTGGAGTAATTCAGGTTATGGTTTTTGCCAATTGCATAATTTATCCCTTCCAAAACGTGTTTCAGAAAGAGATCTTCCTGAAAGGATTCCTTTGTATGACCACCACCAGTGTAAAATACCCGTCCCCCATCGTATTCATGATACCAGGCCATGGGGTGATAGCCCGTATCCGCCCCTCCCTGATAACTGTCCTCATCTAGGGTCATAAGTACGTTTACCGCCTCATTGAAGTTTTTATAGGTGTACCACTCATCGTTACGCCCCCACTTCTCAGGCAGGAATGAGGTAGTAGGGTGGTCTCTATCTATCACCTCCAACACCCCATCCTGCACATTTGGATGCGGGTCATTGATACCAGGATGGTCCAAAAAGTTGCCTCCGACAAGTTTGGCATACCAAGGCCAGTCATACTCCGTGTCGGCAGCGGCGTGTATACCTACGTAACCTCCACCGGATTGGATATACCGCTCAAATTCTGCCTGCTGATAATGGTCCAACACATCACCTGTGGTACTTAAAAATACCACGGCACTGTATTCCTTTAACACTTCTTCTGTAAAATAGTCCGCATTCTTGGTAGTATCCACTTCAAATCCACTTTCCGCACCTAATTTTTGAAGGGCTGCCAACCCCTCAGGTATGGACTCATGGTAATACCCGGCAGTTTTGCTGAATACCAAAATCTTGGGTTTACCTGATCTTGTGGAGCATGAGGTCACCACAAGTATTCCCAGTGCAAGGATCATAAGGACCTTGAACTGATTATTAAATGCATTCATATGTTTTGATTTTTGGTGCAATATAAGTTTTATGTTTTGCTATGTGCCGTCAGCCATCATTTTTATGACAAACCATTTGTTGAAATACACGCTTATGTTAAATAACCGGACTTCAAATTATATGTTTAAAGCCATTAATAAGTAGCTCTTCCTCCTGACAAATCAAAAATAAACCCGGTGTTAAAACTTGCTTCTTTTGAGGCAATCCAACAGGCAAGAGAAGCAGTTTCCTCCACGGTTCCAAAACGCTGCATGGGTATTTTGGAAGCCATGTAGGCAAGTTGTTCTGGGCCGGTATCCGCATTCATTGGGCTTTGTATTACCGCTGGGGCGATGCCGTTCACAGTTATCCCCTTATCCGCGTATTCTTTGCCGAGGCCTTTTACCAACCCGATGACACCTGCTTTGGTGGCAGAATAACCGATCATGTTGGGATTTCCTTCTTTGCCCGCAATGGATGCGATCATCACTATCCTTCCATAGTTGTTTTGCTCCATGTAGGGAATCACATATTTACATGTCAAAAACGACCCCCGAAGGTTTATCCTATAAATGGTGTCAAAAGCTTCGGTCGTGTACTCCGTAATCTTCGTTTGGGTGGGGCCCACTATTCCCGCCGAATTAATCAGGACATCTATTTTCTCAAATTTATCTGCTACCTCAAAAAAACCATCCTTAACCTGGCTTTCTTCAGAGATATCTACCCGCTTGACCATCACGGGATACCCTTTGTCGGCAAATTCTTTTTCACGAATTTTCAGGAGGTCTTCCTTCACATCCCAGAGGGCTACACTACCCCCTTCAGCTGCAATCCGCTCGGCGATAGCCCGGCCGATACCGTCTGCCGCTCCAGTTATCACGGCCACCTGATTCTCAAATCTTGCTTGCGTCATTTTGGAATTTATAAAATTTGCCCCTAATCTACTACATGCCGTTTACTTAATACCAACCGATTATCCGATTTTCGACAATCGATGAAAATTTTTCACGTATTATAGGTATCAAAGAACCAAAAATACAAATGCCAAATCAGATGGAAGCTATTTTCTAGTTCAGCAAGCCTACCTAACGTCAAGTACCCGTTGGTTTATCAAAAATTTATTTGTTAATTTAACTTTCTTAAATGATTATCCAACCAAAGCAAATTGGGCCCGACCATGGAGCAAGTAGCCTTTATCATGAAATTATACCCGGGGTTTGCTTCGGAGTATGAGAAAAGGCACGATGAAATTTGGCCTGAACTTGTTGCTCTTCTCAAGGAAGCCAAAATTACCGACTACCATATATTTTTAGACATTGGATCCGACACCCTATTTGCTTTTCAGCAGGTCGATGGGGAGGGTACATCCCAAGATTTGAGAAATACGGATATTGTCAAAAAATGGTGGGCATATATGGCCGATATCATGGAAACCAATCCGGACTATTCACCCGTGACCACTCCGCTTAAAAAGGTTTTCTCTTTGGAATAAGGAATCATGCAGACGAAAACACAATTCGTATTGAAGTAGCCTGACTGCCAACAGGATCTTGGACATGGATAGAACAGGATTGGGAAGGATGAATTAATTGCCTTGGAAAAATTTTTTTATATTGGCTTTGAGCCATTACGCACAATAAATAAAACTCATTATTTCTAAGTTTGGGAGACCGATAAGCATAGAAATTTACCGTTGATAAAACTTAAAGATGAATAGGTTGAATATCGTGGTTATTTGAACCTGAAAAACAGTCCTTTGAAATATTCGGATTTTCCAACATTACTTGATATTTTAGTGCAATTCACAGCATACCCAAACGGCAATTCCTTTAATAACCTCTTTATGTTAGCAGCAAAAACCCTTATCCGGCTGGATGAGAACTCCAGAATCCCCAAATACCAGCAAATTGTCAATTCAATCATCGAAGACATCGAGGGACAACTCCTGACAGTTGGCGACAAAATCCCCTCCATCAATGAAATAAGTGAGGAGTACTACCTCTCACGGGATACCGTAGAAAAGGCCTATAGCCAACTGAAAGAGAAGAAAATCATTATTTCCGTAAAAGGCAAAGGATTTTATGTGGCCAGAAATGTGTCCCATTCGCAGGTGACGGTGCTGTTTTTGATAAACAAACTGAGCAATTACAAACTCAAGATTTACAATTCTTTTGTCAACTGTATGGGTTCTTCTACCCTCGTGGACTTACAGATTTATCACTGCGACCCCAAACTTCTGTTTAACATATTGGAAGAAAATATGGGCGCATACGACCATTATGTGATCATGCCCCATTTCAAAGACGAAAGCAAAAACCACTATAATTTAGATCCACAAGTAGTCACTACCTTAAAAAAAATCCCTTCAGACAGGTTGCTTATTTTGGACAATTACTTACCTGATCTAGGCAACGGAATAGCTTCCGTATATCAGGATTTCAAACACGACATCTACAATGCCCTCTGTGAAGGAATCTTCGAGCTACAGCACTATGACAAACTGATGCTGGTCTATCCGAAAGAAACCGTATACCCCTATCCAAAAGAGATTTTGGACGGATTTAAAAAATTCTGTAAAGATTTTGAAATTGACAATGAAATCCTAGAAACCATCTACACCGATATGGAACTCCGTCCCCAGGATGCCTATATTCTGATCGAGGAAAACGACTTGGTGAATTTGGTGAAACAAGTCAGGGAACAGGGTTATACCATGGGTAAAGATATCGGAATCGTTTCTTACAACGATACACCATTAAAAGAACTCCTGGGAATAACTGTTGTTTCCACTGATTTCAAACTGATGGGGGAAACCGCCGCAAACATGATCCGAAAACAAAAAAAAGAATGTGTCAAAAACACGTTCAATTTTATTAACAGAGGATCGCTCTAACCCTCAATGAAAATATTCAATTCCTAAACCCTAAAAACTACAAAACTTACATGTGGAATAAAAAAGCTTTGGTGCAAAAGCTGGAGGCTGTCAACGAATACGAACAGGAACCGATCCCAACCCATAAATTAAAAGGCTGGAAGAGTTTTTTAGGCACTTATGCCGGGGAGCATACTGCCGGAACGGAATTTGTGATCGGCCCTCTTTTTGTCGCCCATGGGGCAAGTGCTGTGGACTTGGTTTCCGGGCTGATTATCGGGAATATTCTGGCTGTCCTCTGTTGGGCATTTTATACCGGAAAAATCTCTGTGAAGACCCGGGTTACCCTCTACTACCAGTTGGAGAAAATCGCAGGACACCAATTCACCACAATTTACAATTTGGTAAATGCCGGCTTGTTTTGCTTTTTGGCAGGTGCCATGATAGCAGTATCTGCTACCGCAGTAGGCATCCCGTTTGATCTGGCCATGCCACAGCTTACCGACATTTATCCCAACAGCATCGGTTGGGTCATTACGGTTTTTGTGATCGGCGCCATAACAACAGTGGTTGCCATGTTTGGTTTTGACCAAGTTTCCAAGTTTTCCCTTGTCGCTGCCCCTTGGATGATAATGGTCTTTATTGCCGCCGCCATTGCTTCCCTACCCCGCCTGGGTGTAACGCAGGTAAGTGAATTCTGGCCGGTGGCCAAAGAAGTGATCTGGACCGGAATTCCTTTGGAAGGCCAAAGTAAGTTCACCTTTTGGCACGTCATGTTTTTTGCCTGGTTTTGCAACATGGCCATGCATATCGGTTTGGCCGACATGTCCATTCTCCGGTACGCCAAAAAATGGACCTACGGTTTTTCATCAGCTACAGGGATGTTTTTGGGCCACTTCATCGCCTGGATAGCTTCAGGCATCCTTTACGCCTTATTTTTGATAGAGTCCCAAAACAGCCTGACCTTCGCCCCCGGGCCGATTGCATATGGTGCCGTTGGAATTGCGGGAGCCGTTTGCGTCATTATTGCCGGATGGACTACCGCTAACCCTACCCTGTACCGCGCAGGACTGGCCATACAATCCATCAACCCGAAGTGGAAAACCTGGAAAGTCACACTTTTTGTTGGATTGGTCACAACGATCGCTGCTTGTTTTCCCGCGTTGGTAATGATGCTGCTGGAGTTCGTGGCACTCTATGGACTGATCTTAATGCCTTTGGGAGCCGTCATATTTATTGATATCTATGTGTTGGAAAAAATAGGTTTACAATCCAACTATGCCCTTGTATCTAATTCAAAACTCAATTGGTCAGCGGCATTGACTTGGGGGATTACGCTCGCATTTTGCCTTGTGCTAAACATCTATGGCGGCATTGAAGTCTTTTTTCTTGGATTCCCCGGGTGGTTTGTCGCCGTCTTGGTCTATATCGTAGCCAGCAAAATCAACCAAAAAAAACCTGCCAAAAAAGTGCCTCAACCTGTAGCTTAACGGACTCGACCTATGAAAACACTCGTAAAGATAATCTCATATATCGGCCTGGGTTTATCCATTGTACCTGCCATACTGGTTTTTAAGGAAAGTATGACACCCGAAACCTGCAAAATGTTAATGACCGCAGGTACCATCATGTGGTTTACCACCTCGCCTTCATGGATGAATAAAACCGAAGAGGGAAACGGATAAACTACCTTCCCTTGCTGTTTATAAAAAACTTTTGAAGTGACTAAATTTAGCCATCTCCCAATAGGTTTTTACCATATATTTGGTGAAATTACCGTCACTTCAATTTCTTCGGGTTTGTGAACCTTAGTGAATGTACTTCCATATCCCGGCATTTCCTGGAGGACAACCGAAAATGGATGAGGTACTATCCTTTACTTTCCTATTTGAGGTCAGGGGATCACACCGAACTCCCTCAATTCATCATCTATTCGGACATCCCAGCGCAATTGAGCCGCGTTGTTCATCCCATGGGAGGTTTCCCTGTCGTAATCTTCCTGAAGCCGATTCATTTCCCGATAAGCTTCCAGAAATTCGAAAGATACTACCCGGTCAAAATTATGAGGCAATAGGGTCATTTTCGACAATTTTATTTTGAGTCTTTCCGTGATAAGCTGCGCTATGTCGAAATGACGCTGTTCATGATTGAGGCCATAAGCGTTATTTGTCCCCCTGACCCAGGAGGAACTTTTCAACATATAGGTCTTGAAAAAAAGATCTATCTCCACCGCTCCATCCACGAGCCTGCTGTCTCCTTCGTAAGCGATGCTCGCAAAGATAGAAGCGGCAAAATTGCCCATTCTGGGCCGACCTTTGAAATCTGTCCAAGCCAAGGGCCGTTCTGGATCGTAAAACACCGTATCGTCTTGAAGATCCACTCTGTAATCTGATATCATCACCTTGACAGAATGAGCCAGTTTTTCATTCTTACCCGCTTCTTTTTCCATCCAGTCGTGAAAATATTTTAGCGCATTGCCCAGCGATTTTCTGAAAATGGGTTCTATGACTGAAAGCTGACGAACAGTACGTTTGTAAGACATACCCCCTTGAAAATCCAACAAATGGACTAGATCGTCCCCCCTTTTCAAATGAAAGCCAAAATCCAGAAATACCTCTCCTTCAATTACCCCCCTGCCACTGTCAACCAGCTTTTCAACGATCTTACAATCCTTAATCTTGATGACCACAGGCCGCAGACTCATGTTTCGGGAAAGACTTCCTGTCACAAATGCCTCAATGGCAGGAAGGGTGCCCCCTTTCAGGTCCACCAGGGCCAAGTTGGTACCGCTGGGATTGGATGAAGGCACTAGGAAGGCTACCGGAGAGCGGTCGGATCGGACATCGATTACCTTATGGAAATAAAATTCGTTTGGGGTAAAGGATAAAGGAATGGTTCTGAGCGCAATTGGATCTATAGTTGAGACCAAAGGTCCTTGGGCAAGTGTAAAAAAGGGAAAAAGTAAAGCAATAAATATCCCCATAAAAATGGAACGGAAATCCGTCAATTCCTTACGGAAAATGGGTAAATGCGTATATAGCTTGTCTGCTTTCAAGAGCGCACGGATTAATTTTGGCACTTCCAATTCATGATATAGCGATGAAACAGGAATATGCCTCTCCCAGTTCTAAAAAGTCCTGCCGAACTTTACTTATTGGGGACTTGGTAAAGGGATACCTGTTTCAATAGAAATGCTTCGAATGCTTTCCCAGACAAGGTCATCAAGTGGAATGCCATCCTTCATCCGTACCGCATAGGCTACCCTTTCGGGATCGCCGGGAATCAATACAGCCTGTGTTCCTTCCAACGGGGGAGTTTCCCGCATCACCCTAATCCAAGCATCCATCGACTCTTTGAAGACGCCCAAATCCTGAAAACCGGTAATATCCCAAGCACCAAAAAAATGGCCTATCCCTTTTCCCACTTGGAAAACAGGCTGGGATTCGGACCGGATGGCAAAGGGAACTGCAAATGGACCCCAGTTGGCACCGCTGAGTACGGCAGAAAGAACGTCCACCATGGCTGCCAGGCAATATCCTTTGTGACCACTACCCGCCGCATCACTGCCCAGGGGCAGCAATGCACCCCCGTGGATCATGGCTAGGGGGTCAATGGTGGGATTGCCATCCTTGTCCAAGCACCAGCCAAGAGGCACGGATTTCTTCTGTCTTTCAGCTATCTCCACCTTTCCATAGGCCACTGCACTGGTAGCCATATCAATGACCATGGGCGGCTCTTGGCCTGTGGGGAAGGCAATCGCAATGGGGTTTGTACCCAACATTTTCTCCCTTCCACCAAAAGGCACTACTCCTTTGGTTGTATTGGTCAAAGAAAGTCCTATAAGGTCCCGTTCAAGCGCCTTTACAGGGTAATACCCGGCAGCGCCATAATGGTTGGTGTTACATACACTTACCCATCCTGAACCGTGGATTTCCGCCTTATCCATGGCTATTTCATTGCACTTGGGACCTAAAATCAATCCCAGTCCATTGTCTCCGTCCATCGTGGCCACGCTTCCTTTTTCCCGGACTATTTTTAAATGCGGATGGATATTAATTCTCCCCGATTTTAGCAGGTCATAGTAGGTGATCAGGCGGGCTACTCCGTGGGAATCGATGCCATGTTCATCGCTATAAGCAAGTACATCTGCAGCCAACCTGCAATCTTCTGCTGGAATACCAAAGCAGGCAAACATTTCTTCTACAAAATCTCTAAGTGCTTTGGGTCTGAAGATCAACATATTCATGGAGGAAGAAGTTATGAAAGATAAAAAAAATTCCAGCCCATTGTCCAAATGCGACAACAGACTGGAAAGAGGGTTTGCACAATCGTGCAGCCATTGGCTTAATCGCTTAAGGTAAGGGCTTTATTTTGATGTCTTTGTAATAAATAACACTTTGGGGATCATGTGCTTGCAGGGCGATAGTTCCGCTGCTTAATCGCTTTTTGCTGTCTCCTATATCGCCACGGTCTTGAGACTCCACGAACTCATTGACCACTTTACCGTTTACTTTGACCGTGATCTTATCGCCTTCGACTAAGATTGTTTCAGTGTACCAATCCCCGTCATTCACGAAGGTTTCCTTTACGTCTTTGAAACCATATACGCTTCCAGTCTTTCTCCAATCACCATGGGACTGGTTGACCTGAATCTCATATCCAACATCGGGCCAACCGTCTTCACTATAGGTAGAATGAATAAATATGCCAGAATTGGCCTTCGGTTCGGTTTTGACAGTTGCTTGGAATTCAAAATTTTTGAAATCCCCCTTGTTTACTTTGCCGGTATAAAATAAATGAGCCCTGGGGCCATCAACTTTAATCGCTCCATCCACTACTTGGAAGGATGTGCCGTTGGCACCTACAGTCCAACCCTTAAGAGTTTTACCGTCAAATAAAGTAAACCAGCCATCTTTGTCTTTTTTCTGACCGTAAGAAGTCAATGAGACGAAAATGACCAGACACATTAAAACTAATTTCTTCATGGTATTTAGGTTTATCGAACTAAAATTAATTTTTAAAAGTAAGCTTTTATGGGCCATATTTCAAATAAATCTTTTTCAAAAAGCTTAATATCCCAAAAAAAAAAAATGAATCTTAAAGTAAAGGAGCCTGTAGCAATACCTTTAACGGCTATCCGCTGAACAAGTATGAATTAAAAAATTAAATAGTTTTGAATTTAAAATGCTAGCCGTATTTTAGTGGAATTATTATCAAAAATAGGCCAAAATTTAAAATACACAGATCACCAATAACGATATGAATCAGGAAGAGAAAACTTCATACTCCCAAGAAGAACTCAAAAAATTTGAGGAACTCATTCAGGACAAATTAATTTTGGCCAAGGACGAATTGTCCCAACTCAAAAAGACGTTAAGCAAAAGTAACGACAGTGGTACCGACAACACTGCCTCTACCTCCAAATTATTGGAGGACGGCGCGGATACCTTGGAGCGGGAAAACCTAAGCCAATTAGCTGCCAGGCAGCAAAAATTTATCATCAACTTGGAAAATGCCCTTCGCCGAATAAAAAACGGAACTTATGGTCTATGCGTAGATACCGGAAAACTGATTTCCAAAGAACGCTTGCGGGCAGTTCCACATACCATGCACAGCATCGAAGCTAAACTTGCGAAAAAATAAAGGGTGGATTTCCTGCACAGACACATAGAAGCCCTTGTCTTTTGTTCCAAGGGTCCTTTACCTATGGCGGATATCCAAAGGTGCCTCGTCGAAATGTTCGAATCAGAGATACCTGAGGAGCATATCCACCAAGCAATAGAGGCCCTTCAGGAAAAATATCTTGCGGCTGATTTTTCGTTTGCGTTGGAAAAGTCGGGGGGAGGTTTTCAATTTTTGACCAAACCCGCGTATCAAAACAGTATTTCCATCCTGCTAAAACAGCAATCCCAAAAACGGCTTTCCACTGCCCAATTGGAAACGCTTTCCATCATTGCCTACAGACAGCCCATCAGCAAATCTGAAATGGAGCAAATCCGGGGCGTCAATTGTGACTATTCTGTGCACAAACTGCTGGAGAAAGAATTGATAACTATTACGGGCAAGTCTACCGGACTTGGGAGGCCCTTGCTTTATGGTACCAGTCAGAAATTCATGGACTACTTTGGTATCAATGACGTCAAAGATTTGCCGCAGCCCAAAGATTTCAGCCAAGAATCGAATGAAATCGGGGAACAGAAAGATTAATCAAGGGATTATCACTCCTTTTTCAACTCCCAAAAGCACCAAGTTCAAGAAGAGATTGGATTAACTTATTGATAAGTTGGTTCAGGCACATGTGTTCAGACTATTTTTGATAAAGGAATGAAAATCAATATTTTTACTTTTCAAATAACCCAAATACAATAACTATAACGTACCTTTGCATTCCGAAAAAAGCCTGAGATTATTTTTTCTCAAGTTCAATCCAATTTACACCACAATATACAGCAGAGATGTTGCAAGGCAATGAAAAAGGACAACAAACAAAGTAAGTCACCCCACTCTTCCGAATTTGGCGCGAAAAAGAGAAGCGCAACTCCCAGAAAAGGCACTTTTGGCAAGGACCAGCTGCCTGGTAATAATTCCAAGAAACTTTACTTGGGAAGGGGCAAAGATCAAAAGCCGATCTATGAATGGACTGATGAGGCACCGGAAAAGAAAAAACCGTCCTTCAAGAAGCCATTTTCTCCCATAAAACCCAAAGCAAAATTTCAACCCGATGAGAAAAAGCCGGAATATTCCATTAAAGGGCTGGAGAATAAGAGCAAAAATAAAGAAACAGACGAAATCCGTCTCAACAAGTATATTGCAAATGCCGGTATCTGTTCCCGTCGCGATGCCGACAAGTTGATCGAAGGGGGAGAAATCAAGGTAAACGGACAGGTAACCACCTCGCTTGGCTTCAAGGTACAACGTGGAGACAAGATCCTTTACAACGGCAGAACGCTCAACCCGGAAAAGCCAATGTATGTTTTACTCAACAAGCCCAAAGATTTCATCACCACTACCGATGATCCCTTTGAACGGAAAACCGTCATGCAGCTGGTGGAGAATGCCTGCGATGAACGGGTCTTTCCCGTGGGAAGATTGGATAGAAATACGACTGGATTACTGCTTTTTACCAACGACGGTGAACTGACAGAAAGCTTGGCACACCCTTCCAACAACATCAAAAAAATCTACCAAGTGACGCTGGACAAGCCTCTCACCCAGAAGGATGCGGATAATATACTGGAAGGCATAGAACTAGAAGACGGAGCAACAAAAGTCGATGATCTACAGATACTGTCGAAGGACAAAACTATTTTGGGACTGGAGATTCATTCCGGAAAAAACCGCATTGTGAGAAGGATTTTCGCACATTTCGGCTATGATGTAATTGCCCTTGACCGGGTCACCTATGCCGGTCTCACAAAGAAGGACCTTCCACGAGGCAAATATCGGTTTCTAACAGAAAAAGAAGTGATTAACCTGAAATACCTGAGAAAGCAAAAGTAGCCGGTTGGCTACTTTTTTTTTAAAATAATTATACGTTTTCTCTTTTATTAGTTTTCATCCAGCGCGGGAGGTAATACTGAGGATACCCATAATTTAAAAAATAGGATTTGATCTCAGCCTTGAACCTGATTGGTTTTCCCTATTTAAACCCTCATTGTCCCGGGAATCAGATAATTCTTCCTAATAAAATATGCCTCAATTTTCAAAGCATTTTGTAAATAAGTGATTATTTAGCTAATTTTAAAAAGATTACACTTTTCATTCTTTTTTTTATAAAATTTATTTGGATGAACGCAGCGCTATACCAATCAGTTTTAGAAAATGTGTCTTTTGGTTTTGGGAGTTTTAAATTGATCCGAGGCTTGGATTCTAATTCCAATTATTTTCAATGGGTGGACATGAATGCTTCACTTGAAGGCATGATAGGTATTCCCCGTGCAGACCTGCTGGGTAAAACCCTTACTTCTATCAAACCAGAAGGTTCGGAACCCGTTTTTGAATGGAGTTTTCTGGGTAAAGAACTTTTCAACCCTACTATGGGCATTCCCCGGGATATCTTTCACCAAAAAACCCACTTTTGGAGTAGCATCGAGGTTATATATAGTGACAAGACTACTGTTCATCTTATATGCAGGGACATTACTCCAGAAAAAAAGCAATTGGAGGAATACGAGAATTTTTTTAATGTCAATCTTGATTTACTTTGTATTGCAAACACAGAAGGGAAGTTTTTAAAAATCAACAAAGCATGGGAAAATAAACTGGGGTACGCTATAGAAGAGCTTTCACAACTCAATTTCATGGATTTAATCCATCCCGATGATTTTGAATCAACTGACAAAGCTTTAAAAAAGCTGAAGGCACAAGAGGACATCCTAGATTTCACAAATAGGTATCGCTGCAAGAATGGTTCCTATAAGTATATAGAATGGCGGTCTTTCCCTTCTGGAGATTTGATCATTGCATCAGCAAGAGACACTACGTCCCGAATCAACACAGAACTAGAATTAACTGAGACCAAGGGCTTTTTAGAACAAACCGCCCGCATGGCAAAAGTAGGAGCTTGGGAAGTGAACTTTCAGAATCAGGCTGTCGTCTGGTCGGATGTGACAAAAGAAATCCATGAGGTAGAACCTGCATACGTCCCAAACCTTGAGAATGGTATTAACTTTTACAAAGAAGGATATAACCGGAATAGAATTCAAGAGTTGGTACAACGGGCTGTTACTTTGGGAGAATCATTTGACGAGGAATTGGAACTAGTTACCGCAACGGGAAAAACAAAATGGATAAGAACCATCGGGCAACCTGAATTTGACGAAAAAGAATGTGTGCGATTATCCGGTGTATTTCAAGATATCAATGAAAAAAAATTAGCCTCGGAAGATTTAAGGAAAGCGCGGTTAATGTTGGAAAGCATTCTCTCTGAAATCGATGATGTCGTATGGTCGGTTAAACTCCCCACCTACGAAATGTTATTTGTAACACCCTCAGCAGAAAAATTATATGGAATATCTACGGAAGTGTGGATGGAGGATAGCTCGTGGTGGGGAAAAGCCGTCCATCCAGCAGACAAACATGTCATTTCCACCATTGAGGAAGACCTAAAAACAAAAGGAAGTTATGAGGAAAAATACCGGATTATAGATACTAATGGTGTAGAAAAGTGGGTTTTAAACCGGGGTAAAATAATAAGAGATAAGGATGGTACTCCTCAGCGAATTGATGGCGCTCTGGTTGAAGTTACGAAATCCAAACAAACGGAATTGGAATTAACTTTTCTTTCTGATCTACAGCACATTTTAGTAGACATGGCCCTCAAATACATCAATATCCCTTTGTCCAACGTAAAAAAAACCCTTCAAGAATCATTGCAAAAATTAGGGGAATTCACTAAAGCAGATCGGGTATACATCTTCAATTATGATTGGGAAAATAATACCTGCATCAATACTTATGAATGGTGTTCGCCTGGGATAATTCCACAGATACATGAACTTCAAGAAGTCCCTACTGAACAGTTGGGAGAATGGATAGAGTTACATCAGAAAGGAGTAGAATTTTATTTGTATGACGTACTTTCCCTACCTGAAGGCAGTGTTTTGAGACAGATTCTTGAATCTCAGGAAATAAAGAGTCTGTTGACTTTGCCCCTCATGAACGAAAAGGATTGTATTGGTTTTGTGGGATTTGATTTTGTCAAAAACTATTATACATATTCTGAATCAGAAAAAGTCCTTTTATCTTTTTTTGCGCAACTTCTTGTAAACATAGAGCTTCGAAACAAAATCCTTCAAGAACTTATAAACGAAAGCGAAAGGGCAGAATCCGCCAGCAAATTCAAATCGGAATTTTTGGCAAACATGAGCCATGAAATACGCACGCCGTTAAACGGTGTCATTGGCTTTACTGATTTGCTGTTGAACACCCCTTTAAATCCCTTACAGCTGCAATACGCTGAAAATGCAAATATTTCCGGTAAATCTCTTTTAGGCATCATCAATGATATCTTGGATTTTTCAAAGATAGAAGCTGGCAAACTTGATCTGGAGATAATTGAAACAGATATCACAGAGCTCTTGGAGCATTCGATGGATATTATTAAATACCATGCAGGTCAAAAGGGTCTGGAGGTATTGTTGAATATACCGCCGAAAATTCCCTCCATCGCAAATGTGGACCCAATTCGGTTAAAACAAATCCTAATTAATCTTTTGACAAATGGCGTCAAATTCACTGAGGAGGGAGAGGTAGAGTTAAAGGTCTCTTTTACACCTATTGAAGAAAATAGATCCATGATCAGATTCGCCGTAAAAGACACCGGGATCGGCATTTCAAAAGAACAACAAGGCAAACTTTTTAAGGCGTTTTC
>JBBQXZ010000100.1:0-15884 GCA_038209145.1 Cytophagales bacterium | reverse complement strand
CTGTTTATTGGAGTCAGTCTTCGGTGATGGAGGACTCTTGGAGATTGATTCATGGGGAAGAGTTGTATGATATTGCTGTTGATCCCGGTCAGGAAAACAACCTAGCAAACATCTATACCGATAGGGTTCTGAATTTGAGAGGAGAATATGAAAAATGGTGGGAAGATTTACAGCAAGCAATGGCACATACCCCAAGCATTGTAGTTGGTTCCCCTCAGGAACCGATCACCGTATTGAGAACCCATGATATGCACATGGATGATGACTTGAATATTGTTGCCTGGAATCAAATACAAATCAGAAATGGAAAGAAATGTTCCGGATGGTATGAATTGAATTTTCCAGAGGCCGGAAATTATAAAATTTCTTTGAGACGCTGGCCCCCTGAAATCCGTAATCCCATCCTGAGCGGATTGCCTGCAAAACCAGGATTACCGGGCACTACGGTGAATGGATTTTCTGAAGGTGTGAATTTACCCATTAAAACTGCTTCTATTTCTCTGAACAACAGGGAAGTTAGTCGGAGTGTCAGTTTATCTTCGGGAGAGGAAATTGTTTTTGAAGTTCCCGTAAATAATGGAAATCATCAACTAAGAGCCTGGTTTACTGATGAAAATGAGGTGGATTTTGCCGCTTTTTATGTCATTATAGAAAAAATCTGATCTATAACCGATATGAAAAGCGCTCTTTATCTCCCATTATTGTTAATTAGCTTATTACTGTTTCAGGTAAAATTAATGGGACAAAACCAACAACAACCCAACTTTATTTTTATCCTAACAGATGACCAACCTTATGGATATATGGGGATTACCGGAAATGAATTGGTGAAAACCCCAAACCTGGATCAATTGGCAAAGGAGGGTATTTTATTTACCAAGGTGTACATTACCAGTGCGATATGCACACCCAGCCGGATATCCTTGTTATTGAGTCAGTACGAACGAAAACATGGGGTGAATTTTAACTCGGGCACAAGTGTATCTTCGGAGGCATGGAAAAAATCTTATCCCATTTTGTTGAGAAGTGGTGGGTATAATATCGGTTATGTCAGTAAAACCATTCGCCGATTGGTGAGGGGGGGTATGAAAGTGGTTTGATGGAAAAAAGCTTCGATTATCGGTACGCCGGCCATGGCCATTTATCCTTTTATCCCAAAAACCTTCATGGGATTTTTGAAATGCAAATAATAATACACAGATCGAAATTATTCAGGAAGGGATGGATGATTTTCTGGATAATAGTAAAAACCTGGAGGGTGCATTACGCTTTCTGGATCACCGTCCAAAAGATCAACCTTTTGCCCTTTCCGTTTGCTTCAACCTACCCCATAATGCAGGGACAAGTAGCATGCAATTGAAGGATGGGGACAAGAGGATTGAAGAAAAAGCGTTTTATTACACTGAATATACTTTAAAAACGAACAGGTCTAAAACTATCGATATTGGCGGGTATTTCTTGTATAAACATTTCGATGTGCAGGCTAATCTTTTATCGGCAAGTTCTGATCTTAACTGGTCATTATATCGCTATGCTGAGTTGTTATTAGACTATGCTGAAACATCAAATGAAATATCCGGCCCTACAACTTTGGCATATGAAGGTGTTAATGCTATAAGGATTCGAGCAGGATTAACTCCACATGTTAGTCTTTCTAAAGATGAATTTAGAGAAGCGGTATGGAGAGAAAAATGGCATGAACTAAGTTATGAAACTGTTACATGGTTTGACATGATCAGGGTCAGAAAAGGATTTGATGTAAGCAATGGCACCTTTGATGAATTTGTTGGGCATCAATTTGCATACGGTCCAACGTTGAGCGCAAGAGAGTTGTTATTCCCTATTCCAACATCGGAGATGAGAAACAACCCGAAACTTGAACAAAACGCAGGATATTGACAGTCATGGTAAAAGCTTCCTTAAAAGAGGTAATGTGGCCAAAAATAGTTGATGACATTGGTTTAGAAAATTTGTAACACCCTGAGCAGTTTTGAAAAGGACTTAAGCTCTGCTGAGGAGCAACTTAACAGCAATAGAAACTGCCAAGTGGAATGAAGGGCCTCCGAAAATCGGGGGCATTACCCAAATTGACAACCTGTGCCTTAAAAGTCTATTGGCTGTTTACGGGTACTACCAACGGAATTACTTCTGATATTTATTGAAATTATGCCTTGTCACTTTCTGAAGAGACGACCTTGGTTTTTTCTATATATGTTATACTTCTGATGGAGGGGCCATTGATAATAAGCAAGATGCCGATAGATTGAGTTTAAATCTATCTGGTAATCGTATTGAAACATAGGATTTGGTGATTAAGTTGGTCATTGATCAGAAGATGCAGTAATCACAGAGGTAATAATCAAATTGATAAAATAAAATATGTATAATATGATAAACCTGTCTTATACAATGGCCATGTTAGTAGGACTGGCTCTGATGATTCCAAGTGCAGCCCTAGCTCAAAAGAAACCCAATGTCATTATGGTCATTACAGATGATCAAGGTATGGGAGATTTAAGCGCCATGGGGAATCCCATTATAAAAACGCCTAACCTGGATGCATTTTATGGTGATGCGGTAAGGTTCACAAAATATCATGTATCTACCACTTGTGCGCCGACCAGGGGTGCAATTATGACAGGTAGATATACCAATCGGTTGAATGTATTCCATACTATTACCGGACGTTCGCTGCTTTTCGAAGATGAAGTTATTCTACCACAGCTTTTTGCCCAAAATGGATATACCAATGGTATGTTTGGCAAATGGCATCTGGGTGATAATTTCCCGCTTCGCCCGGAAGACAGGGGATTTCATGAAGTCGTTAGGCATGGGGGAGGGGGCATTTCCCAAGGGCCGGACTATTGGGATAATGATTACTTTGATGATACCTATTGGCACAATGGCGAGCTTGAAAAATACGAAGGCTATTGTACGGATGTGTTCTTTTCGGAAGCGATGGAGTTTATAGAAGAAAATAAGGACACACCATTTTTCGCATACATAGCCTCAAATGCACCACATAACCCGCTAAACGTACCTAAGGAATATATTGATGTATATAAAGATTACAGTGAGGAAGAGCTTCCGGAGCGATTCAAAAGATTTTATGGGATGATCACCAACATTGATGACAACTTTAAGCGACTGGAGCAGAAACTGGAGGAGTTGGATTTGACGGATAATACCATCCTGATATTTACTACGGACAATGGCACTTCGGGTGGAAATAATATATTCGATGGCGGCTTGAGGGGTGCCAAAGGCTCAGTGTACGAAGGAGGTCACCGTGTGCCCCTGTTTATCCGTTGGCCAGATGGCCAGTTGACAGGAGGCAAAGACATAGATAAGTTGGTGGCCCACTACGATTTGCTTCCTACGTTTGTGGATCTTCTTGGGTTTGATTTTAATCCTGTAAAACCACTTGATGGTATCAGTCTTAAACCCCTGCTTACAGAAAGCACCAAGTCTTGGCCAAATAGGGTCATGTATGTAGATACCCAGCGACTACAAAACTTGGTGAAGTACAAAGATTATTCAGTCATGGATGATCGATGGAGATTAGTAAATGGGAAAGAACTGTATGACATGGCGAATGATAAAATCCAGGCTAAGAATGTCATTGACCAGCATCCTTTGGTGGTGGAAAAATTAGCGTTAGGGTATGAGAAATGGTGGCAATCTATCATGGATGAGGGGCCAAACGAGCGATACGCTTATATAAAAGTAGGTTCTGAGAAGGAGAATCCCAGCCGAATTAATGCCCACGATATGTTGACTGGAAAGCATGGTTCAGCATGGCATCAGAATGGCGCAACTTCGGCCTCACAAGCTACCGGGCGATGGAAGATCGAATTTGTTGAAGATGGAGAATATTCGATTTCCCTACGCAGATTTCCAAGGGAAAGTGGGCTGGCAATTAATGCGGCTTTTCCTGCCCAGGAAAAAATCGTGGAACTTGAAAGGGCGAAGATTGGCAGTGAAAAAGAAGATTTTGAACAAGCTTATATTTATGTAGCTAACTTGGAAGGAACCAAAAATATTGAAGAAGGGCAGCAGGAGGTCACTTTTACTGGTTATGTTTCCGCAGGCAAGTATGATATGGAGGCCCAACTCATTGACTCGGCAAAACGAGTGTATCCGGCTTATTATGTGTATATCGAAAAATTGCCCAGATAAAATAAACTAGGCAATAATTTATGAGAAATAAGAAGAGTAAATACTATTTGATCCTGCCATTGCTAGTGGGGTTGATATTCTTTTTGGCTAATTGTAAAGTATATGGTCAGCAGGTCAAGAGACCAAACATCGTTGTTGTCTTAGCAGACGATATGAGGTGGGATTACCTAGGGGCGATAGGAGCTAACAAAATTGTTCAAACGCCCAATCTGAATAAGCTGGCTGCTGAGGGAACACTTTTCAGCAATGCATTTGTTACGTCAGCCATTTGTACTCCAAGTAGAACTTCCATTTTAACAGGAATGTACGAACGAAAACATGGAGTCACTTTTGGCTCTAATTCCGTAATGACTGAAGAAGCTTATGCCAATACATACCCCATGCTCCTTCGTAAAAATGGTTACTA
Organism: Cytophagales bacterium; assembly: GCA_038209145.1. Taxonomy (GTDB): domain Bacteria; phylum Bacteroidota; class Bacteroidia; order Cytophagales; family Cyclobacteriaceae; genus Lunatibacter. The sequence continues at coordinate 11,299 of JBBQXZ010000100.1, read as the reverse complement.
CACAGGTTGGGTGGGCAAAAATCACACACCTGTCGGGAAAAGCGAAAAAGGACTAGGATATAGAAGTGGCGTGATGGATGAATCATTTGATTATTGGCGAGCAGGTCATGGACATCTTTCCTTTTACCCTAAGAATTCGCATGAGATTTTCAGAGACGCTAAAGCAGACAATCAGATAGATATTATTCAAGAGGCAGTAGATGAATTTTTGAGTATTGATGAGGCATTAGAGACTTCTCAAAGCTTCTTGCGAACTCGTCCCACAGACCAGCCATTTTGCCTAATGATCAACTTTAACGTTCCCCATAGCAACGGTACAAATTCCATGAAACAGCTACCGAATGATCCTGAGCTTTATCGATCAGCCTATCGGGATCAGATGGATCAGATGCCATTACCTGCTGATTATGTGGCATACGATTCCATCCAAACCCCCAAGCTGCCAGTGCATGTTTATAATGGGCAATACCTGCAAAGTTATGACTGGACGAAAACGGAAAAATCACTAAAAGAGAATCAGATTAGAACTACTCAAACTGTAACAGGCATAGATCAAGTAGTGGGAAAAATTGTGCGGGAACTTGCAACGCAGGGAATCCTTGACAATACCATCATTGTATTTACTTCGGATCATGGACTCTTTCATGGTGAATATGGACTTGCAGGTAAAACCTTCCTCTACGACATAGATTTGAAAATCCCCATGATCATATATGCTCCTGGGTTACATCAAGGTGAGGTTGTGGACCAGATAAGTCTCAATATCGATATTGCACCAACACTTCTTGATTTTGCAGGCATTGATATACCTGCCGAAATGCAAGGGAAAAGTCTAAAACCTATCCTTGAAAATACCAGCAAAGATTGGAGAAAATATTTTTTCAGCGAGAACATGTTTATGGAGCAAAACTACCCAAGAATGGAGGCCGTCCGCTCAAAGGACTGGAAGTACATTCGATACTTTAGCAAGGAAAAGGATCAACGCCATATTCTCTCATTAATAGCACCTTTTTTGGGTGAAAAACCGATTTATGAAGAGCTTTTTGATTTGCAAAATGATCCCTACGAACGAAATAATCTAGCGGGTAAGGCAGATAAGCAAGACGTATTGGAGATGTTTAGAAGTAGATGTTCAGAGTTGCTGATCGAGGCGAAAGGGAATAACGAATTACCCAAAACATATATAATGGATTTTGAAGACAAAGACTTTAGGGATAGCGTACAGTTACTCTATAATAAACTAGATATAAATTGAGTTAATACCAATATTAGGATTTATTACCGTGGAGACACCGATGCTCCTTCGGTTCGCCAACTTCAGGACGTAATTGACAACAGCAACCCTATTCAGATTTCAACAGGCAATCCGAATTTGGACCAGGAGTACGAACACAGCATGTCTACACGAATCCGAAAGCTAGATCCTGAAACCAATTAATCCTTTTTCATGTACCTGGGCGGGAATGTGACAAGTAATTACCTGGGAAATGCCACCTATATAGCCAGTAGGGATACACTTATTCAGGGGGATGTGCTGCTACGCCAGGGAGGCCAACTTAACAGCCCTGAAAACCTGGACCAATATTGGGACCTTAGAAGTTATTTTTCTTTTGGATTTCCACTCAATTTTATGCAAAGTAACCTGAATCTGAGTGCCAGAGCAGGTATAACCAAACGTCCCGGACTGATTAACAACCAAACCAACTACAACCGAAACATGTATGTAGGCCCTGGTATAGGGATCAGCAGCAATGTGGGAGAACACCTGGATTTTAACCTGTCTACGCGGGGAAATTACAATATTGTACGCAGCAGTTTGCAGGAAAACCTCAACAATAACTACTATATCCAAAGTACCCGGCTTGATTTATACTGGAATTTTGCAGGAGGCATTTTTGTCAGCACAAATATAAACAACCAGGTGTATAAAGGCTTGGGAGAGGAATTTGACCAGTCCGTTTGGCTCATGAACGCCGATTTGGGTTACCGTTTTCCTCCCACCGAGAAATTTGAAATGAAAATGACCATATTTGATTTGCTCAACCAAAATACAAGTATTGACCGAAATGTGACCGATGTGTACATAGAGGATAGCCGAACGCGGGTAGTGCAGCAGTTTTTTATGGTGACACTCACTTATAACCTAAGGAGTTTTGGAGGATCAGACAGAATGCCCCGATGATTTTAAAACTATTGTTGTTCTTTTCACATAGAAAGCCTGGGAAAAGAAACTCAAGAATTAAAAGCTTTTATAAATTAAAAATAATCCTGAAGGACGAGCCGGGTAAATAATCTCAATCTAAAATATTATAGGGAAGTGCCCTTGGTAAAGCACCTGATTTACGGTATGGGTGGCTCATTAAAAATTGATTCCATATTAAGTAAGTATTCAAGCTTTGAGGTAAGGCTTCCTGTTTGATTTTTTACCACTTTTGGACGGATGAGGCTATTTCTGTTGGAGTTACTCATTGAGGGACCAGTCATAGTCAAGGTGTGATATCTTGGCGTTGGGTTTGATTTTGACTTTGGAATATTGGTTAAGGTAATCAATTAGGCTTCCATTTTTTGTAAAATCACCTTTGAACCAGGAAAAAATAGAAGAAATCTCAAGCTTATCAGGGCTGATCTTATTCCTTTTGGGGTCATTGATAAATGTGCGGGTTACCAGATCAAGCTGCTGATCTATTTTTTCTGGAACAAACGCCTCGTTCCACAAGGGCGGACAGGAAAACGAAGCACAGTTGACCGCAAAATGTATCCTTGGTTCCTCAAACTCCTGCCTCAAAATCTTGTGCTCTATCTCGTCCAGGGAAGATTCTTTTCCTCCAATTTTGAAAAATTTGATATCCCAGACCGTATTGATCAAAGGGAGTTTGACTTTTGGATCAAGGTCTTGGATACTTTTCACAGGATAATTATCCACGATCAACTTGACCGTAAAGGCATTGTAGGCATTGATCCAATAGGCCAATTGCTCTTCTTTTGTCCAGGTGTTCTTGTCGGGAGCATTGTTACTCAAGAGTTCAAGGTACTTGTCAAGCTTAGCTCTGTCCTGGATAAATCCTTGGTAGTTGACAATTCCTTCCTTGCTGACATGCTTTTTGAGCAACTCATTAAAAGACTGATGGGATGGTGTTCTGGAACCAATCTGACCTTGCTCCGAGGAACCGGAGGAAAGGTTGAACAAGAGTACGAACAAGAAAAACTGAATTAGCATAAATAATTAGTTAAGAATGGATGAAATTAAACACTTTCTGAATTTTAATACCTGTAAAGTTTCTTATAAGAATAGATTTTCAAATTTACCTTGTTAATGATGTGATTTAAATATCAACAAATTTTGTCTGTTCTTAAATCAAATTAAAATTTTTCAGAAAGAAACACAGGCCAATATTTAACTCAAATATTACGTTTCCAGACAGGGATTTATGTCTTTTGAATGACATTTCTATAAAATCGTATTTTTTAACATCCCATCCCAAAGCCAACTTTCTTGGGAAAATGAAAGAGAATTTTTCCCATTTATGGGCTAATGCCAATAAAGTGTACATTTACACTTCAAAAAAAGATGTAATAAGTCCCAAACCCAAAATCCATCAGCAATTTATCAAATTATACTATTTTGTGATTTTTCTGTGATACTCTACCTCCAACTTTGGGGTAAATCAAAGTCAAAAAAAAATGAAAAAATCAATTTCTGTTTTCTTTCTGCTGGATATCATAAGTTGTTCAGAAAATGAAAAGCCTCAATTAGTTGACGTCTCAAAGCCTTAAGTTGTGCTCACCGCTGAGAGAACCGGAACATTTGTTGAAAAGAAGGGTACAGGCGGATCCTCCTCAATCGTTACGGATGCACAAAACGTAAGATTCTTGGTTTTTGGCAGTAACTTCAACACTGCACTAGCCAGGGGTAATGTCACTGTTTACCTTTCCAAATCACCAAATTTCACCCCGGATCCAGGCAACGGCAATCCAAATTTATTTTGGGAGGCTCTGCCCGGTCTCCTTTGGAAAATTCCTTTAGAATGGTAGGTGCAATGTTTACAGACAAATACACCCATATTGGGGTGTGGTGCGGCTCGGTTAAGATTCCGTTTGGATATGCAGACCTTTTTTAGAAATGTGAACCTTCCTCAACTAAGAAATTAAATATATTTTGGAAAAATTCCATTGGAAAAGGCTCTATATTTTGCTTCTTTCAGTACAAAAACCAAAGCTCAAAGCGGCTGGACGAAGGAAAAAAGGAAGGTTTCTTCCAATTGAGTTACTTGACATTTAATTCAAACCGGTTTTTTACTTTAGAAGGGCTTGAATTTGAAACAAATGCATTTTCCCAAAAATGCTTATTAGATTATGTGGAATATGGATTGACAGACAAATTCTCAATCATTGCAAACCTAACCCTACAAACTTTCAATGGTTTTGAAACAACGGAAACAGTGTCTGGTCTTGGTGATTTAAGGTTGGAATTCAAACATGCATTGTTAAAGAAATATTTCCCTTTAGCCGTATCTGTTGCTCCCGAAATACCTATAGGAAAAGCCAATAATTTCGCCAACAGCATTTTCAATATCTTTGAAAGAATTAACCTTCCTTCAGGAGATGGAGAATTTAACGTTTGGACTACTTTGGCATCATCATTCGTTTTGGGAGATTTTCCTTTTACGGGTCGGTTTCTGGATCCCATAACTTCAGGACACAGTTCGAAGGACTTTCGTTATCTGACCAGATGACTTTAGGGGTTGAATTTGGTTATAAAATTGCAGACTTGGTCAGGATTCAGACAAGATTTAACGCACTCAAATCTTTCGATCATGTAATTACGGTCACGGATTTTGTAAGAGGGGATGGAAGCGAATACACAAGTTATTCACTTGGGGTAGCGGTACCTGTTTGGGAGGACTTCCACATTAGTCTAAATTATAGAAACTTCAATGATTAAATTTTTAAAAGAAAAAATATCTATTCTGGAAGAGTTGTAACAATTGGTAGGTATTACCAGCCTAAACCCACTAGAAAATATAAAAATTATGCGCTACTCTTTTAAACCAATTGAAAGCAAGGAATTTGGTGATCATATGTTTAAGCATTTGGGTTTTTACCAAAAAAACGAGCTGGTTTTTCGTCAAAATCAATTGGCTAAAAAAATCTATCTTGTAAAAAGCGGTTTCATAAAGATTTTCAGGTCCAATGAATTTGGCGAGGAATACATATGTGATATTTTAGGAGAAGGGGCCTTGGTGGCTGAATGGGATATGCTTTCCAGGCCCCTTTCCGAACACAGGTACTCAGCTGCAGCCTTATCTCACAATACTGAAGTGGAAGCTATCTCAGTATCCAATTTAGATAAAAACCAATATAATATACTCAGGTTAGATCTCCTCCCAATAGTGCTGGAAGAGCTCAAAAAGTCAAAAGAGCGGGAGGATATCCACAAATTTGGTAATTCAAAACAAAAGATTATCCATATGATAAAATACTTATCCGGTTCATTGGGAAAAAAATGTGGGGATCAAATCCTTGTGAAAATTCCACTTTCCCATCAGGATCTAGCCTATTTGGCAGATTGCAGCAGGCAGACAATGACAAGTGCATTAGCAGCATTTAAGAAAGAAGGCCTCCTAAAATATTCCAGAGGTAGATTCCTTATTCATTCAATATTGGTTCAATCAAACAAATATGGAAATGAAAAATTTGTCAATCTTTAATTTCCTTTTTGCATTAGTCTTTGCTTTTTCCTGTAATGAAGATTAGAGCCTGAAACCTGAAAATAATCTTGTATCGCAATTCTGGAAGAGGGAAAGTTTTTCGTAAAACATAAGAACCTGGGGAAATTGGGATTTTTTTTTTAAAAAGTTGTCAATTCATTGAAAAATAAGGATTGGGCTCAAGTTCGAATACAAATTCAGTGAATGATTTTGAATCCGAGTGAACCATAATGGTAGTATGGTGGGCTTCCAAGATTTTCCTTACTATAGCCAGTCCTAATCCGGCACCTTCAATCCTGTTTTTTTCTTTATCCACCTTGTAATACCTGTCAAAAATAGAATCTAAACTATCTTGGGGGATGCCATTTCCCGAATTTTTGACACTAACACAGACTTTTTTGCGTTCTTGACAAAAGTAACCAGTCAATAAAATTGAGCCGTTTTCCGGTGAATACTTCACAGCATTGTCAATCAGATTTTGAATTACCCGGTCCATAAGGTATAAATCAGCTTGTACCACAGGTATAGTTGGTGAAATTTCCGCAATAAGTGAGATTTTTTTTGATTCAGCCAGTACTTTGTATTTGATGGAAGCATCATTTAACAATTCCTGTATTTTGAAGGGTTCAATCTTTATAGGCATTTGACCTGTTTCCAATTTTGAAAGGTCAAAGAGGTCTGATACCAGTTTTGCAAGCTTGTCAACTGATTCATTAATAATAGCGAGGTATTTTTTTTGTTCCTCTGGGGTCACCTGATCTCCTCTAATAATAAGGGTCTCAATGTATCCATTAACGATCGCAATTGGATTCCTAAGGTCATGGGAAACATTCGCTATCAGTTCTCTTCGCAGTAAATCCACATTTTTGAGTTTTTCGATATTGGAGACCATATTATCAGCCATCTGATTGAAAGTATCAGCCAATCCTTTTATTTCAGATTGTGTATTGATGGGAGGTACCCTCGCCTCCAAATCACCATCTTTAAACCTTTGAACAGTATTGACAATTTCCCTAATATTTTTGGTTAACAAACCTGATACTATCATTGCTATAATTAAGGAAACCAGCAACGTAATCAAAAACGGCCATCCCGTAAGGTTAAGCCAATATTTTCCGAGCAACGCCCCAGAAATTTTCTGGAACTTTTCACTTCCTAAAGTAATATATACATACCCTTTGATTTGGCCGTTTTCAATAACCTTTGTAGCAGAAAAGATTGTTTTAGTTCCCGGAGATCTTGGATCATCTCCCAATACTAACGTCTCACCTTTGCTATCGATAAATTTATTTATGGGTTCGAGTTCAACCGATTTGAGGAGGATTTTTGATTTGAGAACGACGAATGATAAAATATCCCCATCAGGACTAAGCAGAAATACTTCAATTCCCGGATTTACAGCCATCATTGAATGCATTATTATGCTTAATGAAGCCTCGTTTACTTTTCCATCTTCAAATGGATTTACTTCTTCCACCAGATATTCGGCCACTTTGGCGTTAAGCTTTTGAGTGGTTTCCATAAAATAATTTTTCGAGGCCCTGACACTAACCAATATATAGGCTATTGCTAGCAACATCAAAGTTGCGGAAATTGCCAAGACCATTCTCCAATAAAAGCTTTTCATGTTCAGTTTCTCTATTTTACCATTCGTCATTGAATCGATACCCGATTCCCCAAGTGGTCAAAATGAATTTTGGGTTGTTCGGATCTTCTTCTACTTTAGACCGAAGCCGGTTAATATGGGCATTGACTGTATGCTCATAGCCAGAAAAATCATATCCCCATATAATTTCCAATAGCTCTCCTCGGCTATAACTTCTTCCGGGATTTCTAGCCATCAAAGTCAATAATTCAAATTCCTTTGGCGTAAGATCAAGTCTTTTTTGACCTAGCATCACTTTTCTTCTTTTCTCATCAATTTCCAATTTGGCAAACTTGATTTTTTCAATTTCTCTGTTGGAAAGTAGAAGAAATTGTTCTTGCCGTCTCAGGATTGCCTTTACCCTGGCGATAAACTCCCTGATCTTAAATGGCTTTGTGATATAATCATCCGCCCCGGATTCGAGACCTAAAACCTTGTCGATTTCTTCTGATTTAGCAGTCAACATTAGAATAGGGGTGTAATTTTCAAATGCCCTTAATTTTTGACAAATCTTTAATCCATCCATCCCGGGAAGCATCACATCCAAAATCACCAAATCAAAATTACCAGTAGAAGCCCTTTCAAATCCTTTATCACCGTGACTTTCGATTTCCACCATAAAACCAAGCTCTTTCAGGTGAATATTTACCAACTGCCCAATATTAGGATCGTCCTCTACGATTAAAACCTTTTTTTGCATTGTCGTTTCGCTCAGGCGTTAAAAATACAGCCTATATATCACAAAAGTATCACGATTCCTAACCAAATTATTTATGACAAAAGACTAAAAAAGATTTGGTGGTGTTTAGGATCATAAATTGATCAAACCTTAAAATTAGAGATGTATGAGTCCCTTCTCGAACTTCTCGCTGATCTGATTATTTTAATTTACTTATTTATTGAGAAAATACCTACTTCAATAATCTGTTTTGAAACAGAAAAAATGGTTTTACCCAATCCACAGCTTTATTTCAATCAAATCCAAAATGTCTGAAATACATAAATCAAAATTAAAACCACCGAAGAAGTTATTTTTTACCCTTGAATTTGTAACTTTCATCCACATCCATTTATCTTAGTAATGCCTTCTAAGGCGAAAAACATAACCCGGAATAGCCTCAAAATAATCACAGCAAAGGATTTTTTGGTTTTTTCCCTCATCCATGAACTTAAAGTATTTCTTCAGCACAGATTATTGAAAGAACCGCAATGAATTTAAACAATACCATCAGGCTTCAAATCCTGCATTTTATTACGCTACTTCTTTTTATAGCCTGTACCAAAAATGAGGATACAGATAATATCAACCAGCTCCAAGATACAAATAGGCTTAACAACGATCTGGATTGGGGGATTTATAGGGGTCATTCATCAGGCATACAGTACTCGGGATTAAATCAGATCCATACAGGCAACGTTCAGAAATTGGAAAAAGCATGGGAATACCACCACGGAAATCCTATCGGTCCCGGGATGTATGCCAATCCTATTATCATAGACGGATTGTTGTATTTCACTACGCCGGAAGTGAATGCCGTGGCCTTGAATGCCGCCACCGGGGAGGAAGTCTGGGTTTTTCGACCGGATCAATACCGCAATGACGAAAGGCCCTTTCGGGGAAGAAACCGGGGACTTACTTATTGGGAGGATGAAAATGGGGAAAATAAACGGATTCTGAATTTCGTGAAGGACCGGGTATATGCGATTGATGCGCTAACTGGAATATTAATCACTTCCTTTGGTGAAAACGGGTGGATTGATTTGAGAAAGAATTTGCCCCAAGATCCTGAAAAAGTTGATTTTGAAGCGACCACACAGGGTATGGTCTATAAAAACTTCCTTATAATCGGTGGCCGAACACCCGAAGGTGAACCTTCTACCCCTGGAGATATTCGCGGCTATGATGCCCTGACGGGCGAATTTAAATGGATTTTTCATACCATTCCGCAGCCGGGAGAGCTTGGTTATGATACCTGGGAATTTGAAGAAGGGGTAAGCTATGGGGGAACTAATCCCTGGGGCGGACTGACGATAGATGAGGAAAGGGGGTGGGTTTTCTTTGCCACCGGTTCGGCAGCGCCCAATTTTATTTATGGCGGTATGCGCATAGGAGAAAACTTATTTGCTAATTGTGTGGTAGCCCTGGATGCCACCACGGGTGAGCGGGTATGGCATTACCAGACCCTTCGGCATGATATCTGGGATTATGACTTGCCTCCGGCCCCGATCCTGGCCACGGTGACAGCGGATGGAAAAACAAGGGATATCGTAGTCCAGCTCACCAAGCAGGGACTAACCTTTGTTTTGGACAGGGAAACAGGAGATCCGGTATTTCCCGTGGTCGATCTGCCTGTACCCCCGTCGAAAGTGCCTGGTGAGGAAGCCTGGCCCACACAGCCTTTTCCCTTAAAACCACCACCGCTAAACAGGACCACCTTACACGAATCAGATCTGAGTAACATCACTCCAGAAACCCATGAATTCGTCCTGAATATCTTTAGAAAACATGAAATCGGCGCATTATATACCCCGGCATCCATGGCGGGGGTGATTACCATGCCTGGTCATCAGGGCGGTGCGGAATGGGGCGGTGCGGCTTTTGATCCTGCCACCAATGTCATGTATGTAAACATCAACGAAGCCCCCACGATCCATAGCTTGGTCCCTTTATCCAGCAACATCGATCCGGCGACTGCTACGCCGCTACAGCGGGGGGAGATGATTTATAATACAGCCTGTACAGCATGCCATGGCGTAAACAAGGTAGGTAATCCGCCTTTATTTCCCCCACTCAAAAACCTACTGATAAGCAGCGATTCCATCAAATCCATTTTGACCTATGGTCGTGGAATGATGCCTGCGTTTAGCCATTATTCCGAAAAGCAGTTGGATGACCTGATCGCGTACCTTTCAAGCGATGTTATTCAAATGGAGGAGAATGGAGTTGGTAAAACGAACACGGAAACTTCAAAAGCACCCCGTTATGCCAATGTTGCTCCCTTCTTTGTGGATCAACATGGGTATCCGGCAATTGCGCCGCCATGGGGAACGCTCAATGCGGTAGACCTCGACAAAGGGGAGATTTTGTGGAAGGTCCCGTTGGGAGAATATCCCGAACTGGTTGCCCGGGGAATACGGCATACGGGTTCCAAAAGCTTTGGCGGTCCTGTGGTGACCGCCGGCAACTTGGTATTTATAGCGGCTACCGCAGATGAAAAGATCCGGGCTTTTGATACATTTACCGGGCAGGTGTTATGGGAATACCAACTGCCTGCGGGAGGTTATGCCACCCCAAGCGTGTACATGATTGACGGCAAACAGTATGTTGTAATTGCTGCGGGAGGCGGTGGCAAAAACGGCACCAAGTTTGGAGATTCAGTCATTGCCTTTTCCTTGCCGGATTGATAAACCTTTTATCGGTACCTAAATTGACAAGACCCCAAAATTAATAACAATGAAAAAATCTAATACCTCCTTCTTATTGCTGCTGGCTTTTGCTTTTTCATCTTCACCCTCGTGGCCTCAGGGGAACACTTGGCACCAACTTTTTAACGGGAAAGACCTCAGCGGCTGGCAGGAACTCAACGGTAGCCATATTTGGGAGGTCAAAGACGGCATGATCGTGGGAAGGACTGTGCCCGGTCAGCCGAATGGGTTTCTCTGTACCGAACAGGAATTCGTTGATTTTGTGCTGGAGCTGGAGGTGTCCGTCGATACCCTGATGAATAACTCAGGAATCCAATTCCGCTCCCTGAGTTATCCGGAATTCAAGAATGGCCGGGTACATGGGTATCAGATGGAAGTAGATCCCAAGCCGCAGCAATGGAGCGGGGCCATCTATGAAGAAGGAGCGGATAGGGGCTGGATTTATCCCCCTGAAAAAATGAGTCAGGCTGCGAAAGATGCCTTTGTAAGGGACAATAAAAATGGGTTGCAATGGAACAAA
>JBBQXZ010000099.1:0-15951 GCA_038209145.1 Cytophagales bacterium | reverse complement strand
CCATCACCGACACTACTGCTGACCTGAAGGGAACCTCCAGGCGCCTTGATGATGTCAGAATCACGGATTTAAATGGATTAGGAGATTGCACTGATTTTTGGTTTAGTGGTGTCATTGTATCGATTCTTTATCCGTGTCATCCTTTAATCCGATTCATCCGTGTTCAGACAAGAGGTAATTGAATAATAAACTCCGTTCCCTTTCCCAGGGTACTTTCAACCTTTAATCCCGCTCCATGTGCTTTAATGATATCGTTCGTAATGCTCAGTCCCAACCCGGTTCCTTCGGTTCCTTTTTTGGTGGTGAAGAAGGGCTGAAGAATTTTGTCCTTGATCTCTTCGGGTATTCCACCTCCATTATCGGCAATAGAAAGGAGCACCTTGTCCTTTTGTAAGGAAGTTTTCACGGTAAGCTTTGGCAAGTAGCTATCCTCATCTTCTTTCTCCCGTCTTCCATCTCCTGTCTTCAAAAATTTATCTCGTATGGCATCAAAGGCATTGTTGCAGAGATTCAAAATCACGCGTGAAAAATCTTCACTGATCAAGGTCACATCACCTACCTTAGGATCCAGCTGTAGATCGATGTCTACATTGATCGGGGCTTTGCCCGCTCGCATCCCATGGTAGGATAGATTCACAAATTCCTTGACCAGCGGATTGAAAGCTTTTGCTTCCCGCTTGCTTCCAGAGGCTCGGCTATGTTGCAGCATGGAAGTCACAATGCTATCCGCCCGTGAACCATGCTCATGCACTTTGGTCAAGTTACTTTTCACATCATTGAGGATAGCAGTAATCTCTCCTTTAGCATCGGAATCTTCTATGTTTTCCAATTCCAAAAAGACCTCATCGATCAACTCCCGGCTGAGGTCGGAGAAGTTATTGACAAAGTTGAGTGGGTTTTTGATCTCATGGGCTATGCCTGCGGTGAGTTGGCCGAGACTGGCGAGCTTTTCCTGTTGCACCAATTGCTCTTGGGCCGCTTTCAGATCATTTAGTGCTTTTTCAGCTTTGGCTTTGGCCAAATCCAGTTTGGTAAAATCCTCATATCGTGCATAGGCCACAGAAAGTGATTTTCCCAGCGCTTTGACCAAGTCTAGTTCTTCTTCGCTTAAATCTGATTCGCTTCCCACATAGACCATTCCTTGGGTAAAGGGCACAAATTGTAGGGTCAGCGATTCTGGCGGCTTTTCTCCTCCCTGATACCTGGCCTGATTGGAAATCTGCCCCTGGTCCATAAGGCTCTTCATAAAAGCCAGGAACTGTTCCTGATCCCAATGTTCTATATACGTTTCCTTTTTTCGCCAATGATCCACCCCCTTGCGGGTGATTTCTGAATTGGCATAATCCAGGTGCAGCGCTGCCAAAGCTTCTCCTTCAGGATTGGAAAGGTAAAAATCAAGTATTTCTTCTGCCTCATTGGCGATCATTACCCCACATCTAAAAAAAGGAACTCCCAAGGATTTCAACTCACTCCAAACCAAAGGGGTGATTCGCTCTAGATCTTTGGCATCACGCATGGAAGCAATTTCGCCCCGAACACGATCCAATGAAGATTGCTTGACTGCTTCTCTGGCTTGTGCTTCAGCCTTTTGGAGATCGAGGAAACGGACATATGCTTGCTCAAAAACTCGGGCAAAACGGACCAGTACTTTTCCTTGCTCATCAGAAAGTATTTGTCCTGTGAAGGTTGGGAGATACAATGCTGAATTTTCCATAACAGCACAGGCCAAGTCAAAACTTACCTGTTCTAACATCCATGTCTTCCTTTCTTCTGGTAAGAGTCTCCAATCGCTATTTTTAAAAGCCCATTCCCAATAAGTGTTTTTCTCTTCAAACGTAAATGATTGTGCTGCAAATTCAATTCTCTTTTCTTGTGCATCAAAAAATAATTTCTCTATGGCGAAATCTCCTTTTGGGCTTATTGGATAAAAGAATTTTAGAACTGGGAAATTAAGGTCAGGGCTCGCCAACCAAGCAGTAGCAGTTTTTGACCCTCTTTTGCTAATAATAATGCCAGCCTCTCCACCGTTTTCAATCCCAAGCTCTTGTAATTTACTTAAAACAAGATTGATGATATCGGCAAGCTCATCTTGACTTTGCATAGCTAAAGAACGGGATCTTATTTTTTCAAGTACTGCTTCTATCTGTGCTTCTCTGGCTTGTTCCTCAGCTTTTTTAAGATCTAAGAAGCGGGTATAGGATTGTTCAAAAACACTTACTAATCGGCACAGAATATCGTGCTCTTGATTTGTAAAGCTTTCAAGGTCGTAACGATGGAGTTGTAGAGCACAGTTTTTCCCCATCGCCACAGCTGAAGTCCAGCCAGGAGCAGATAGGATAATGTCTCTTCGTTTTTGTGGTGTGTGACTAAGGTCGCTTACTTCAAATGCCTTTTTCCACCAACGCCTCATTGCGTTAGCGTCATATTGTAATTGCACAAAAGAATCCCCCTTCTTCTTGGCATCCCACAAGTCTTTGGTTATGCCAAAATCTATATAAGATACTTTAAGACTTTGTTGGTAGGTATGCGTATTAGTGATCGCCCACATATAAAAATCTTTAGAATTTTCAATATAAATTTGAAAATTACTGGCATCTATACGAAAGTCAAGTTCTGTGATTTGTTCATGAACTACCTTTACGACTGCTGAAAGGTCTTCACTTTTATGCATCGCCATGGAAGCAGATCGCACCTTTTCCAAAGCTACTTCTATCTGTGTTTCGCGTGCTTGTTCTTCTAGTTTTTGAAGGTCTAGAAAACGAACATAAGCCTGCTCAAAGACTTTTCCAAATCGCTTGAAGATTTCCTCTTCTTCCTTAGAAAGTTCATTAAGAGAGAACCGTTGAAAACTCAAAATGGAATTTTTTGAAAGCACTATTGCCCTGACCCATCCGGGTGAATTAAACAGATAATCCTGTCTTTCTTTAGGTGTTGTTCTAAAATCAGAGTATTTGATCAGAAGCTTGATGTATTCGTTTTTTTCATCTTTCGAATAACTTTCTGAATAAAAATCGACTCCTTTTGCCGAGGCATCATAGAGATTCTTTGTAAGGGAATGTTCTATATACGGAATATATAATTTTCCCAGATAATCCCGCCCTTCCACAGCCAACCAGGCATTTACCCCTTTTTCGGGATCAGCAAAATCAGTCATTATTTGTGTTCCCTCTACTTCAATCCCCAATCCTAGGATTTCTTTATCCAGAGTTTGAACAACTTGGACTAGTTCCTCACTTTTATGCATCGCCATAGCCCTTGCTCGTACCCGCTCTAAAGCGGCCTCAATTTCCAGTTCTCTGTTTTTAGAATTCAACTCCAGTGCTTGCTCTTCTACTGATCGTTGGAGCCTTTCAATTTCTGCGTTTAAATGGGCGGTGCTTTTCATTGTTTATCTTGGATCTATTGCTAAAATGATGCTCATATCTGTTCCATCACCGACACTACTGCTGACCTGAAGGGAACCTCCAGGCGCCTTGATGATGTCAGAATCACGGATTTAAATGGATTAGGAGATGGCACTGATTTTTGGTTTAGTGGTGTCATTGTATCGATTCTTTATCCGTGTCATCCTTTAATCCGATTCATCCGTGTTCAGACAAGGGGCAGTTGAATGCTAAAAATTGATTCCTTTCCCAGGGTGCTTTCAACTTTTAATTCCCCTCCATGCCCATTAATGATATCATGCGTGATGCTCGATACCAATCCGGTATCCTGATGGATGAAATTAATCAAAAAAACCGATATCTATCTACATACCGAATATTCGTCTTACCTACAATTTCGGAAGCTGCTATTTTTTCAGGTACTTTCCGCTGTTAGTTGTAAAATGACGGTTTCGATGGTACTTACTTTTCTTTGTATGACGGTTTTTCCTATTTCAGAAGATGAGATAAACAAACTGGTTCCGATAGAAATTACCTGTTTCAATGGTTGCCATTGTTCTCGTAAATTTGATGTTAATCATCGTATATCTTGTGTACTTAATTTTTTATTGATCCGGAGACCATGTAGGTTTTGGGAATATCTTGAACTTTCCAACTGAAACTGAACGAACGCCGACAATAAATGAATTAGCTGGTATTTTTGATTTCGGCATCTTTTTCGTAGGATTGCAAATCCCATTTATCTGGATTCGGGATTGCAAATCCCGAATAGCGGTTCCGTTTAAATCTCTATGTCTCTTAACTACCCCAATGACCTCAAGAAGCTGCTAAAAACAGCTCCCTTAATCGCTGAAATACACAGGGAACATGGCCCTCCACCGTCATGGAGCCGCCCACCGGGATTTACCTCATTGGTTAAAATCATTATTGAGCAGCAGGTAAGCATTTCCTCGGCAATGGCCCATTACCAACGCCTATCTGACTATATAGGAGAGGTCAACCCTGAAAACCTTCTTTCCCTAAGTGATCTTGAATTCCGTCAATGCCAAATTAGCCGTCAAAAAAGAAATTATTTGAGGGCACTATCACAAGCTGTTGTAGACCGGCAGCTGATAATAGAAGAGCTGGCCGAAATTCCAGAAGCCGAATCCAAGAAAAGGCTTATTGCCATAAAGGGCATAGGTGACTGGACGGCCGACATTTACCTGATGCTATGTCTTCAAAAACCCGACATCTTCCCGATAGGAGATGTAGCCGTTCGAACTGCTATCAAAGAGCTGAATGGCATGGATGATCCGGCTGAAATGATTGCGTTGGCAGAAGAGTGGCGCCCGTTCAGGTCTCTTGCTACTTTTTACCTGTGGCACTCATACCTAGAGAAAAGAGGCAGGAAGCTTCCATGGTAATACCCTCTTCATATGGAGATTGACCAAACAGTTTACTATTCACGGATTGAGAATATACGATCTGCTATTGACGATGCCTATTCCTGTTCACTTTGGATTTATATGGTACAAAAGGATTATGGAAACCTGAATTAAAATGTCACTACTGAATGGGTCTGAATATCTTGTTTTTGTTTTGATTTGACAAGGTTAATTTCTATCACTAGATAGATTATCCAATAGTTAACAATAACTCATTCATCCCGTATGAAAAGAAGAAATTTTATCAAGACCACATCGCTTATTGGAGGCAGTGCGTTAGTAGGTACGGGTTTATATGGCACCACATTCGTCCCTCAACATCCAGCAAAAAGTACCCAACCCTCCTACAAAAGCAACATCGGTTGGGCAGAGTTGGCTTTTGTGGAGAGTGATCCGGGAAGTTATGATCCCGATTTTTGGCAAATCATGAATGTGGACCATGGCAGGATCCTGCGGAATACCATTCGTTGGGCCCTCGGGGAAGAACCTGTGGTCAAAGTGGAAGGTGTCGGACTTGTGGACACCACCGTCTGGCTTCAAAAAGATTCCATGAGCATTCACTTGTTAAATCTCACCAATCCCATGATGATGAAGGCGCCATTCAGGGAACTGATTCCTCTGGGTGAACAATGATTGACGCTTGAGTTGCCGGAAGGCAAAAGTGTAAATGGAGTAAAGTTACTGATGAGTGAAAAAAAAACCGGATTTGAAGTAAGTGTGGGAAAACTAAGGTTGTCTGTGCCATTCATTCTGGACCATGAGGTGGTGGCGGTGGACTTAAGTACCTAAAAAAATCCACCCTTCCTCCGAATAGGCTAATGGGGTGGATTTGTATGCTGAGGAAAGTTTTGCCATTAATTTACCTTGTTGTTTTATGAAAAAACAATCTCCTAGGGTTTGTTTGGATCTTCCATTAATACCAACCGCTTGAAAAATGAAGCGGGTTCTTCCGGTACTTTTACCGTCACATCGTAACCCCTTACTGTACTTTTGTAGAGTGCCCTTCTGCCCTTAATGTCATCCACCAACTCCTGTTAGGCAATCTGGCCAGTATTCAGTTGTAATTTCTGTGGGTATAAACTATTTTTAGTTGTGGGTGAAGCATATCAAATCAAAGATCAGGAAATGCATTATTTCCTTACATTTCGGGTTGAAGAATAAAGCCAGCGCATGACTTCGGATACACAAACCGAATCCGAAGTCATACCCTGTCCTTATAGCTTAATATTTGAAAACTTCCTTAGTGATCAGAGGTTTTAATTTCATTATGGGTGGATTACCATTCTCAGGAATACCCCAGGAAGGATACTGGTAATAACTGATTTCCAAATCCTTGTTTACAGCATTAGCCGCCGGCATTTGGATGACAGCATAACCGTGATTGAGATAACCATTCAAAACACCCAGATTAAAATCTTTCTTAGGAACCTGTTTGGCATACTTAAGTTTTTTGTCATCCTTAGGTACTTCATAGGCACTACATCCCAGGAGTCGTCCTTTCTCCAAACCAAACAGGTTATCCTCGTAGATAGCAAAATCATGCTCATGGCCCCAAATCCAGGCCGCGATTTTTGGAAAAAAGTTGTACCCTTTTGCGTCATCCCTAAAAGCGCTGTGCAAATGCTCGTTGAGGTAATCATTACCGGCATCAAAAGCCCCTACTCCTCCACGGGAAAAGAGTTGGTGGTGAGAAAGCAATATGGTGCGCTTCGCATTTTTAGGGTCATCAGATAACTTGTCCTGATGCCATTCCACCTCCGAATCGTTCAGGTTTGGTCCTTTCCAGAAAGGATTTATTGGGTCGATGAACTTATGGTCATTAACGCCGGTATCCAAACCGAGGAATTGCCAGGATTTATCATGGTTTCTCAAACAGAAATAGCTTGCTTTCTGGTTAAATTCAGAACCTAAACCCTCATTCATACTGTTCAAAGTACGGTAAAAACCGGTACCACGCGCATAGTAATCATGATTACCAGCTAAATTGAAAATAGGGATTTGCGGTTGTGAAGGCCGCAAATCATTGTACACCCGGTCAAAGATATCAAGGAAGTTTTTATCTGCCTGCACATCCGTACCGGCATAATAAATATCCCCCAAATGAATGATTACCGTAGGGTTACGCTTCACCAGATCCGCTAACAATGCTTCAGCGTCTTCCATACCCGTAGCCCAATCGCCCATAATACCTACAGTAGCGCCCGGAGGCAATACGTAATCAATAACCCCATAATCCATATTTCCCTTGCCATGTTTTGAGGATTTCCAATCGTGGTAAATCGGGTTTAATAAACCACCCAAATAGTAGGATTCATAAATCGGAACAATGGTTGCAAACATAGGGTCACTGTTGGAGTACTTCCTTTTTTCAATTTCCTCCTGTATTTGCCTCTCGGCTTTTTTGTCCCCACTTACCCTGGCCCTGGCCAAATCATGGAAAAGACTGGAAGCATGTCGCCTGGCCTTGTGCGTATCATAAGCATGTGACTCGGCTAGTTCGGGTTTTTCCATTTCCAGCCCATTGAACTTTTTATGTACATAATCAATGGTTGATTGCATCAAAGGATGCGTATGGACATCTCTTAGCTTTGTTCCACTACCCTGGTTTTTCAAAAGCCCTTCCTCAACCGCAGATTTCCAAAGTGATAATTCCGGGTGTCTGACCGTCATTTTCACCGGAAAATTCGGCGCTCGTTCTACCTGGTTTGTATTGAGGTAAGTTGTGATTTTTCCAAAAACATCCTCGTCCGCGTTTTTACCAAACATACAATCTATATGGCCATAGTTGGGAATTACGTCGCGCTCATAGTATTCCGAACCATTCGCAGCGCATAGTGCTTCATAAGTCAATTTGGTACTTTCAGGATGGTAGCATTTGTTCTCTTCTCCCGAAATCAACAATATTGGAAGAGCCAATCTTTTGATATGTGGCAAATAAACATCCTCTCCCTCACTATTGACCAGGTGCCCATTGCGAACTATCGTCGTGAGATGTTTGAGTGCATGGATATTGGCCATACCAAACAGCTCATGTAGATTGTCATGCAAGGCCTCATTGAGTTGAGCATGTTCGTACAGTAAGCCATAAATAAAGGTAATGCGATGACAAACAGGGTTATGGCATCTTTCCTCTTTTTCCAAGGGCATTAATTCAAGTGCCTTATCGTAAAGCTTGCCCCAGAAACCAGTCTGAGTGCTAGATTTGCTAGTCATATCCGCTACTCCAAGCAGATCAAACAAATCGGGAAGATGAATGCCTGCCTCCATGGTTTTTACCTTACCCATTACAACATGAGTAGGTGCCTGAGAAACAACGACAGATTGAATGGAATTGGTTGGGACGTAATTTCCCAACATCGACATTAAAAAAGTGGAAGAACCCCAGCAATGCACCACCATTTGTACCTTTGTTTTGCTGGTAACTTCCAATACTTTGGCTACAGCCGCCGGATGATCATACATGGCTACCACATCACCGGAATACTCCTCTTCCCTATAGGGAAGGGCAATAGAATGCCGGTAATCAAGTAACCATACATCAAAACCATCAGCTACCAAATACTCCACCATATTGGTATCAATAGTATCCGTAGAAAAAATTTCACTGGACACTCCCAGACCGTGAACACAGATTACGGGCCAGGTTTTGGTTACTTTTTCCGGTTTGTAACGCGTCAGTCGCAAATTCAACCCATCAGCAGTCACAAAACTATGCAACTCAGGAGCAGGCGCACGCAAAAGGCGCTTTTGACGTGGTGGAGCAGAAGGATTCCAATAATTGTCCTTATGGAAAATACCGCCATAAATATCCCACAAAGAACCTGCAAAATATTTCCCAAATTTTGCCATATATTCAAGACGCCTGACCGCACTTGGTTCATGGATCACCTTCATCGTAGTCATTTGCTTCAAAAAATCAGCCGGAAGGATATGAAGCATTCCTTTCCCTAATACAGGGGAAGTATCATCAGTCCCATCGCATACCGTAATGTAAAGCGTAGAGGTATCCTGCCAGACCCTGGGTCCATGATTGTCATTGACTTCCTTAAATCCCTTGAAATAATAGCTACGCCCTTCTTCTGTAATCATCTTCGCGGCATATTTCATCCGCCTGGTATTCACTTCTTCTTTGTAATCCACAAAAAGGTTGAAAACACCCTCTGTGACAGTAAGTGGTGCACCAGAAAGGGCAGGAGCAGTTACGGTACCTGCCATTCGAGCCAAATGTTCCGGCTCCCTAATCATGGCTTCCAAATCTTCCGAAGCTATGGTAAGGGTAAACTCAAATGTAGCATCTTCAAGTTTTCCAGCATCAAATCCTTTTTGATAAGCATCCTCCCCTGTTACAGCTTTGGAGAAGTAGCCCTTCATTGTTTCTGTAAACCGAATGCCTGGTTTATATACGGTGTTTTGTTTGGGTGCAGAAGGCAAGGTATAATCTATCTTCTTTGAAAAACGTTCTTCTGCCATCAAAGCAATATTTCGTTCAGAAATAGCAGAAATGGTAAACAATGGATTAACGCCTAAAGAGCAGGGGACAACAGAGCCATCTGTAATGTATAGCCCCTCATGTACGATTCCCTCACCGGAAGAATCGAACACCTGCCCCTTGTGGTTTACTACGCCCGTTTGCACATCTTCGGCCATAATACAACCTCCCAGCGGATGTACTGAGATTAGGTCCTGGTTAAATACTTTACTCCAAATAGGATTTTTCAGGTAAGTGCCGCCCAGTGGTTTGGTGCAATCCTGCAAGGTATCATTGGCATATTCAAAAATTCCTTCTTTGCCATAACCCGGCCAATTGAAATGCACCCTGTCTTTGTCATTTAGTTCAATTTCTCCATCGGCGTCATCGTGGCTCATAATCAGGTAAATTTGAGTATTCCCCATAGCGCCCTTATGGGCACCACCGATAAAGCTCTTGAAAACCCTCAGCTTTTCCTTCACTTTATCAACAAAACCCTCATCCGTATCAATGCCTTCAGTATCTGCCATGGCCGCAAAAACCTCAGGCAGTGGCCCACGAACAGCACCCGGGCAAGATCCTTCTTCGATAATCAGTCCTTTGCGATAATCTTCGGAGTCTTCGCGTGTGTCTATTACGGAAGTAATACAGGGGCCAACTGGTCGTTTTGGATTTACTGTTTCCTTTCCATACCCAAACCCATTAATCTCCTGGTCGCAATTGTAGCCAATGCCCAAAACATCGCCATTTCCAGAGAATCGTTTTCCGACCATATCAGAGACAGCAAGTCCCTTAGCTTTAGAGCGTAGCATAATCTCTGTACTACCCACTGTACCAGCAGAAACGACTACATTATCTGCTGAAACAAACATATCAGGGGCATTAAATTTATCCCTGCCTTCTCCCAATGGGCTAAAATGAATCAACCATTTACCATTTTTCTTTTCAATCCAATCAACATTACATTGCGTAAAAATTTCACAACCATGATTCCAGGCATCCGGGAGGTAATTCATTTGTGTTGTGTTTTTGGCCGTTACATTACAACCGGAAACACAGTCCCCACAGTTCGTACAAGCGTTTTGCTTTACTCCTACATGATTAATTTTATCCTCAAAAGTGACATTTATCGGCGTTTTATAAAAATCGTTGGCTAAACCTACTTTTGTTTTTAAAAATTCACCTGATTTTTTATGGGCTTCATACTTTTTTAATACCGGATAAACATCCGGCCCCGGATATGGTGTCGGTTTAAGCATTTCTTCAGCCCGATCGTATCCTGCATCGATACCCTTTTTATCTTTGAGAATAGCTGATGGCCACTTACCATTGGTCCAAACTCTAGGATCCAGTTTGAGAGCTACATTGGCATTGATCAAAGAAGTTCCCCCAAGTCCACAACCTACCAAAACATTAACCTCCTTGCCAATATGAAAATTATACAACCCCAAATCAGAGCCTATTTTCCTATCAGGCGTATCTGCCTGAAAATTTTCAGTTGCTTCTACCAATGTATCGGGAAATTCACCTGGCATAAATTCTTTGCCTCGTTCCAGCAGACAAACGCGCTGCCCAGCTCTTGACAGGCGCGAAGCGGCAATGCCTCCGCCATAGCCAGAACCAATTACTACAACATCATAGTGTTCTTGAATATCCTCTAAAGGATTTGAAATTCTGTTCATATTTTATTCAATTATTACTTTTATTGAAGAAAAACTTTCTCTTAATCCCCTCAGAATCAACTTTTGCTAACGGTCTAATAGTAAGAGTAGAAGCAGAATAAACTTAAACTACCTTTAGAAAAGCAATATACTTAATTAAATCTAAAAACGGCTTGAAAATGCACACAAACTACTATTACTTTTATACTTTGTGTGTGCCAATTATGGTATTTATGGTATTGAAAATACCATAAATACCATAATATTCCAGCCGGTGCAATGCCTGTGCCGATTTCTCGGCATCCCTTGCAGGCAAGTTGGTATAGCCTGTTAGTATGCCACAAAGCTTGTCCCGACTCTCGGATCTGGTTTTGTGAGGGATGCAGTGAATAAAGGTTTTGGATGTACTGGGTAAGGAACTGGACAGACGAAACCAGAAATACGTCAGGTATGATGACGATTTCAGCATCTACGCCAAGTGAAAAACGCGGCCAGAAAAGTGGTGCCCGTTCAGGCCGCTTGCCACTTTTTTCCTGTGGCACTCATACCTGGAGAAAAGAGGCAGGAAGCTTCCATGGTAATACCCTCTTCATCTGGGGATTGACCAAACAGTTTACAATTCCCGGATTGAGATTATACGGTCTGCTTTTGACGATGCCTATTCATGTACACTTTGGATTTATATGGCACAAAAGGAATATAAAAACCTAAATTAAAATGTCACTACTGAATGGGTCTGAATATCTTGTTTTTGTTTTGACAAGGTTAATTTCTATCATTAGATAGATTATCCAAGAACTCAAAATAACTCATTCATCCGGTATAAAAAGAAGAAATTTTATCAGGACCACATCGCTTATTGGAGGCAGGGCGTTAGTAGGTACGGGTTTATATGGCACCACGCTCGTCCCTCAACCTAGTGGCCCGGTTTATTTCGGGGGAAACCCACTTTGTTTATATGGCACCACGCTCGTCCCTCAACATCCAGCAAAAAGTACACAACCCTGGTTCAACAGTACCATGCGTTGGGCACAGTTGGCTTTTGTGGAGAGCGATCCAGGGAATTATGATCCCGATTTTTGGCTCAGTTACTTTAAAAGAATCCATGCTGACGGAGTTTTGCTAAGTGCTGGTAGTGTGGTGGCATTTTACCCTACGGATATCCCGCTCCACCATAGGAGCGATTGGTTGGGGGATGAGGATACCTTAGGGTATCTGATGGAAGGCTGTCGGAAACTAGGAATGACAGTTATCCTCAGGACGGATCCCCATGCTGCCCGAAAGGAGGTGGTGGTGGCCCATCCGGTGCTTGCGGTAAAACACCGGCTTACCGGAGAAAAACAGCAGGCAGCAGCAGTGCTGCAACGGCTCTGGAACATTGACCCTTTGAACCACTTTATCCGCTTTGAAAAATACCTGAACGATCCTAAGCCACAGATTCTGGAAGAATTCCACGCACTGATAAACAATGAATTCCCCTACCAGACCCACTTGGAACTGGCTTCAAACTATCTCAAGTACAAGCAGAAAGGAGATGCTTTACAAGTATTGGAGGAAAGTTCTGACCATGCACTGGTAAACCTGTGGATAGCTTTTCTGGACGAGAAGCAAAAGGAAACTGCACTGGCAGCCCTGCTCGATAAATCCATCGCCTTTGTCCTTCCCTACCGAAAGGAAACCCTCGACATGCTGAAATGGACTCGGAAGGAAATCTCCCACTGGAAGCTGGATTATTACCTTGCGCTAAACCTGATGGCTTTCAACGAACCTGAGGAGGCCGCAAAACTTTTGAACGGAATCGGTGAAACGGCAGACGAAGCCACTTTTTTCCTGAACCGGGCCTTGTTGCTCGATCAATCAGAGGAAGCATCTCCTTTGGCAGATTTGAAAAAGGCTTGGGAAATGGATCCTTCCGAATGGAGGCACTGGCAACAACTGGCAAGATTCCAGGCCGAAAACGGTAATAAACAGGAAGCGCATTTGCTGCTAAAGGAAGCTACCAGAAAGTTTTCCGGAAGCTACGTATTGGAAATGGATTACATTCGGATACTCAATAGCCTCGGCCAATACAAAAAAGCCATGGGTCTGCTCGACAAAATTCAGGTATTACCCTATGAGGGAGCCGGCGAAGGCAGGGCGCTTTTTGAAACGGTATACCTCAATGCGACAATGGAAGACATGCAGGCCAAAAGGTGGAAGGCTGCCCACTCCAAACTGGAAAAGTCTCTGGAATGGCCCGAAAATCTGGGTGTAGGAAAACCTTTCACCACCAACGAAACGATGCAGGATTATTTGCTGGGACTGGTGGCAAAAGCACAAAATCAGGATGAGCTATTTCGGTCTCACCTGCAGCAAGTAGTAGCTGCTACCAAAGACATGTCCCGTAACCTATCCGAGCAACTGTTGGCTTTATTGGCCCTAGAAGAACTGGGGCAAAATTCCGAAGCAGCCACACTTTGGGAGGAGATAAAAAGTCAGGGGAATGAGGAGACTGTAAATTTCATAGGCCGGCTTTATGACAAAAACAGCCAGTATTCTGAAATGGATTCAGGCAATCGCCAGCAAGAGACTTTGGAAAAAGTGGTGGAAGTAAGCCGCAACCCACGGTAATTCATATTTGTAGGCGTGTTAGGTCACTATCGCTTTGGTAAAAACCTGTCTGTTGGAGACTAGTGTCATGTCAATTCAATTTGGACGCTAAACCAACAACTCTAAATCTTCCAAATGGTCAATCCCGTGGGCTGTTTTCCCCTAAAGGGGACAGAGGGGCGAGGCGTGGGCAAATACCATTTACCGTATGACCCAACACTAGTGAATAGTCATTCAATCGATATGTCCAGAGCTAGTGATGATGGTAAATTTAGGAATTTATATTCGAAAAATCATCCCATCAGATACCTTCCTTTATTTCGGATAGCGGTAGTTTTATTCAGCTATAAAGCTGTCGTTATCCTTGTCTTCAATCCAGTTGTATTCTATTTCGAACGCAATATTTCTTGCAAATTCAATTCCATGTCGGTCCGCCAAAAAGCCCAGGGCCATGTCCATTCCCGCACTCACCCCAGAAGAGGTATAATATTTTTCATCAACTTTCCACCTGGCCTTTTTGTCCCAAAGCACATTTGGGCCCGTTGACTCAACCCATGAAAAGGCCCTTTTATTCGATGTGGCCTTTCTGCCATCCAAAAGACCTGTTTTGGCGAGAAGGGCACTTCCTGTGCAGACTGTCAATACATAGTTACTTGCATCTGCTGTTTCAATTATCTGCCGGATCAGCAATTTATTATCAACTTCTTTGCGTGTTCCCATCCCGCCAGGTATCAAAAGTATGTAAGGGCTTTTACCAACAGTTTCTAATTTCTCAGTCATTACAGAAACCCCATGTCGATTTTTTATTAGCCCACCATCAAGGGAATAGAATTTTAAGGTATACCGATCCGCAAGGCGTCCAAAGATTTCTACCGGGCCAAATACATCGAGCGTTTCGTAATTATCGAAAAGTAAGAACGCAATTTCCATATTTTTGCTTTTTGAGTCGTCAGTCGATTTTTCTTGGCCAAAGGCGCTGCCCCATGCCATCAAGAGCATAACAAGATGCGACAAGAAAATTCCAAATTTCAAAGTTGATTTCATAGATTTTCTTATTAGTGGTTGAAAGTGGTAAATGCTGACTAAGGTACGCCAAGAATCACAATCGTTGGTTGATTTCGGGCCTCGGTTTTCATTGATCAGGCCGAATTTATCGATTTGTTTTCAAATCAACTTGACGAAACCTGATTTTCTTTGTTGATCTAAGAAAGGGTATCCTTCCTGATTTCTTTGCCTCAGACCTTCAATGAATTCAGAGAAAATATCGACAGTTTGAAAACCCAAATAATATACGTACGTTTACCAATAAAAAAGAAACTATATACGTATGGAAAAATTAACATTGAGCATTAGGGATAAAGAAAAGGTCACGTGGGCAAAATCCTTCGCCAAAGAAAAAAACACCAATGTCTCCCGTCTGTTTGAAACCTTTCTGGAATCGCTCATGACCTTTGAGCAAAAAGAAGTGGTCTTGAGCCAAAACCTTCGAAATCTGAGGCAGCCGGGTGGACGCCCCAGTCAAAACCAGATTGAAAACCATTTGAACAAAAGAAGAAATCGCACCCCTACTAAATAACAATTGCTGTGAAGCATCTTTTTTTAGATACCAATGTTATTCTTTCCTTCCACTTTGCAGATGCCGAAAAGCACCAGCAAAAGGCCATTGATTATATTTTTGCTGAAATAGAGCGAAAAAAATGGATAGGCCACATCAGTCTGGTTACGTTTTATCAATTACTTTATTTCATTGACCGAAAAATCAAAAATCCCAAAACTGCAGCAAAGCGTGCTTATGCCTATTTGGATATTCTACAGATTACCCCCTTCAATCCCTTGTTTCTTTCCGTGTTGAATATTGATCTTTGGCCAGATTATGAGGACGGACTGCAATACTGCTGTGCACAAAGCGGGGCATGCGACATTATACTAACCACCAATAGCCCAGATTTCTTTGCCTCAGACCTTCCTGTCATCGATCCTCTCAACTTCGTATTGCAGCATCAATAGTCAAGCATACTAGGCAAATCCTACCTTTGGTTATATCGCCCTTTATGCACTTGTAATTTGCACCCACCTATGGGGGATTTACCAGGGGAAGCGTTAATAGACATCAACCGCCTTCCCAGAGATATCTATAAGTACATCAAAAAGAATTGACTTGCAATTCAATCTCATTCTTTCCCGGTGAAAGGCGGATGGTGCCAAACTGGGTATTGACTTTTTCGCCGTTAAGAGAAACCGCATCGCTTGGGCTCACCTTCAAGTGCAGTTCTGCGGATACATTGGCAGGCAAGTCAAATCCATAGTGCTGTAAGCGGTTATTTACCCTTTTATAGGTAGCATGTAATTTGCCTGTTAGAAAGGGAACTGTAATTTCTGTTTCTGTCAAGTTGCTCAATTGGGGCTTGATTTCCAGCAGTCCG
>JBBQXZ010000098.1:0-16335 GCA_038209145.1 Cytophagales bacterium | reverse complement strand
GCAATGGTTGTGATCAATCTGGGATCCAAGGGTTTGGGAATGAGGTAGGTCTTGCCAAAGGCAAGTTTGGATTCACCATAAGCTTTGTTTACAATATCCGGTACAGGCTCTTTCGCCAGGGTGGCGATGGCCCTAGCCGCTGCCAACTTCATTTCTTCATTGATAGTTGTCGCACGTACGTCCAGTGCTCCCCTGAAAATATAAGGGAAACCGATGACATTGTTAACCTGATTGGGAAAATCTGATCTGCCGGTAGCCATGATGATATCCTCTCGGGATGACATGGCCAAGTCATATTCTATTTCAGGATCCGGATTAGCCAGGGCAAAAACTATGGGCCATTGAGCCATCAGCCTCAAATCATCGGGAGTAATGATGTTTCCCGCGGATAAACCAAGAAAGACATCCGCACCAAGCAGAGCTTCCTGAATCCGGTGAATATTTTTTGAGGTTGCGAATTCCCGATGAATCTCGCTAAGTCCAAAACGGTCTGCACGTATGACACCTTCAATGTCGCAGATCGTAATGTTTTCTCTTTTTACTCCAAGTCCCTGATAAAACCTCGTACAGGAAATAGCCGCCGCCCCAGCACCGCTGACTACCAACTTTATATCTTCTATTTTCTTCCCAATAATTTCTAATGCATTGAGCAATGCAGCCCCAGAAATAATAGCAGTGCCATGCTGGTCGTCATGCATGACAGGTATGTTCATGGCTTCTTTAAGACTCTGCTCAATGATAAAGCATTCCGGTGCTTTGATATCTTCCAGGTTGATGCCACCAAAAGTGGGCTCCAATGAACGGATAATCTGTATTAATTTCTCAGGATCTTTCTCATCGATTTCCAGATCAAATACATCGATACCCGCAAATTTTTTAAACAAAACACCCTTCCCTTCCATGACGGGTTTGGATGCGTCGGGTCCGATATCACCAAGTCCCAGAACTGCGGTTCCATTTGAAATTACAGCAATGAGGTTGCCTTTTGCCGTGTATTTATAAGCATTCTCCTTGTCAGCTTCTATC
Source organism: Cytophagales bacterium (assembly GCA_038209145.1). Lineage (GTDB taxonomy): Bacteria > Bacteroidota > Bacteroidia > Cytophagales > Cyclobacteriaceae > Lunatibacter. The sequence continues at coordinate 15,309 of JBBQXZ010000098.1, read as the reverse complement.
TCCTTGCAGGGCTGAGCCACCCCTGGGGAGTAAGCCAAAGCCAAATCAAGCTGGCTGGATAGAGGTTTTGTAGGAATTACCTCAATTTTCCCAGGCTTGCCGGCACTGTGATAATTTAAGGCATCTTCTTTTCTTATTTTGATAACCATGGAGGTCGGGGAGAAGAAATTAAAAATAAAGGCAAGTTATTGTTTTTTTTCCGCAATTTCAGTCGCTAAAAGAATCGTCTCTATTTCCCGAATAGAAGACCGGTGGGCTTCGTTGGGGTAATAAACAAAACCTTCCATATAATATAATTTTCCGTTTTCAGCATCTACCACAGCATAAGAAATAAAGGAACCACCCATGCTCAGGTTGTTGGTTTTCCATGCTCCCCGCATTTCCACTGCATAATTTCCATCCAGCGTCATTGTAGAAAAAACAGGTGGCTCTATCGTCTCCGTCACGATGTAAGATAGTGGATTTTCGGGATCTCCAAAAATCCGCGGTTTGGTGATTTCATTGCGCAGTACAATGAGGTTTTCCGGGAATACTTGACTTTCATCTGAATAATCGGACTGGTAAAAGAATAGACTAATATCAGGTTTACTCGTTCTGGGAGTTGGCTGTCGAAACCACATAAAATCTTCATCTTCCATCGCAAATTGATAGGAGGCAGGTAAATTGAGTTTAAGTCCCATCTTTTCCCTTCCCAAAACGGTAGCCTCAGAATTTTTTCTGCTAAACAAGGCCAGTCCTAACCGTTCTCTTTCTTTTCCGATAAAGAGGTTTTGGATTCCGGTTTTATTTTGGCGCAAATTATTGATTAACTCTTCCTTGTTGTTTCCAAATAAGTACAACACCTCCTGGCCTATGGCAAATTCATCATTGCTGCGAAGCATGTAAAGGCTTGGGTCTTCAAGCGCCATTTCTTTTGAAGCTTCGGTAAACTGACTGTTAATCGCCCGACTTCCCGCTCCCGAATCGTCAAAGGTGGTTACAAAAATCATGTTGTTAGCCATCTTCAAAATCCGATTCAAGCTTCTGGGATCAACCTTTTTTACGTTGAATAGTGATTCGGCACGGATGATACCTTTTATGTCATCTTCGAAAATTTCCTTGACCACATCGCCAACTGGCCCCGCATACATGGATGAGTCAATTACCAAAATAATTTCTCCCAAGCTACCTCTGGCTTTCGGCAAGTTACTTTTGGAAGAACTGCTACCCCCTTCTCCAGCTTTTTCACAAGAACTGAATAGGAACAGCTGCAAGCCAAATATAAATAAGAACAGATTTTTATAATTCATGACGTACTTATTAGTTTTATTTTTTTCAAGTTAGAAAAATTCTTTGGAGGGAAAAAATAAAATTAAAAATTTAGTTTAAAATTCAACCTATGATCAATTTCTGTCCAGGCTTGATTTGACTGTTGTTTAGATTATTCAACTTTTTTAGCAGATCAATGGTAACGCCTTCCAACTTATTCGAAATAAGCCACAGGGAATCTCCCGGCTGAACGGTGTAGGTTTTTGTGCCATTCTGTTGGGAAACTGATGTGGTCACCGCATTTGAGGAGGCAATATTTTTTTCAAAGGTAGGATTGTTTTGATGTATATGCAGGACTTGTCCCACTTTGATCAAATTTCCATTAATTCCATTCCAATTTTTAAGGTCGGTGACTGAAATATTATATCGTTGAGCAATCTTTCCCAGGACGTCTCCGGATTTTACCCGGTAAGTAGCAGTATGGGTAGATGCAGTCAGGGATGCAACTGACTGGGAAGGATTATCCGCAAGGTATTCTATTGCCTGTACTTGAAGGGAATCTTGTATCCAACTCAAATTATCAACCAAATACGCGTGTCGTTCTTTTGGGATTTTCAACATGATTTCTTTCCGCAAATCCGGTAATTTCCTGGCAAGCAAGGCTGGATTGAGTTGTTCGAGGTCCTCTATGCACATGGTGGTTAGGTGGGCTAATTGTTCCAAATCCAGGTTACCTTTCCAGGCTAATTTCTCATACCTGCGGGAAAATGATGGTTCTTCCAAATGAAGGTTGTGGTATTCGGGGTGGCGCATCACGTACATGATGGCTTGGAATTGAGGGATATAACTTCTTGTTTCTCGGGGAAGGTATTGGTAGATTTCCCAAAATTTCTTTTTCCCCCCGGACTTTCGGATTGCTTTGTTTACATTTCCAGGGCCACAATTGTAAGCGGCCATAGCAAGCTCCCAGTCATTGTATCGTTTATAGAGTGACTTAAGAAATTTCATGGCTGCCTCAGTGGCCATTTCCGGATCCATCCGGTCGTCCATATATGGACTTACATTAAGTTTGAAATCTCTGCCGGTATATGGCATAAATTGCCATAATCCCATAGCACCGACTATTGATTTTGCTTTTGGATTTAGACCGGATTCAATCACCGCCAGAAATTTTATGTCTTCTGGCATGTTGTGGTCATTTAATGATTCCTCGAAAAGGGGAAAGAAAGCTTCTTCACGTTGCAGGACCATTTTGGTATAACTCCTATTTCGGACGACAAAGTAATCGATAAAAGAATATATGGTTTCGTTAAGTTCAAATGGCATGTCAGTTTCCATGGCCTTTATCCGTTTGTTTACCTCCTCGTAAGTAAAATCCGGTATATAATCAAAATCATATCGGGGGGCAATAACAGCGTCCTCCCCCAATCCCTGACCTGAGTAAAAAATCAACTCCTGTGCCTGTGAAAAATTCCCCCAAAAGAGCAAACCTATCAGGAGGAGAAGTAAACCGTGGTTGTGGGATTGGGCGTTCATAGGTATTTCTGTTTAAGATTTCATGTTTGTCAGGTAATTTGCAAAAGCAAATAATTCAGCTTCCTTAAATGAATTGGCCATTATTTGCAATCCGATTGGTAGGCCTTTATTGTCAGTACCATTGGGAATTGAAATGGCAGGAACTCCCGAAACGGAAGCCTGAACCGTAAACAAGTCCTCCAAATACATGGCTACAGGATCACTGGAATGCTCCCCAAACTTAAACGCTGTACTTGGCGTAGTGGGCATAAGGATGAAGTCATATTTATCCAACAAATTTTCAGTGAACTCCTTGATGAGGCGGCGGACCTTTTGTGCTTTGGTAAAGTAGGCATCATAATAGCTGGCACTTAGCACGAAGGTTCCCAGCATGATACGGCGTTTAACTTCCTGTCCAAAACCTTCAGATCTGGTCATTTTATACATACTTTCCAAGTTGTGGCCGTTTGGTGACCGATACCCATATTTGACCCCGTCAAATCTTGATAGGTTGGAACTCGCTTCGGCTGTAGTCAAAATGTAATAGGTAGGGAGAACATAATCCAATAATGGAAAATTTATTTCCGCTACTTCGTGCCCTTCCTTTTTAAGGGTATCCAAGGTATTTAGGATGTTATCCTTGATATCTTCTTGAAGGGAATCCGAGTAAATCGTTTCTTTCAAATAGGCGATTTTGGCACGTTTGTCAAAATGTAGAAGTTCACTGTAGTGAGGGACGGGCTTTCTGGAAGCGGTGCTGTCAAAATCATCGGACCCTGCCATGATTTCCAAGACCAATGCAGCGTCTTTTACGGTATTCGAAAAAACACCTATCGTGTCAAAAGAGGATGCATAGGCTATCAACCCATAGCGGGAAACCCGCGAATAGGTTGGCTTTATACCGATTACCCCGGTAAAAGCAGCGGGTTGTCTTACAGATCCCCCCGTGTCGGTGCCCAAAGAAGCAGTGCATAGATTGGCTTGAACGGCTACCGCCGAACCTCCTGAAGATCCTCCGGGAACCCGCTCTTCATCTGCTGCGTTCAGGACACGGCCATGCACGGAATTTTCATTGGAAGATCCCATACCAAACTCATCACAGTTTAGTCTCCCTATGATGATGGCATCTTCGTCCACGAGACGCTGGATAGCTGTGCCTGTAAATTGCGATTCAAATCCTTGAAGGATTTTGCTCGAAGCATTGGCCTCGTGTCCCTGATAACACAACACATCCTTGATTCCCAATACCATACCAGCCAGTTTCCCGGCATTCCCTGACGCTAGTTTGCTGTCAACAGCGGCTGCCTGATCCAATGCGGATTGTGTATAAACTTCAACGAAGGCGTTTAAGTGCGCCTTCGTCTGAATGTTATTGAGATAATAAGTTACAACCGCTTTACAATCTGTTTCCTTGTTTTCAAGCGATTTTTTTATTTCGTCAAATGAACGGAATTTTTCCAACGTGTTTTTTTTAACTCTTGGTTTTTTTGTCTTTAAGTCCCTCCTCCAAATCTTCTTGGATTTCTTTGGTAGCATCTTTGAATTCCCTGATTCCTCTACCTAAACCTCTAGCCAGTTCGGGGATTCTTTTGGCACCGAATAGAAGTATCACGACCAGAATGATGATCACTAATGAACCACCTCCGATATTTTGTATAAAAGCCAATGTATTCATGTGTTTCTTATTTTAGTTACAAATTAATTACAAATATATGAGAGCCATTTTCTAACACAAAGGATTAACATCTAGTTTTTTCCTTTTTTGTAAAGATAGCATAATTTAGTCATTATTTTCTAGAAAGCCAAATACTTGGATCCATGACTTCCAACCCTTTCCAAGTCTGAAAATGGAGTTCGGAAATACCCTCCTTATCTACATTGACAGTCCCAATTATTGTTTTTGCAGTTATTTCTTGTCCTGATTTTACAGCAACGGTTTTTAACCTGCTATACATGGTATAAAAGTCCCCATGACGAATTATTATGGTACCTCCCATCCCAGGCACAGTGGTGATTTTGGTTACTACGCCATCGAAGACAGATCGCACAGATTCCCCATTGTTGGTTTGTATATCTATGCCGTCGTTGGTTTCCATTATTCCCTTCAGGGTAGGATGGGGAAAAGTCCCATAGCGTTTGGAGACAAATCCACTTTCAACAGGCCAGGGAATTTTACCCTTGTTTCCCGCAAATGAGGAAGAAATTGCTGCCCCTTCCGGGGTGAGGGGTATCCGGCTTGCCGATGTGGTAGTGGTCCTACTGTCTTTCTTTTTGGAATTTGCTTCGGCAATCCTTATTTCATCTGCTATGACAGACTTGATGAGCCGGTTTAAGTCTTCTTGCTGTTTACGGGCTGCATCAATTTCTTTTTTGAGTTCCTGTTCTTTTTGGGTGAGATTGTTTACGATCCCCTGTTGTTCGTTTTTCAGCTGATCCAATTGGCTTTTTTCAGTCTGTTCCTGGGCAAGAACCATTACCTTTTCTTTTTTCTTGTCTTGAAGTGCTATCTGCTGTTTGGCAAGTTCGTCATTTACCTTGTTCATTTGATCCACCTGTTTTTTCCTTGCCTCGCTATATTGACGTAGATAGCGGAGTCTCATGTAGAACTGCTTGAAATTCTTCGCACTAAAAATGAAAGTAGTGATATTTACCCCCTGATGTAGTTTATAGGAAGTATAGATCATGTTGGCGTATTCCTCTTTGAGGTTTTCCAAGTCATTCTTCAAAGAGATTATGGATTTTTCGGTTGCGTTGATTTCCCGGTTAATCAACAGTACTTCCCGGTTTAGCGTTTTAATATAAGTTATCCTTATCTCAAGTTTTTGGGTTACCGACTTCAATTCACCCAAGGTATTCCGTTTTTCGGCTGTGGTTTTTTTTAGAATCGTGTCATATTCCCGAAGACGTTTTTGGATATCGGCTTTTTCCTTTTCAAGCTGAGCCCTCGACAGCTTCAATTGGGATTGGGCTGGTGACTGCATGGCCCATAACCCCACCACAAGCATCAGAAATACCCACTTTACAAAGTATTGGTAATGCCTAATAGTTGTATGGGAAATTGAGCGAAGCATTGGTTAGGTCGACTTTAACTATTTCTGCATTCATGGACATTTTGGACCTGGGTTTATCCGGTAAGCTGAGGATCATGTTTACGATGGCTTTGTAAGGGAATGGTTGCGACTCGATGTCTTTAAAATCCATATAGTTGGCTGAAAGGCTACCCCCATCTTTTCGCTTGGTACCACTTTGCAAATCGGTAACTTTCCCGTGCCTTGCGCTGATCGTTGACCTGTAAACCAAGTTATCCCTTTCTTGTGTAAGTTCAAAAACTTGCCCGACCCGGACCATTCTATCCCTAAACGTGTAATTATAGGGAATATTGGCGAAAAGGAGATTTTGGACTAATTCCAGCGTCAATGACACCCCGTATTTTGTTTCGAAGGTTTTGTAATCCATATCGATCGTGTTGCCATTTATGCGGTCCCTGATTTTGATAAAATCAGTAGTCATGATGCCCCTTGCCGCTTCTATTCCCAATCCGGGAGAAAGGCTAAACCATACAACGCTGTCTTTTTTTGCGCGAATATTAAGTGTGCCTTTTGTTATTTTTCCGTTTTGGTCCTCAATCATGACCTTTCCCCGTGCGGATAGAAAATCGAAATCCAGGTAAGTGGGTTCGAAGTTTTCCATTACCGTATCTGAGGTATATAGTAGCGGCTTTTTGGAGCATCCAAACAGAGCGACAGAAATAACTAACACTCCTATCAATAAAAACTTATTCATAATATTTTTTGTGCTTTATTTTTTGGGTCAAAAATTTAGAAGTTTCTTGTAGCCCCTCAGCCTTTTTCCAAAAACTAAGAGCTTCATTTTCCATTCCAAGCTTGTAAAGGATGTCTCCATAATGTTCGTACATCACTCCATTGGGGGATTTCTCAAATTCCAGGGCTTTCTCCATGTACTTTTTGGCGGCCTCGTAATCCTCCAATTGAAACAATACCCAGGCGTGGGTATCCAAGTAGGTGGCATTTTCAGGATATCTTTTCACAAGTTTATCAGACATATTGAAAGCCTTAGCCAACTCTTTTTTTTCCAGGGAGAGAAAGTAGGCATAATTGTTCAATATATGCTCATTGTTGGGGTTTATTTCCAAAACTTTATCATAAGTCTCAAAGGCTTTTATTTTTTCATCAAGGCTGTGATAAGTATCGCCCAGCTGCGCCAAAGCCATCAACTCAAGTTGTTTGTTTTTGCCTGAATTAATTTCCAACGACTTTTCCAGTGATTCTTTGGATGCTTCGAATTTCTTTTGCGCCAATTTACTGGTTCCGTCGAAAAACCAAAATTCCGCCTTTTCCGGAAATTCATCCACAGCTGTTTGTGTCAGATTTTCTATCTCTCCAAAATCTTTTTGAAGTTCAAACATTAATGGGATAGAAGCTTGGAGTACTTCTTCATTGGAGGCACTGATTGTCAGCGATTTTCGATAGTGATTTAGGGCAGTCTCTTTATCGGAATTCATCTGGGCGCGGTTGCCGAGGGCAGCCTGGACAGAGGCGTCGTTTGAGTTAAGTTCCAATAGGTTCGTTTGCAGCTCGTCCAATAGTGCTTCTCTGGCCTCCGTCTTCATCTCCCTTATCAATTCAGAGAAAGTCCGTGCTTTGATTTCGGCACTCAAATCCGGATGGGCAAATGCACCAAGCAAGTATCTGTTGGCCGTTTCTATGGCTCCGCCTTCTTTATACAAGGTAAATAGGGCCATGAACAATTCAGGTTGGTCTGGATAGGTTTGGAGAGACTCCTTAACTACTTCGATAGCCTGCGAATTGCGGTTGTTGTTAAACAGGATTTCTACCAATGCCAAAACGAATTGCGCATTCCCCGGCTGGGCTGCGATGAGTTTTTCGCCTTCTTTGACCGCACCTTCCAAGTCATTTTTGCGTAAGTAGATCCGCTGTTTTTGGGCAGTCAGTTGTTCAACTACGCCATAATAGTCTTCCGCTTGATTTAAGGCAACCAGCGCCTTGTCAAACTCCTGACCGGCAAGGAATAGGGAGGCCAATTCCAAAATGTATTGCTGGTTGTCTTCACCATTCACCATAAGAGACTGCAGTACTTCTGCGGCTTCTTCCGGTTTGTTTTGTTTGCTGTAGATTTCCACCACCATAAGCTGGTAGTACTTGTTCGAGGGGTTCATGGATACTGCCTCTTCGGCCAGAGGAACCGCTTTGTCAAGTTGGTTGGCCCTTGTAAGTAATTCAGCCATCTTAAAATATATAGCTGCCTCACCGGGATTGTGAGAAAGTGCCTTTTCAAAATAAAAATAGGCCCTGTCATATTCCTCCAACATCAAAAATTTTTGCCCTTCTATAAAAAGCCTACTCGCCAACGCTTCTTTTTCTTGCTTTTTACGTTGGTTTTTGTTTAATTTTTCCTGTGAGAAACCAGAGGAGGCTCCTCCCAGAACGACAATAAAGGCAATAACTGCCCACTTGAGATATGCCTTACTTAATTTAGTCATCATAATTTACCGCAGCTTTGGTGCTGACACACAACTTTATCGTTTTCTATTCCCAAAAAGTTTGGGAAATTGAAAGAAATAGTCAGCAGCTTACATCTCCCTTTTACAATATTACGCATCATTTGGTTCATAGCCTCCTAAAAATCCGTCGCCAGATCATTATTCTGCTATTTCCCCGTACTCCCATAACCGCCCACACCTCTAGATGTTTTGGTTAGAATATTTCCCGGATCCCATTGGATTTGCTCATGGCGGGCAATTATCAGCTGAGCAATTCTCTCTCCGTCATTTACTTCGAAAGGGGCTGTTGAAAGATTTATCAGCAACACCTTTATTTCTCCCCGATAATCCGCATCTACGGTTCCAGGAGAGTTTAGCACTGTAATCCCATGCTTCAAAGCCAGCCCACTTCGAGGCCTTATCTGTGCCTCAAATCCGGCGGGGAGTTCCAGGTACAAACCTGTCCCAATCAGTTTCCTTTCCAAAGGCTGAATGACCAAGGGCGCCTCCAGTTCTGCCCTTAGGTCCATTCCTGCGGACAATTCGGTTTGGTATTCAGGTAGCGGGTGCTTCGATTGGTTGATGACGTTCACTTTCATGGAATTAATTCTTTTTAGCTTGCCGAATCAGCGAATATAATTCCTTTTTTTCCATTAGGAAAATGAACAGTAGATAAACAAGGATAAATGAATTTCGGGCTATAAAATTTATCCATGGAAGTCCAAATTCGATCCAAAAACCCAAGTAGCTGAAAAGAAAGGCTATCCCTAAATAAAGAAGCCCCTTTACCACCTGATAGGGGATGGAATAATAACGCTGCCCAACCATAAAACAGACTACCGACATGACGAAATAACTCCCAAATGTGCTCAGTGCAGCACCAATAAATCCAAATACGGGTACCAGGCTAAAGATAATAACTACAGTGACTACCGCACCCAAGGAGGTAATATAAAAGCTATACCTTGTCTGATCGGTGAGCTTGAACCAAATGCTCAGGTTGTAGTAAATGCCTAGAAACAAATATCCCATCAGCAGAAGCGGTACCATGGATAGGCCCAGTTCATATCCCTCTCCCTGAAAGAATATCTTGCCTATTAGGTACAAATTGACTGAGACGGCCACCATTAGTGTGGTACAGAAAATTATAAACCAGTGCATAACCCTGGCGAAAAGCTGGGGGCTGTTTTTGTTTTCCGTTTGTTGAAAGAAAAACGGTTCAGCCGCATATCTGAAGGCTTGAATGATCAGGCTCATAAATATGGCCAATTTGAAATTCGCACCAAATACACCGCCAGCTGCCCTTTTGGATAGTCCATGGTAAAAGTCTTCGGGTATGGCAAATTCGAACAGGCCCCGGGAAAACACCTCATTGATGACACCCGCAAGCCCCATAAACAGTAGGGGTACGGCGTAATGCCACATGGGTAAAAGGATGGCTTTGTTCAGCATCCATTTGATAGGACCGTTTATGTAGAGCAATACGGGTAGTATCAACCCATTGGCAAGTACATTTGCCAGCAGGATATAGTCTACACCCCAATCAGGGCGGTAGAGTTTCTGTGCAATCGGCTGCCATTCTGGAAACCATTCGCCGCCAGCCACATGAAAAAGTAAAACGATAAAAAACAGGTTGAATCCGACATTCAGGAAAATGTTCAGCAACTTGATCATGGCAAAGGCAAAAGCCTTACCTTCCAGTCTTAGTTTGGCAAAAGGGATGGCCATAATAGCGTCGATCGCCAGGATAAATGCCACCCATTGAAAAAGGTGACCCTGGCCTGGATATCCAAGCCAAGTAGCCAGGTGATCGGATCCAAGGTAGATGAGCGTTCCCAAAGTCAAAGAAACCAACCCTACAAGCGTCTGCGTATTGTGGTAAACCTTTTTGGGATCTAACCCTTTGCCGGTGGCAAACCTGAAATAGGAAGTTTCCATGCCAAAGGTAAACACCACGTTCAGAAAAGCAATAAACGCATATATCAGGGTAAATGAGCCGAGAGCCTCCTTATCCAAATATCCGGTATAGAGCGGTATAAGTAAAAAATTAATAGTTTTGCCCAAAATGCTGCTAAGGCCGTAGACGGCAGATTGGCTGGCTAATTTCTTAAGCTGACTCATCCAAAAATTAAAAAAGGGGAATTATTCCCCCTTAAAATTAGGCTTTCTCTTCTCGAGAAATGCTTTGGTGCCTTCCCTGTAATCTTCCGATTTTACACAGCGTGCAAAACTATTGGCCTCAATCTGGTACCCGTTTTCATCATTGACAAATACGGCATTAACACAGTCAATAATCATTCCTATGGAAAGTGGGGCTTTAGCCATTATTTTGCGCAATATTTCTTCCGCTTTTGCAATCGCCGCAGCCTTTGTCTCTTCAATATAATTGAGCAAACCCAACGTTTTGGCTTCTTCGGCTCCCAACATTTCCCCGGTCATAAGTATCTCCGTGGCCTTGGTCCTGCCTATTAAAAGCGTTAACCGCTGCGTGCCACCGTAACCGGGTATAATTCCCAAATTGACTTCTGGCTGGCCAAATTTTGCGTTGCTGGTCGCAATTCGCATGTGACAAGCTATGGCAAGTTCACACCCTCCTCCCAATGCATAGCCATTGATAACAGCTATTACAGGCTTGGGGCAGGATTCTATATTGTGAAATACTTCCTGTCCAAATTCGGCAAATTTGCGGGCGTTTACCTCATTGAGCTCGGATATTTCATTTATGTCTGCGCCGGCAACAAAGGCTTTTTCACCGGATCCCGTCAAAATAACCCCACGGATGGACTTGTTGTTGTTCACCTCGTTGAAGATATTGTTGAGTTCTTCCAGAATCTTAAAATTTAATGCATTTAGCTTGGGTTCCCTATTTATGGTTAAATAAAGTATTCCATCCTTGGACTCTGAAAGAATATTTTTTTGTTCCGCCATGGGTGTTTTTCGGTGTTGATTTCCAAATATACAAGTACGGCACTCAAAGACAAAAGAATCGGTTAAAAATCATCTGGACTGTTTTTTGCAAAATTCCGTACAAGCATAAAATAATGTTTTTTGAATCGATTTAAAAGCAAATGATGCATGGAAGAGATCCGAAAACAAGGAAACATTAGTTCATAGGGTGTACGAAGCCATATCCAGTAAATTAACTCACTATATTTGCAAACAAGTAGGATGCAGGATTGGGTAAATATGACTTTTTAGGGCTATCTTCTGGTAAATATTTCTATTTTTGCAAAACTGAACTACTGAAAATTTATGACTTCAAAAAGAAAAATAACCGTAGCATATGGTGACGGTATCGGACCGGAAATAATGAAAGCGACCTTGGCGATACTAGACGCCGCTGGTGCGCAAATCGAAATAGATATCATCGAGATAGGCGAACAGGTATATTTGAAAGGAATTAGTTCAGGGATAGAACCAAGAACATGGGATTCATTGAGAGAGACGAAAGTTTTCCTGAAATCACCAATTACCACCCCTCAGGGAGGTGGGTTCAAGAGTCTGAATGTAACCACCCGAAAGACATTGGGGCTCTATGCCAACGTCCGGCCATGCAAAGCCTATTCTCCTTTTATAAAAACCCACTTTCCGAAAACAGATTTGGTTATCATCCGGGAAAATGAGGAAGACCTGTATGCGGGAATAGAACACAGGCAGACGGATGAGGTCTATCAATGCCTCAAGCTTATTTCCAGACCCGGAAGTGAGAAAATCATTCGGTATGCCTTTGAATATGCCAAGAAATACAACAGAAAGAAAGTTACCTGTATGACCAAGGATAATATTATGAAATTGACCGATGGGCTATTTCATAAGGTGTTCAATGAGGTAGCGAAGGAATATCCGGATATAGAAACGGACCATAAAATCATCGATATAGGAACGGCCCTCATTGCGGACAGCCCAGAAATATTTGACGTCATCGTAACGCTAAACCTTTACGGGGATATTATTTCCGATGTGGCTGCCCAGGTTACCGGTTCTGTCGGACTTGGAGGATCATCCAACGTAGGTGAGGAAGTGGCGATGTTTGAGGCGATTCATGGATCGGCCCCCGATATAGCAGGCAGGGACTTGGCCAATCCTTCCGGCCTTTTAAACGGTGCAATCATGATGCTGGTACATATCGGTCAGCCTGAGGTAGCAGAGAAAATAGCCAATGCATGGATGAAAACGCTGGAAGATGGTTTACATACAGGTGACATCTACCAGGAATCCCTATCCAAAAAGCGGGTAGGTACGCAGGAGTTTGCCGTCGCCGTAATTGAAAGATTGGGCCAGGCTCCCGCCAGTATGCCAAAGGCATCATTTGCCAAAGGCGGCGAAGAGGGTGGCGGCAAGATGAAACTAACCGAACGTGTGCCGGCTAAAAAGGAACTGATTGGTGTGGATGTATTCATCGATTGGAAGGAACCGGGGAGGGATCCAAAAGTGATCGGGGATCGGCTTCGCCAAGTAAATGCTGATGGATTGAAGATGCAGCTTATAACCAATAGGGGGGTAAAGGTTTATCCTGACGGGATGAAGGAAACGTTCTGCTCGGACCATTGGAGGGTTCGGTTTTTTAATGCAGATGAATCTTCCATCACCCATGATCAGACCATAGCTATCTTGAAGCAAGTCATGAACCTGGGCTTTGATTTTATCAAAACTGAAAATTTATACACCTTTGACGGCGAAAGGGGATTTTCATTGGCACAGGGAGAATAGAAATATGAATGAATAGACCACATACCTCAGTACGCAAGGGTATGTGGTTTATTATTTAAAATAACCGGGCTTTTTACCCCAAATCACGCCATGTCCACCTCAAAACGAGTACTTATCATTACCTATTATTGGCCGCCAAGTGCTGGGTCTGGGGTGCAGCGTTGGTTGAAATTTGCCAAGTACCTTCCTGAGTTTGGCTGGGATCCGGTGATATTCACGCCTGAAAATCCTGATTTTGACCTCAAGGATCCCTTGATGGAAAAAGAAGTTTCCCCCCACATGGAGGTGCTAAAATTTCCGATCTGGGAGCCTTATCAAGTTCTCAGGATGCTGAAAAAGGAAGAAATCAGCGATCCCGGTATCCTCATCGAGAGGCAAAATAAAAGTTGGATCGATAAGGCGGCTATTTGGATTCGGGCCAACGCCATCATCCCCGATCCCCGGGTATACTGGGTGAAACCTTCCGTCAAGTTTTTGGGCCAATTGATGGAATCTAACAATTTTCAGGCTGTAATAACAACGGGCCCACCCCATAGCATGCATTTGATAGGGAGAGAACTTCGGCGTAGGTATGGAGTTCCCTGGTTGGCTGATTTTAGGGACCCGTGGTCTACATGGGAATTCTTAGATACCCTGCCCATGATGGATTGGGTGAAAAACAGGCACAGGGCATTGGAGGCTTCGGTATTTAAAGAAGCGGATGCCTTGGTGACCATTTCCCCTACTTTCAAGCAAGAAATGGAGCAGCTTGCAGGCCGAAAAATTCACCTGATCACCAACGGATTTGATTCTGTGGATTTACCTTTGGGTTTTCCCGGGATGCCATCCGCTTCAAAAACACTTGAGGTCGTATATACGGGTGTAATCGACGCAATCCGAAACCCCATGCCCTTTTTGCAAGCGATGAAAGAGGTTTTTGGCAAGACAAGTAATAAAATTAAGTTGACCTTTGTAGGTAGGGTCAGTCAACAAGTGAGGAATTCCGTAATGGAGGATTCCTGGCTTTCATCCCATATCGAATTGGCTGGTTATGTACCTCATGAAGCGGTTTTTCAATTTTATGAAAAAGCCCATGTCTTGCTGCTCATTCTCACCAACACAAAAAATGCCAAAGGAAATATTCCGGGTAAAGTGTTTGAATACATGGCTACAGGTAGAAGAATTGTGGCCTTGGGTGATCCGCAGGGCGATACGGCCCAAATTCTTCGGCAGGCACAGGCAGGAGAAGTCTTCAGGCATGAGGATAGGACAGGAATAACCTCGTTTCTAGAGAACAGTCATTCATGGACAAGCTATTCCCAACAAATCCCCACCAACGTTTCCTACGAAAGAAAATCTCTTACCGGACAACTTGCTGCTTTATTAAATGAAATCAGGGTGATTCAATCCACTGAAAATTAATGCTTTGAAAGAAGTGTGCCTACTCTTTCTTTAATCCAACATTCGACATCTGGCGCAACGTGCAAACTCCATGCTCCAAACCCATACAAAAGTACCATAACCCCACTTCGGATAAGTATATCCAGCCATACCAGCGACTGAGTGGGGAGGGCATAATGGATGATTCCCCAACTGCCAATTCCAACAAGGAGGACTTTACCCACTCCCCAGGTAAATGGATCAAATCCCAGCCGTATTTTCACATAAATATATTTAATCAAGTTATATAAAAACATCGACAGTAGAGAAGCCAAGGCGGCTCCTTCTATTCCAAAAATCGGGATAAGCCACAGGTTTAAAACGATGACCGCTACACACATAATCAGTGTAGCGGTAATGTTGAAGAGATAGAAACGCGAAAACACGATGATTTCACCATTGACCGAAAAGATCACATCGGACAACTTTCCCAAACCGATAAGAAAAACAACCCACTTGCCAGCCTCGTAGATTTCCCTGTTTGGCACATAGTAATACAGTGAATCAATATTCACCCAGATCAGCAAAAAAATCAGCAGGCAAATGAGGAATTGGTGGACGGCAATTTTTTTGTAGAGGACATTTATTTCCTGAAATTGGTTGTTGGCGAATTTTTCTGAGATAACGGGCATAATTACCTGAGAAATAGCCCTTCTAGGCATTTCAATGACTACCGCTATGGAAAAGCCGATGGTATAGATTGCATTGGCATTCAACCCAATCATGGAACTTACCATGAGGCTGTCAATTTTCATGATGAGCAAGGCACCTGCTGTGCCCAGCAAGGTAATCAGGCTGTATTGTAAAAATTCTTTTTTGAAGGGAGTGCTTATCTGGCCCCAGTCGATGGATAGCTTGAATATGCGGATCTTAGCCATATAGGCAGTCATGGCCAG
>JBBQXZ010000097.1:0-16393 GCA_038209145.1 Cytophagales bacterium | reverse complement strand
GTTACTCAAGTTGCGAGCAGTGAGTGGTTTCTTGGCAGATTTGTCCTTGGATTCGACGGCCAAGTAGTTTTTGTACCAAGCCCCGACTTTCACTAAGGCAAAGATTGCCAACAAAGTGGCCAATGCAAACCAGCGGATATTCCCCTGCCCGTAGGGCATCACTACAAGGGCTACCAACAGGGGTCCGATAGCCGATCCGGCATTCCCGCCAATCTGAAAGATGGACTGGGCCAGACCTCTTCTGCCGCCGGAAGCCATATAAGCAACCCGGGAAGACTCCGGGTGAAACACGGAAGATCCAATGCCCACCAGCCCAGCAGCCAAAAGAACAATCCCATAACTCCCGGCTGAAGCCAACAGGATTAATCCAATCAGGGAAAATCCCATACCCATTGCCAACGAAAAAGGTTGTGGCCGCTTGTCGGTGTATAGGCCAACAAAGGGTTGTAAGAGGGAAGCAGTAACCTGAAAGGTAAGCGTAATCAACCCTATCTGTGTAAATGTCAGCAGATAATTCTCTTTCAATAATGGATATACCGCTGGTAGAACCGACTGAACGAGATCGTTGAGCAGATGGGCAAAACTAATCGTAAATAGAATGGGATAAACTGTCGAATCAACGGAGGATACCGGAACTGCAGTAGACACGGGTTTGGTTAAATTCCTATTCATTGGCCAATAAATTGGTAGCCTCCTTGATTTGTTCCGATAAGCGGTTGATGGCAGCCGCATAGGTTTTATCCAAAGCAGTTAAGTTATCTGCCGTTTTTCTTTCTATGTCATACTGGATGGCCGGAAGTACCCAAGATGCATAGCCACTGAATGGATCGGAAGATGCGTAAAGTGATTTATACCACGGACCAAAAGGCATGCCTTCTTTCAGGATAAAGGCCTTCTCCCAAGTCAATAGGGATTGGTTAACCGCCTTTATCTGTTTGACAGAAAGGCTATTCGCAGCAAGTTTTTGTTGCAAGCGCTCATTCATGCGATCGCTGCTGTTTTTAAGATTTTCCAAGGCAATATGTACCTGACTAAATCCATCAAAATCAGGGGAGTATCCTTTTATTTGTTTTTCGGCTGCCTGAAAGTGGGAGTACAAGTCTTGGTGGTACCGCGTTACCTGGTACGGGATTACGGTGGCATTGGCAAGCCGAAGGCTCATGATACCAACCCACTGCTCCACGGTTCCGCCCATTTTAAAGGAAGGATCGGCAAATTTTTCATAGAAATACAGGTCGTCATAGTTGGTGTGGTAAAGCGTGGGCCCTCCGGCACCACCGCTGAGCGAGGGAATTCCCAGGTGCATGTAGAAGGCGATGTGATCAGAACCACCACCGAGATTTCCCATGATCGGTTCCTCGTTGGTTCCTGCCCAGTTTGCGAAGATGGTCTCTTCGGAATCCGGCAGCTTTACTTCCTTTCCGGCAGCAGCCATGAGGTGCTTGAGGGTAGGAGAGGAAGACCCTCTTACGGCCTGTCCGGATACCCCGGCATCGAAATTCAGGTAAGCAACGGCTTTTGCTGACAATTCCTCCCGGAATTGTTCTACCCATTCTGTGGATCCGATGACCCCATGCTCTTCTCCGTCCCAATGGGCAATGAGGATGGAGCGTTTTGGTCTAAGGCCTTTCTGGGCGAGTTTTCCCAGGGATTCGCTCAAAGCAAGCAACATGGAAGTTCCGCTGTTAGGGTCTGTTGCACCAAAGGACCAGGCATCGTAATGGCATCCCAGAATGATCCATTCATCCGGAAATTCCGATCCTTTCAGGGTACCCACCACATTGTTTATCCGCACAAAGTCTCTTTTTTGTTCGACTTTCACCCGAACTCTCAAGGCTTCTCCACCCTCAATGCGATAGGTAAAGGGCAATCCCCCTTGCCATCCCGCTGGCACAGGTTGGCCTTTCATTTCGGCAAATATTTCTTTGGCGGATCCATAGGGTATGGATGTCACCGGAATCGTTGGCAATTGGGTTTCGGAAGGATCTAGCCGCTTCACCTGCTTTTTACCATCCAAGGGCAAGGCAGGTTCGAAAGGGGTAAGGGGGTCACCTGTAAAATCCTCCGTCATCAAAGAACCTCTTTGAATTGAACTCTCGCTGTAGTAAATGCCTTCGGGGAATACCAGTCCTTTTGCATACCCACTGTCTCCCGGATCGGTGTATATCAATAGCCCAACAGCACCATATTGCTCGGCAAATTTGGCCTTATACCCCCTGAAATTGCCTCCATAGCGCGCTATTACGATTTTTCCCTTCACGGAAACACCCAACGCTTCCAATTTCTCAAAATCTGCTTTGGTACCGTAGTTGGCATAGACGACTACTGCCGTCACATCTCCGGAACCCGAGTAGGCATTCCAGCCTTTTTTCAAATCAGGATGACTGGAATAGGGGTTTTCTTCCAAGACATCTTCCTGCTGATTAAGTGGGATCCGATGGGGAGTAACGATTTCCACATGGGATTCACCGGGGTCCTTTGGCAAGTAGACGTCATAGGGATAGGTTTGAACATCCCATCCGGCATCTTGCATCGTCTTTTCCAGGTAGGCTTTTACCCGTTCGTTGGCAGCACTCCCTACCACATGAGGCTCAGAGCTGATGGCCTGCAAGTGGGTTTTAAACCGTGAAAAGTCAGTCCCTTCCAAAAACTGCTTTTCCAATTCACGCTGGGATAAAACGGAGTTTTCGCTAAAACCAAATGGAGCATCCTGTGCGTGAACCTGGCAAAAAAGAAAAATCGCTGTTAATGTGGAAAATAGTTTATTCATATATCAAGACAATTATTGGATAAGTCGGTCTACGCTCCAAAGGTGGGCTGTTTGTTGGTTTCTGACACGCTTGGTCCGGAGATAGCGGTCCAGTTCATAGGCATCGTAATTTTCATCCGCCGGATCAAAGCTGCTGATTCATACCCTGCCCCGGGAATGGATAAAAGAATTGTTTCCTATCCACATGCCCACATGAACGACCCGTTCGGGTTTGCCATCTACGGATGGCACGCCAAAAAAGAGCAAGTCGCCTACCTCCAAATTGTCCCAGTTTTTTGAGACATCAACTTCATCTCCCTCATGCACCTGTTGAGAAGCATCGCGGGGTATGATCATGCCGTTGAGAAAATAAATTGTTTTGGTGAATCCACTACAATCCACACCTTTGGGCGATGTTCCACCCCAAAGATAAGGGACACCCATCATGTTTTTGGCAGTACGGATCAGGTTGTCATCAGAGAGTTCCCTACTGGCCAACCAATCTTCGAAGGGGAGAACTTCATTTTTAGGAACATATCCTTTGCGGCCATCAGGAAGCAACACGCCAAAATGGGAAGCAGTCTCTTTATATTTGACCATTATGTTTCCTGCCGTAAGGTCACTGACAATCTGGATGGAATCGGGATGCTCGTAGATGGCACCGATCATTTCCGTACTGACCAATTTTTCGGCAGCCGTCCATTCCCGCATTGTGCGTTCATCTTTAAGGGCAATTCCAGCGGCATCTACCCAGGAGATGTAGCCTTCAGGTGTCTGGACAAGGTACCAACTTCCTTCTTTTTTCAGCACGTTTAGCGGGGTACCCATCAAGGCCTGGGTGGCCAATTCGGCGGAATGCTTGGGTTCTGACCGGATATTGGCTACAGACAGGGTGACAAGTGCTTGTGTGCTTCCTGCCAATTCAGCCGCTGGCAATAGCTGAATACTGTCCAAAAAGGCAATTCCCTGATTGGTTAGTGTTTTTCTCAGTTCCTCATGGGCTTCAGGAAGGTTTGTTTCACCGCTTAAAACGCCATCTTCCCACTGAATTTCCCAAAGGGCAACTCTTTTGTCCGGGGCATGCGAGGTTTTTAGTTTACCGATGAGATCTCGAACGGCGTCATTGGCAGATTCACCTTTGCAGCCAAAGAAAAGAACCATTACCCAAATAAATAGGATAGGAGAAAGCTTTTTTATCATAAGGATGGAAGTAACGAAATATGTCTTCTGGAGGTGCTTTGGGTAGATCTAACTGGAAAAAAATTAGTGAAGTTCTTTTCCAGTCAGGTAACAAATATACATTCCTTTGTCGATAAGGCAATATGATTGCCCAAACCCTGTCTAGGTTTCACCTGAAAAGCTATCTGGCTATTGCTCCAGCCCGGGGCTTCTTTCGTTGAATTCCTGATAGAGCCTGATCTGTCGGTTGGTCATCGGTATTTTATATCCCTGGATGAATAAATGGCTGATCTGAGTACGCGGTTCAAAGGGATCTCCATCGGTGATGAAAAGATTGCCCATTTTGCCTTCTTCCAAAGAACCTATCTGATGGTCTAACCCAAAAATTTCAGCTGCATGGATGGTGACAGCCTTTAAGGCTTCCTCTTTTCCCATACCGTACGCTGCGGCAAAACCGGCATGAAAGGGCAGGTTTCGGACGTTTTCGGCATCGTTGGTACGAAGGGCTACCTTGACCCCTGCTTTAGCTAATATACCTGGATTGGTATAGGCTGCATCGTATCTGTCAGATTGTCTCGAAGGTATGGTTAACACGGGACCTGCAATCACGGATAATCCGGAGGAGGCGATTTCTTCTGCTATTCTCCATCCCTCAGATACACCAGTAAGTATGGCTGTTACTTTATTGTCTTTTACCCATTTGATTGCCCGCCGAATGTCCACAGCTGCATTGGCTTCAATCATCAGGGAGATTTCGCCTGCAATTACCTTGGACAAATGCTCCATCTCGGGATAATAGTCCAGCATTGCTCCGGCTGACTTGAGGCGGTGGTAGGATACGGCCTTTTCCCATATATCATCCAGCTTTTTCTGTGCCTCCTCCGATTCTTTCTGGACATCCTCTTCACTTCGGGTATCGTAAGTGCTCGTCCTTGCGCTACTGGGGAAATTCAATATAACCCCCTTAAACCCGCCGTACATTTGATCAGGTGTATATCCATTCAAGTGGTTGAGCGCTGCGGTACCGGGAAACAACCCTCCCGAAGGCAGGGCGATGCTACTTGTCACCCCATTGACCCGAGTCACCGCAATGGCTACGGCATTTGGATTTACGGCAGTTAATGCCTGCATATTCGGCGTGACATTTCCTATTTCCATAAAATCCTGCGTCTCGGACAACGAGTTTACCTCTACCAATCCCAACCTATTGCCTGAATCTATCATGCCCGGGTATATAAACTTACCCGTGCAATCAATCAGTTGTGCATCCGGAAAGGATAAGTTTTTACCAATTTTCTGGATCAGGCCATCAGCGATAAGGAGGTCTGAATTTTCCAAAATCCCCTTGGTAACAGTTACCAAAGTCGCATTCTGGAGCAAGAATATCCCTTTTTGTGGTTTAAGTATTTCCCCATCTTCTTGGGCCTGACAAAAAATGCCAAGGCCAAGAAAAAAAACAAGTAATATGTATTTAAAAGCATTCATGTCGCTTGGTTTTCCGTTCATCTCTGCCCACCCATTGGGCATGAAGGGAGAATGGTTAGTGTCTGTGTTCAAATAAGTTTCTACCGAAATTGGTAAAATAGAAATCAACGTTTTGCATACAGTTGTGATCGTATTCTTTGAGGAATATAGGTTCGATCAGTTCCGAAGGATTGATTTTCAACCGTTGGTCCAATTCATCACTTTGCCTGTCGAAATACTTGATTCCATCCACAAATGTCATTTGTGGAATGGCATAAATGGACAGGGGGTGACTATCGAATATCACCAAATCTGCCTGTTTGCCTACCTCGATGGAACCTACGAAAGCATCGATGCCCAGTTGTTTCGCCGGATTGATGGTGATAAGGGCCAATGCCTCTTCATCGGACAGTCCCCCGTACCGCTGGGATTTGGCTGCCTCGTGGTATAGGTGACGGATGACTTCGCCTGAATCCGAATTAATTGAGGTCAAGACGCCATTTTTGGTCAGTACAGCGGCATTATAGGCAGTAGAATAGTATACCTCAAATTTGTATGCCCACCAGTCGGAAAATATGGAAGCTCCCATGGTGTAGGCGGCCAGTTCAGGAGCCACTTTGAACCCCTCATTGACGTGGGAAAAGACAATTTTGTCAATGCCATATTCCCTACAAACCTTGATAAGCATGTAAATTTCGTCTGCCCGGTAGGAGTGGCAGTGGATGATAATTTCACCTGCCAGAATATCACTTATGGTTTCCAGCCGAAGGCTGTAAACAGGAGGCACGGCGGTACTGTTTTTTTGTTTTCGTTCTGTTTCGTACGCTTCCCAAACCTTTTTATACTGAAGTGCCTCTTCGAACCCGTTTCGAATGACAGCTTCCACACCCATGCGTGACCTGGGTTGTATGTTTTTGCCCCGGCCATGGACCCTGGTTGGATTTTCACCGAGGGCAAATTTTATCGTTCGGGGGGCTTCCTGCATGCGAAGTGCCAATGGGTCTGTATTTCCGTAACGCAGTTTCAGGGTGACGTTTTGGCCACCTATTGCATTTGCCGATCCATGCATGGCATGGGTTACCGTGACCCCTCCGGCTAGTGCCCGATAGATGCCTATATCGAATGGATCGATGACATCTCCCATCCAAACTTCCGATGTGATGGGACTTGTGGCCTCATTGATTGCTTCCAGGGCGATGTGTGAATGGGCGTCAATGATCCCCGGCATAACGTATTTGCCGGATGCATCCACAACGGTGATATTGGCGGGTACTTTCAGATCCTGACCAATTTGTTTTATCTTTCCATTTTCTACCCACACATCCGTTTTGGGAAATGTGCCGTTGGTGATGGTCAAAACCGTACCGTTTTTAATCACAAACCGATTGGGAGCATTTTGGGCCACTACCAGAAAAGGTGATGCAAGCAAAAGACAAAGTAAATTAAAGATATGCTTCATGGTTTGGGTTTGTCAGTTTTTTGGGCTGTGAAGGGAAAGCTATCATAATCCGCAATGTACATTTTACCTACTAAAAAATTTTCCGAAACGTCTCCCTCAATAGCAACAGTCAAGTCTTCTTTGGCTGTTTTCACCACAAAAGAAAAGGTAATACGTTTTGTAGATACCTTCAAATCATTCATGGGAGAGGTTATTTTCCCTTCTCCCTGAGGATCATCATAGGTAATGCTCCCTTTGGCAGTGCCTGATTGGTAGCTGATTTCAAAGAAGCCGCTGGCCGATCCCGCCGAAGTTTTTGTGTCATATTCCCAATAAGCTGATCCATTTTTACCGTTTTTTTCGGAATTGTCTTTTAATGGATATTCGAAAAGGTATCCGTTGGCGATGACATATTGGATCTGGAATTCGGCGGAAAACAAGGTGTCAGTAGTCAACAATATATTGGCCATTTTACCGGGGGAGATATCTCCAGTCATGTTGTCGATACCCAAAATTTTCGCCGGATTGGTAGTTAATGCGGCTAAAGCAGCCTCTTTGGACAATCCGTGTTTGATCATCAAACGGAGGTTGTCAAATAGCTTGTCTTTATCTAAATGCTTCGTCGTGAAGGCAAATGGAATACCTGCTTTTTCATATTCTCCCGCTGCTGACAATCTTTTGATGTAAGCGGCATTAATTTTTTTTAATTGTTCCTCCCTTTCGGAGTTCTGAATCTCAGCGGAAAACTCCTGTTTATTTTCCTCAGGAAGGTTTATCGATAAAGCCACACCCACGCCTGATTTTTTGATGACGGGTATCATGTGGGTACCCTCCGCAATTCCAGATATCATAACGGAAATATCCTGTTCACGTTGAATGCTGAGCGCTCTCCTAACATCTAGCTCGCTGTTGGTCTCAAAAAAAAGTGGCTTGTTTTTTTCGAGAACCAGAATTAGGGATTGCAATACCGGATTGGTATCGGGAATTTTGACCCGTTGATTTGAAGCAAAAATAACTTGGTGTCGGGATAGTAACCGGGCGTTTTCAAAAAGCGCTCTGTATTTGGCCATGACACCCAAAACGGTTGCAGGATACATGCCCCCAACAGTACTGAATTTGGCATATCGTGCCACGTCAGACCTGATAATAATGTTGGATTTTGGGGGGCCATATACCACCAAACCGGTAGTTCCTGGCAGCATACCCTGTCCCAAAGGCACCTTATGGGCTATAGTGAAACCGTTTTTTCTCCAGTCTGCAATTTGACTATGTGAGGGGTCATAATGCTCCAATACATCGACATCCGGATGAATGCCGGCTTGTACATCCGGTGGATTGGAGGGGTCAAAGTCTGCCGGTTTTTCCGGTATCGATGGCGCACTGACGCCTGATTTGTTGGCCATGTCAATAAATCCCGGATAGGCGAATAGGGAATCCCCGGGTATTTGGAGGGCCTCAGCAGGTCTTGGGAGGTTACTTCCAAAGGAGACAATCTGCCCATTCCTGATTAATATATCCTGATTGGGCAATATTTTTCCCGGAGTAGGGATAATTGTAACACGGGTTATTAAATAAGTGCTTGTAATCCTTTTTTGTCCGGTAGGATCACTCTGAGCGAATCCCATCCTTCCTAGCATGAAGCAAAGTAAAAGAGAAATTTTAAAGTGAAGGAAGTAATTGATCATGACTTAAGTTGAAATTTACCTCAAAACAGAGTCAATATGAGAATAATTAAAAGCAAAAAAATTTTAACTACACGACCCGATGTAAGAATGGCAAATTAACTACATGGATGTATGAATAACAAACCCCATGCAATGTAGATAAGTTTATAAGGCTTACTTTCGAAAAACATCGGGATGGGTCGTTTAATTGATTCAAAAATTTGGTTTCCGAGTTTTTATAAAAAAATATTTATATTTGCAGGAAATTTTATAAAACAGATGGGCAAAGGATCACTCTTCAAGGAGTTATTTGTAAATATCAAAACTACAGGGGCAATTACTTTTAGTTCCAGATCGCTGGTTAATAAAATGTTATCCTTTGCTGATTTTAAGGAAGCCAAAATTTTGGTTGAATTGGGCGGAGGTGATGGCAGTATAACCAGAGGTATCGTTGAGCGAATGGACAAGGGTGCTGAATTATTGGTATTTGAGATAAGTAGGGCATTTTGTGACAACCTGGAGATAGAATTCCCACAAGAAAACGTAAAAATTATTTGTGATTCCGCCGAACATTTGGATAAATATCTCCAGGGCAGGCATGCAGACTTGATTTTATCTTCCCTTCCCCTGAGCCTAATTCCCAAAGAGGCCCGAAATGAAATCTACCGGAAAAGCAGTCAATCCCTTCATCCTAA
Organism: Cytophagales bacterium; assembly: GCA_038209145.1. GTDB lineage: Bacteria > Bacteroidota > Bacteroidia > Cytophagales > Cyclobacteriaceae > Lunatibacter. Next base: position 7,204 of record JBBQXZ010000097.1, on the reverse strand, counting down.
AGGATTGCTGATTCAAATCTGCTATTCCTATTTGCTGAAATTCCAGTATGCGCCATTTTTCAAGCACATCAAAACTACCTTTACCCTTAAGAATTTTCCCCCAACGCTAATCATGATTTGCCGGCCCTGATTTATTAATAGATGTCGAGGAATTTCGATCCATTTTTATTAACTTGTATTATTGGATGAAGACTTATTAAGTGGCAGGTATTCAGTCTGGCCTGATGATTGCCCCAATTATTCCCGGTATCAGTTCGGAGGCCATCACGTCAATAATGCGGCTATAAGGAGAGTACGGAAAGCGGGCTACACCATCGTACGGCTAAACGGTCAGGTGAAGTAAATTTTCCGCAATTGGCTGCAAACACACTTTCCGGACAGGGAGTTGAAAGTCGTGAATCACATAGTTGCAAGGCAAGTGGGACAAGAAAATGATACGGAATGGGGGAGACGTATTAAAGGGGATGGCCCTATTGCGGAGGCGGTCCGGCAAGTTTTCCCTGTGGTTGAGAAAAAATATTTAAGTGGACGAGTAATGCCGGCATATGACTGTTCAAATTTCCGATCTAAAGGGCAATTAAATCTATTTGGAAAAGATGGTTGATCCGCTGGAACAGGCTATAATGGAATTGATTCGCCAACGGAAACCAAATTCAATTTGTCCCTCGGAGGTGGTCCGGTGGATCTATCCGGTGGATTGGAGGCATTTTATGCCTGATGTGCAGGAAACCATGATGAACCTTTATCGGAAAAAGAAAATTTTGGTTACCCAAAAAGGATTTCCGGTCGACCCAAACTTTTTGCCCGAAGGGCCTGTTAGAATACAATCCAACAACAAAAAAAATGACGCAATTACCAAAAACAACGATTAATTTACCTGAAGGAAAAGAGGTTGCCACGTTAGGAGGAGGTTGCTTCTGGTGTACGGAAGCGGTATTCCAAAAATTAAAAGGGGTAGAACAAGTACAATCCGGGTTTTCTGGCGGGCATGTCGAGGCCCCTTCCTACAATGATGCGGTGAATGGCACAACAGGACATGCAGAAGTAATACATATTCTTTTTGATCCTGCGGCAATCGCCTATGAGGAACTTTTGGACGTCTTTTTCGAAACCCATGATCCCACGACCTTAAACCGACAGGGAGCCGATGTAGGCCCCCAATACCGATCCGCGATATTCTATCACAACGAAAATCAAAGAACTAAAGCGGTGGAAAAAGTGGCCGAATTGGAAAGAAATAAGGTCTATGGACAGCCTATCGTAACCGAGATAACCTCATTTGCAAACTTCTATGAAGCAGACGATTACCACACCAATTACTTTGAATTGAACGGGAGTCAGCCTTATTGTCAATTTGTTATCCGTCCAAAGGTAGATAAATTTAAAAAGCACTTTCAGGAGAAACTGAAATAAACCTATCAGTGGTTTATTTGATCGTTGAGCGCCAATACAGAAAAAATGATGGTTTCCAGAAATCTTTCAACCGTGTTGGTGCTCATTCCTTTTTCGTCAAGTTCTGTAAATGACCCCAAGTGTTTGGAGAAGTATATTTGTTCATAAGTGGTTTCCAGAATATTGACAGCCAGTGCTTTGGGGAATTCATATGCAGGATTGGCTTCCTGGAAAATGGCTGAAAGTGTAAAAATAATTTTTTTGTGGGAAATAAAAAATCCCTCATTAATCTCGCGCTCAATGTTTTTCGTTGGATAGGCTTTGGCCGATTCAGAAATCACAATCTCATGAAGCGTTTTCAAATCAAAATTTTTTATGCGGGGTATTGCCGTGCGCACATCGGTTAGAACACTTATGATTTTATTTATTTTCTCTTTGGGGTCAGTCAAATTTTGGATGTTAAACCTAATTTTTAGATTTAGTATTTCCCAATATATAGACATCAGGTAAACCAACAAATTGTGCTTGTTCTCGAAATACCGATAAATGGATGCCTCATTGGATTGTATCTCCTCAGCAAGCTTTTTGAACGTAAAATTTTCTATCCCAACCCTATTTATGAGTTCGATACTTTTCAGGACAATCCGTTTCCCCAATTCAGAAAATTCCGGATTCTTCAAGCAAAGCCTCTCATTGGCAGGATAATGCATGTCTATCTCCATTCTATTGTTTGTTTATTTTAGAGTACCCATTCAACTGTATTCAATTTTTTACCTTGTATACCGTTAGCTGATTTTTTGATTTTGCTGAGTATCATACCAGCAATTTCACGGAGAATATCGTAACAGGCTATTAATATCAAAAACCAGTAATACCATAAAAGACACCGGAAAATCAACCCTTTGAAAAAAACCTCCAACCAAACCACCCAAAAGATAAAATCAAAGAATTGATCCATTTTAAGATTTGTAGCCCTTCCTTGGAAATGCATTTAACTGAGGCAATCAATTCATTACCTCGGGTAAACTTAACGGTAGTATTGTTCTGTGGGTTTTACGCCAACTATTTTTGTACCTTTGGGTCATTTTAATCTGATCCAAAATGAAATGAAAAGAACCAAAGCCCAGCAATCCCGTGCCGCCATTGAGCGGTTATACATTACCATGCGGCATTTATTTACCAGAGGGTCTTACAAACCTACCGGAATTTCAGGTGAATCACTTATTGAATCTCTTTTGATTTTGAGTCCTGAAATCTACGGCTTTGTGACTGAAAATGAGAAAATAGAACTTGAGGGCTTGTTGTATGTAATGGAGCGATTACCCCGAGGAATAGAGGAATGCAGGTACATCCGCCTAATTAGTAGGGAGGGGTATGAAAATTCCGGGTTTTCCCCGATAATTCCCGCCAAGCGGAAGAGAAATTGTTACCGGGTGGATGAAGATCAGATGTATGTGGAGATGACCAGGGGGAAAAGTGACATTTATGATATATTGACTCACCTTACCTTTTTGTTTATTGAATCCAAAAAGATAGCCAATAACAGTCTGGAGCAAAAATCCGGCACCAATCTTAATTGGGAAATGCTGGAGAAAATTGTTGCCAAAGAGGAGCGTGATGAGGAGTTTAACAAGGAAGCGGCCTGTTCTTATTTAAGTCATATTACCGGAAGGACATATGAGGAGACACATAAGGCGGTTGAAAAATTTGAATCTTCCAATCATACCAACAGTTTATTTTCGATTGTCTATCATTTGGGGCGTTTGTCCATTATGGAATTGCGGGACAACAAAGACAGGCAAATTTCTTTTTCTGCGACACTTCGGGAGCGTGTTGGGCACCATGTCTATGGGGAACTCTGGGCAAATCGCATCAAAACGGTGCTTCAAAAGGAAGATTTATTAGACCGCCCAATCCATGTGATCAGCGCCAATTTGCACAGTGTGATGAACACCATTTACGGACATCAGGCCCTTGGACTTGCTACTTATGAAGCTATCGAGAGGGAGGTTATGGAAATTAGCCTACAGTCCAAGTCCAACAAATCCAGGGAAATCGAGGCTTATGCCAATCACAATGGCATGATTCATTTGCCAGATACCTCCGGAACCAATATTGGCGTACAAATCATCGATACTGACAAGATGAGTCATGAAACGCTCATTCCGGGAGTCAGCATTCCCAAAGATAAAAAGAAAAAACCGGTGATTGTCGTAATGGATTATGCCTTCGGGGAACAGGCGTATGAATGTTTTGACGAGCTGTTAAAACCTTTTGAAGTTGGTGATAAAAAGATACCTTTGGACGTAATCTCTGCATCCATTATGGGTAAGGCGGGAATTCTTAAGGGAAACAAGGGGGATATTATGATCCCAAGCAGTCATGTCTTCGAAGGCACAGCGGATAATTACCCCTTCAAAAACGAACTTGGCATGGATGATTTCGAAGGGTTTGGCCTCGGTGTTTTTGAGGGGCCTATGATTACCGTTTTGGGCACTTCGCTTCAAAACAGGGATGTGTTGCAGTATTTTATGGAATCCTCGTGGAAGGCCATAGGCCTTGAAATGGAGGGTGCCCATTATCAAAAAGCCATTCAGTCATCCAGTAAAATCCGGAACAGTATCCGCAAAACCGTCAAAGTGCTATATGCCTATTACGCTTCGGACAATCCGCTGGAAACCGGGGGAACGCTGGCTTCGGGTGCTTTGGGTATGGATGGTGTGCGTCCAACTTATCTAATTACCTATAAGATATTGGAAAAAATAGGGGAGTCTTAACTACCGAACATTTATTAAAGATATGGGTAATGCTATTTCTCGTTGTTGGGTTTTGATCTATTTTCAATAAAAAGCTATTAACCTGCGTTCGATTGTTCTACACCTTAAATTTGGCAACCACAAAACCCTATCAAAAAGTTGTCTAAATTCCTTCCGAGAACCAATCTTTCGTAAAACAAAGTTTTTTAAAAACTTCATCGGAGTGACCGATTTGATAGCCCTGGGTTTCAACCCAGTAAAAACAGCGCAAATCTCCCCGTTTTGGCCGCATGTCCCCCAATACGGCCAACCCATCCCCGCCAAATCCCCAAAACGGTTGATCTGACATCCTAGATTTGAAACCAGAATCGATATCGCAATTAATTTAACTAGATGATTGTATTGCCAGTTTAACGAATAATCGAATTCAGGTTATTACTTTTTAATGTTTAAATGTACTTTTTGCTAAACTGAATGCGGACATGAACAATATTGGTAGTTGGAAAAAAAAATTTCTCAAAGTTTTTATCTGACTTGTATAAGTTAAAAATTTAATCCACATTTGAGATTATCAGTAGTTTTATTTTGGTTCTGTGTCCAAACGCAGATTTTCTGGCTGGCAGAAATGATTAGTTCGTATTTCGACGAATTATTGTCAGTTTTCTTGGATTTATTGTATGTATCTGCCGAAATCTGAAGCTTAAGTTTTTAACCCAACTTGAAAATACTAACCCACAACTTACTCAATTACAAGGTTTTGTAGTTTGTTTTTTTACAATTGGGGGGCTACTTTTGTTTTCCTCACGAATGGGCGATGTTTAAAATTAAGGCTGTCAAAAATTAATTGTTGGTCAGTCGTCGGTCTGGTGTATAGCTTAACATAGATTTTTTCATTTTCCCTGTTGTTCACGCTCACTATTGAGGACTGCATTGATCTCATTTTATCAACGATAGTGGTCCAACTATAATCCACCCCGTTATTTTTCAGGCCCCGACGGATGTAGTTTACCACCTGGTAGGCCAATATGCCAAGCCAGATGTGGGGTTCTATGTATTTATCCTTCTGGTGGTGAATCGGACGTATTTTTAAATCTGTTTTCAAACACCTGAAGACAGCTTCCACATCCCTGGTCGTATTATATACATTCCAGATGTCTGTTTCTGATATGGTACTGTTTGTGTATCTCAAAAAATATTCCCCCTTTGGTCTTTCGCGCTCTTTTACCCGATGCCAGTTTATGTCGGTTACTATTCCTTTTTCTTTGTCCTCGGTGTATTCGATATCATAAAGCCAGCCTATTTTTGAAAGCTTACCCTTTATCCGGCCTACTTTTTCATGCACCTTTTCGGTTTTCTTCAGCGTTCTCTTTTTGGGCAATTTGTCTTTTATATCCCGCAATTGCGCCTCCAGGCGCAAGGTAAGCTTATTGTCGATGGACGCTTCCTTTTTATATTTTTGATCGCTTTTAATGTGTAAAAAATTATCTTCCTCGCCTTCCACGCTCACCTTCGTGAGTTCAATTTTGTTGCCCCTGTTGTCGGTAATGGATGCTGCCCCGGCGGCAAGTCTGTCATAATCTTTCGGCACAGTCCTGCTCACGCATACGTAATCGTATTTGCTGGCTCTGATCAGTTTTAGGTTGTCCTCTGTCGCAATCCCGGCATCCATCACAACGATCGGTTTCTCACCGCAGGTGTCCAACTGGCCGACAATCTCGCCAAGCATGTTGCCAAAGGTTTCCGGCTCGCTTATATTGCCGTTATGGAAACTGCTGTATCTGACAAATCCCAGGCTGTCGATCGACAACGCAAGGCCTATCAGCTTACTTCCCGTCTGTTTTTGTTTGGAGCGGCCGAAATGGGCTTTGCCACTTCCCCGCATCTGTCCGGTAAAGTACATGTTTGTGAGGTCATAGACAACTATTTTGCTCCTGCCGGAGAAAAGGTTGCACAGCTTGCCATACAGCTCTTTCTCTATGGAGTACTTACTTTTATACATCGCCTCTGCCGCCCCGTAAAGCCTGTGCCGGCTGATATCCTCTTTTGTGGGGTATAACTCCCGCGCGCCGGAGTTTTCCCTCAGCCACCTTTCGGCCTCCAGTTCGCTGGACGGGTGCAACAGCTTGCCTGTCAGGAGCATCTGTGCGATGTCGGTCTGTGCGCCTTCAAGGCCGGAACCGGATAATATGGAAGCGATCCCCAGTTCGTCAAATGCTTGTTTTACAAGCCATTCCCCTCCGATCTCCCTGCTTTGGATCTGCTCCATGCTTTCCAGATCAACCTCCTGGACGTTGTTTTGAACTGCTTTCGAAAGGTGTCTTTCTTTGTTGGGTATGGGACTGAACAATTTGTCTTTGACAATTTTTTCGGCAAAATGCCCAGCCAGATGCTCAACGTCGTCAAAGCTATGGCTGCCGGAAAACAAAGAAGGATCATTGCCAGTGACAAGTTCCTCTATCCTGTCCGCAAGGGCCTTGTGACGATCTCTTGGCAGTGCCTCAAGCCCACCAAGGGACAGGATGTTTTGGTGGCGTACCTTGTTACCAATTTTATACGTGTGTACCAGGCGATAATAAATATATTCCTTATCCGAATTCTTGTTTTTCTTTTTTATCTGCTTAACAAACATTCGGGAAAGATAGGAATAACAAAGAGAACCTACAAATCTATGGGGGACTACTAATCAAAATACAAAAATTTATGTTATTGATAATTACTGTCATCCGAGTAAATCCCAAAACATGGGAAAAAGTCCTCTGGTTCTCTAATTAAGGGGGATTTTTTTGATTTTGAAAAACACCCCCCTGATTAAAACCGAACAATTCGAATTGTACTATTTTCAGATCCCTGTCCAATCTAGATAATCTGCCTGATCTGACAAGCTTTATCAGCGAAATGTATGAGCACATGTTTATTGCAGCCATGTTAACGATTGTTACAAACTGCTCAGCCTCTCTGCACTGCCTGTGGATTACCGAAAACAACAAATTGGCTATCAAAGCTATCCACACCTGCGTTTTGATTCCCTCCATGCTGTCCGAGTAAAAATACTCCAA
>JBBQXZ010000096.1:0-16413 GCA_038209145.1 Cytophagales bacterium | reverse complement strand
CCTGCTCCCGATGTCGCCACCGGGACGGTGGGCTCTTACCCCACCATTTCACCCTTACCCTTACCTGAATAGGTGAAGGGCGGTTTATTTTCTGTGGCACTTTCTGTAACCATTCCGTCGCCAGAGTGATCCCTTCCCGTTAAGAAGTATGGTGCTCTGCGTTGCCCGGACTTTCCTCTCTCCCGATTGGGACAGCGACAGGTCGGCTTGCACGGTGCTAATTTACGGGAATTTGGAGAATTTCGCATGAATGCCTGATAATATCCAACATTTGAAACCAGAATTGATATCTGAAATAATTTAACCAGGTGATTGTATTGCTAGTTTGACGAATAATCGAACTCAGGTTACAACGTAAAATAAAAGGAACTTCATTGTTAACCTATTTGCCAGAAACGTATTTTACGAACGGCATATTGCCAGTCGAAGACCGGAGGGCAGACGGATATACCCCGATTTATCACGTTGGGCCACCAATTTAGGTTTTGGCAAATTTATTTAAAACTTTTTTAAAAACTGAAAGTTATAATTGTATAAGGCTGTTAAAAGCTTTTCTTCATAGTGCTGGGTTATGCCGCCTCAATTCGTTGAGGCGGCTATTTTTTTGACTGGGCTAACCTTTAGGTGAAGGCCAAATATTCCATACCTTTGTAGACTAATTCCGAAAAAGATGATTATTGTAGAAAATGCGGTCTTGAGTGATGATATAAAGGAGAACTTTTTTTTCTGTGATTTGGAAAAATGTAAGGGAGCCTGTTGTGTGGAAGGAGATGCCGGCGCACCTTTGGAAGAGGAAGAAATAGGTGAATTGAAAAAAAACTATTTGGCCATCCAACCCTACTTATCAGCGGAGGGGATTGAAGTTCTTGAGAAGCTTGGAGTTTGGGTGTTTGATCAAGATGGAGAAAAAGGTACCCCTACGATTGGCCAAAACGGTGCCTGTGCGTTTTCAATCCGGGACGGAAAGGGCGTATTGAAGTGCGGGATAGAGCAAGCTTACTTTGACGGGAAATCAACTTTCCGAAAACCCGTAAGCTGCCATTTGTATCCCATTAGGATCACCAAATATGACCAATATGATGCATTGAACTACGATCGCTGGGAAATCTGCGATGCCGCCTGCGTCCTTGGTAAAAACCTGGGCGTGCCTTTGTACAAATTTTTGAAAGAAGCACTAATACGGAAATACAGTGAAGACTGGTATAATCAGTTGGTGGAGGAAATAGAGGGAAAACAATAATTTCAGTGATAAAGTTTATGGAATTGACTTGACAATCAGGCTATTTATTACTGCTGTTCCAAAGTAGAAGCTCCTATTTGAGATTGTCCTTTTATGGTTTCACCACACGTTGAGAAATCCACAGCTATGTTCTCCTTGTCGTTTCAGATTTAAGAATCGGAGTAAAAAAAAAGGGGACCAACGTCTGATCCCCCAGAATATTTTCAATTGATAAAATAGACCAGCCCCAATCGGAATACCGCCTGTCCGGCACGCTGCGCCTGATATTTGATTTCAGGATTAAACCCAAGTCGGTTGCTAAACTTCAGCACGCCACCGACTCCAATATTGGCTCCTTGGGTGCTGGAAGTGATGCTACCGCTCCCGTCATATTCCACAGTAGCCCAGTTGTTAGTAAAACCTGCCAGACCATACCATTGTAAAATCCCTTCTGTCAGGTAATACCTAAAGTCAACGTTCAGGTTACTTGCCCTTCCAAATTCAGGGAAATAAACGGAGAAATTCGGTGCGGCGGATATCCGGTCCACAACGAAATATTCTGCTCCCAGATTTATGCCGAAAAGCTCTGAATTAAAGCCAAATTCACCGCCCACCTGTACACGGGCATCTCCTTTTTCCTGTGCTTGAGCGATTGCTGCCGTTAGCACAAATGCAAAAATTAATACTGATTTTTTCATAGCTAATAATATGTTGGTTTAGTCCAACTTCAAAGCAATAATCAATCCAAAGGTAATTGTGATGGATGGGGGCATTAATTCTTTCAAATTAAATTTCGGTGTGGTCTTTCTTCCACAATCATTTTGCCTGCATTTTTATAATCCAACACTGATCGGGACGATGCCGTATTATTTTGGTAGTCAGTTAAAAGCACTACAACTTATTCATCTCCCTTATTTTTCAAATGGCCCATTTTTGAGAATAGGTACACAAATAATCGAGCATGCTTCTGATTATGATGTTTCTTTCCATTCAGTTACTTTTTTTCGTAAAAGGCAATCCCAACTCGATTGATATGGTCCTTCAGATCGTTGTTTTCAATTTTGTGGTAATTGGACAAATCAATTTTGTAAGGCAAAAGCAAATCGTCCAACGTTATTTCTATTTTAAATAAGGTTGATAAATCTAATTTCTCCCCTTTCAACGTGATGTCAATGTCCGAATTGGGGCGGTAATTTCCTTTAGCTCTAGAACCATATAATATAGCACAGGTTATCTGCGGATATTTTTTAAAAACGTCGGTAATGGCGTCGACGGTATGTTTTTCTAGCCCGTGTTTCATTAGGTAAATATATTTCCTTGTGTTCCGCTTCTTATGGATTCCATTTTTTGTCTGAATAAACGAAAAGCGGGTAGATATTTTTTTATTATATGTGAAAATATTTCCTTTGCAGTACCTTCATTATACGTATGTGAGGTTTCATTGCGACTTTTTATCATCTCCATCCAGACTTCCCCATTATCAATCAAACCTATGGCAAAGCCTTCACGGGAAGCATCTCTTGATCCGCTGATTTCAGGATTTCCCTGATATGCAGCATAATCTTTAATAACATTCCAAGCCAACTCATGAGTAACCTCGAATCTTTGAATTAATCCTTGCTTTATTAAGTCATGTAATACCATGCCTGAATTTTCTTCACTTTCTCCAGAATTATCCCCGTCCAAAGCGTTATTCTGAATATAATTCACACCGTCTTGTAATTTGTTCAACGCTTTTATAAAATTGTTGAACCGTTGCTCCCAGCGAATATCGTGGTTACTCATCGGCATTTGTTTTAAAATTAGAAATTCATTCAAATTCATTAAACCAGAAATTAACCATTCTTACCCCGCATGGTCAACTAAAAGGCTGGGTCTGTAAATTATTTCCAGCGTTCGTTTTATTGTGGCCAATTTTTCCTTTCAATGAGGTACTCTCATCCACTGCCAATTTATTTCGATTGATACGCTAGTTTAAATTCAAAATTTTTATTAAAAGACATCAAACCTCATCCTTTTAATAATCTACAAGTTTATCCTTGCGTTCGTACGCCCTTACCAATACGCTTACGCCGGCAAGTTTAAAAAAGAGAAGGTTTACTCTTTAATCGAATTTCAAACAAAAAAATTAAGCAGCATCGTTAGGTCTCAATGTGACTGCTAATTGCATGAATCGACAAAATTATAAAATCAGTATATTAAAAGAAAAGAATAAAACCGAGAATCTTTCTCGGTTTTATTCTTTACTAATCGACCCGTTCGATCTTGGCACCGAGGGCATTAAGCCGCTGGTCGATCTGTTGGTATCCCCGATCAATTTGTTCCACGTTTTCAATAACCGAAGTGCCCTCGGCAGACATAGCGGCAATAAGGAGGGCTACACCCGCACGTATGTCCGGCGATGTCATGCGGATTCCCCGTAGCGGGTATTTCCTGTCCAGGCCAATGACAGTGGCCCGATGTGGGTCGCAAAGGATAATCTGTGCCCCCATGTCAATCAGTTTATCCACAAAAAACAGACGGCTTTCGAACATTTTTTGATGTACCAATACGGTTCCTTTGGCCTGGGTAGCAACGACCAGGATAATACTCAACAAATCGGGAGTAAAACCCGGCCAGATGGCATCGGCCACGGTAAGGATGGATCCATCAATAAACGTTTCTATCTCATAGTGTTTCTGAGCCGGAATATGGATGTCGTCACCGATGATTTCCAATTTGATGCCCATGCGGCGAAAGGTCTCCGGGATTATGCCCAACTTTTCCACTTGTACATTTTTGATGGTGATTTCGGACTGGGTCATGGCCGCCAGACCAATAAAGGATCCGATCTCTATCATATCCGGAAGCAAGGTATGCACCGTACCTCCCAGCGTTTTTACTCCTGTAATGGTCAATAAATTGGATCCAATACCTGTTATCTGTGCGCCCATCCGATTAAGCATCTGACAAAGCTGTTGCAGGTAGGGTTCACAGGCGGCATTGTAGATGGTGGTGATGCCTTCTGCCAGCACAGCTGCCATGACAATATTTGCCGTACCCGTGACAGAAGCCTCATCGAGTAGCATGTAACAACCTTTCAGCTGACTGCCGTCAATGTGGTAAATTTCTTTTTTCTTGTCGTAATGAAAGGAAGCCCCCAGCTTCTGAAAACCGGTAAAATGGGTGTCCATCCTTCGCCTGCCAATTTTATCACCACCCGGTTTGGAAATTTTACCTTTACCAAATCGGGCAAGCAGCGGACCAAGTATCATGACGGAACCCCTAAGGGCAGAGGCTTTCTGTAAAAAATCCGGTGTATCCAGGTAATCCAAGTCTATGGTAGAGGCTGTGAACGAATAGGATTCATTGTCTATCTGCGTGACAGCTACTCCCATGACGGCGAGCAGTTCGATCAATTTATTTACATCCCGGATATTGGGTATATTATGGATGGTAACCGTCTCAGGGGTAAGCAGAACGGCACATAAAATCTGCAGTGCTTCATTTTTTGCTCCTTGTGGAGTAATCTCCCCTTTTAATTTTATGCCTCCCTGAACTCGGAATGAACTCATTAATTTCTTCTTTTTTTGATAGTGGGTCCCGTATTCCTGCGTTTGTTGTTTCCGTTGTTGTAGTTTCTCCTTGCGTTGTTCGAGCTGTTTTCATTTTCAACGACAGAAGGCGGCTTGAAATCCCGACGCGTACTTGTCTCGAAGAGCCCGTTTTCTTTCACTTTTTCCAAGTCTATGTGAAGCTTGCCTTTGGATAGAATCTTGATGTCGTCAATGATGATGGCATCGTCAAAGTTTTCCCTGTTCCAGGTGGAGTGAAAGCTGCGCATAAGCTGGCCAATGAAGATAATGGCAGCTTCCTGTTCTTCATCATCCTCTATTTCAGTGGCTTTCTCGATCAATTTTTCGATGTTTCTGCCGTAATGCTTGAATTTCACCTCACCTTCCAAGTACCCTATCGGCTGTGGTCTTTTGCCCAGAAGCTCCTTCATGGGCATGGGAAAGGGGGCTTCCACATCCAGCTCAAAGTCGGACATGATGTAGAGATCATCCCATAGCTTCTGGTCACTTTCGGACTTCAGTTGGGGATTGAGTTGTTTCATCAATTCCACCAGGGCATAGGCGTATTCAGTTCGCTTTTCTTTGGAAGGGACCGTTTTGATGAAGTCTACCAGCTTTTGGATGTTTTTTCCGTATTCTTTCAAGATGATTTTGTTTTAATGCTTTTCTGTGAGGTTCATACCATACATGACTTTAGACCCTGACGGATTCAAATTACTAAAAATCTTCAAATTCAGGAAATCAGTATCGATCTACAATAAAATATGGCAAAGGCTTCAATCTACTATTCTAAGTTTTGCAAAGCTAAGTAATAAAGTTTTATCACCAAAATTATCAAAATGTATAAATGCTTTTCTATTAGCTCCTTCCATTTCTATTTTTTGGACATGACCAAAACCGAACTTGGGGTGTTCTATCTTCGCCCCCTCGGTCAGGTTGTGGGTATTGGAGGGTTTGAAATCAGGACTTGGCGTATGTAGCTTTGCCGTGGTACCTGATCTTACTGCCGGTTTTTTAATTCCTACAAACCCGTTTTGCCCCTCCCGGTCCTGAAAGCTGTTACCACTGGATAGCTGACTGCCCAATTTTTTGTTGACTTTGAGGTAGGTAGGATCTACTTCCTCCAAAAACCGGCTTGGTTCACAGTTGAGTAGTCGGCCATATCTGTACCGGGTAGTTGCATAGCTCAAAAACAGTTTTTCCATTGCCCTTGTTGCGGCGACATAGAAAAGACGCCGCTCCTCTTCCAAATCCTCCCGGCTCTGCATCATCATTTGTGACGGGAAAAGATCCTCTTCCATGCCTACAACGAATACATTTTTAAATTCCAACCCCTTGGAGGCGTGGATAGTCATCATGGTGACTACATCGGTATCCTTTTTGTTCTGATCTTCATCCGTAAGCAAGGCAATCTCCTGCAAGAAAGAGCCTAGGCTTTTGTCTTCATTCTCCGGACTGTCCACGTATTCTTTGATGGCGTTGAGCAATTCCTGGACGTTTTCGTAGCGGTTGAGACCTTCGATCGTTTTGTCCTCGTAGAGTTCGCGCAGGATGCCGGATTGCTTGGCCACGCTGGAGGCGACTTCATATGCGTCCTTCCGTTCCATCTCTATCACGAAGCTTTTGATCATGATCGAAAAATCTTCCACCGAAGCGGCAGCCCTTCCAGCCAGAAAGCTGTTCCCATTGCTGACTACTTCCCATATAGAAATGTCGTGTTCATAGGCCGCAATCATGATTTTTTCCACACTGGTATCCCCAATTCCTCTTTTTGGATAATTGATCACCCGCTTGAAGGCCTCCTCATCAGCAGGATTGACTATAAAGCGGAGGTAAGCCATCAAGTCCTTGATTTCCCTTCTCTGATAAAAGGACAGACCACCGACAATCCTGTAGTTGATGTTCATCTTCCTAAGGGCTTCTTCCATTGCCCTGGATTGGGAGTTAGTCCGGTAAAGGATGGCAAAGTCCCTGTTTTTGAGTTGGTGGTTGTTTTTTTGCTCAAAAATAGTTGTGGCCACTATTCTTCCTTCCTCATTGTCGGATCCCGCTTTGATAAGTTCGATAGGTTCTCCGTCTACATTGTCTGTCCAGATATTCTTTTTTAGCTGGGCCTTGTTTTTGGCAATGATGGAGTTGGCTGTATGTACGATGCTTTTGGTGGAGCGGTAGTTTTGTTCCAGCTTGACAACGAACAGGTCTGGATAATCCTTTTCAAAATTCAGGATGTTTTGAATATTGGCACCCCGGAAGGCATAGATACTCTGGGCATCGTCTCCCACAATGCAGATGTTCTGGTGTACAGCCGCCAACCTTTTGGTGATGAGGTACTGGGAAAGGTTGGTATCCTGAAACTCATCTACCATGACGTATTTGAAACGCTGCTGGTATTTATTGAGCACGTCCGCATGATCCCTGAACAGCACATTGGTGTTGAACAGCAGGTCGTCAAAATCCATGGCTGAAGATTTAAACAGCCTTTCCTGATAGGTTTTGTAAATCTCCCCCATTTTAGGTTTCATGGCGGTATCGTCGTCTGCCTGTACATGGGGATCATTGATATAGGTTTGCCAGGAAATCAACCTGTTTTTTGCGCCGGATATTCTGGACAACACCGTGCTGGGTTTGTAGACTTTGTCGTCAAGTTTTTTTTCTTTTACGATAGTCCTAATGAGTGATTTGCTGTCTTCGGAGTCATAAATCGTAAAGTTTGAGGGATAGCCAAGTTTGGCGGCTTCTACGCGCAGGATTTTAGCAAAGGTAGAATGGAAGGTACCCATCCAGGTATTCCTGGCTTCCAGGCCAATCAGCTGCTCGATGCGGTGTTTCATTTCGCTCGCAGCTTTATTGGTGAAGGTAAGCGACAAAATATTGAAGGGATCAATCCCTTTGGAGTGGATAAGGTGGGCAATTCTAATCGTCAATACGCGTGTTTTGCCAGAACCCGCACCCGCTATGATCATCAGCGGACCATCTGTATGTTCTACTGCTTCTCGTTGGGGTGGGTTAAGACTCGACAAATAATCCATCATGGTAGTTTCATTCTAAGCGTCGGACGGAAAAGGTCTATATTCCGTTTGCTTTGACAAAGTTACGATTTCATTTCAACTTTTGATTCTTTCCACCGGTTATGGGACCAAAGATACAGTGCCGGTTCACGGTGTATGTTGGCTTCTACGGCATCAACGTACAGTTCCGTAATGCTGTGTTCAGCGTCGCCATCATAGGGAGGCGAACTCAAAATCCTGTATTTGAAGGTATAATGCCCGCGTTTTGGTTTGGAGATTTCCCCATAAATAACGGGGTGGTTAAATTTTTTTGCCAGCTTTTCTCCGCCCTCAAAAAAGGCCGTTTCCCTGCCCATAAACGTGGTCCAATACCTTATCTCAGAAAACTGTGGGCGCTGGTCGGCAGCCAAGACGATCAGGCGCGGGGTGTGGCGGTTGGCCATGAAATGTCGTGTAAAAGAATTTCTTTCCACCAACGTTGCTCCATACCTACTCCGAAGGGTTTTCATAAAATGGTTGAAAAAGGGATTTGAAATTTTTAGATACACCACTTCACACACCGGCCCGATTCTGGAACTCATGGCCAGTTCGTGCCCTTCCCAGTTGAAAAAATGCGCCTGCATCCCAATGATTATTTTACCACTTGCGATGGTTTCGGAGATCAACTCAGGGTTGATGATCTTGAACCGCTTTTGCAACTCGCGCTCATTCATGGTCAATAGTTTTATAGTTTCGGCAAAAGAATCTGTCAAATTTCTAAAAAATCTTTTCTCTATTGCCTTTCTTTGCACTTCCGTTTTATTCGGCAAGGCTTGTTTCAGGTTTTCCCGGACTACTTTCTTCCTATATCCCACAACATAATAAGCAATCAGGTAAAGCAGATCGCTGAATACGTATAAAATGGACAGATTCAGATAAGAGAGCGTCTTGAAAAAAAACATGAAACAACAGGATAATTAAAGGTTGGTTGGCGAAATATGTGCCAATATGTTTCAAAATAAAGAAAATCAAACGACTTTCTTTCTAAATATTAGTTATAAATTACGCCAATTCGTAATTTTAAATTCTATGTCAGAAGTACAGCGAAAAAAATATTCGGATAAAGATAAAAACAGCATATTTGACCAGGAGTTTATGCCACACATAGACTCGATGTACAATTTTGCCTACAGGTTGACCTTTGATGAGGATGATGCCAAAGATTTGGTACAGGACACCTACCTGAAAGCTTTCCGATTTATCAACTCATTTGAAAAAGGGACCAACGCCAAAGCATGGCTTTTTCGTATTCTCAAGAACAGCTTCATCAATGAATACCGTAAAAAGAGTAAGCAACCTGCGAAAGTAGATTATCAGGAAGTTGAAACTTATTACAACTCGGATAATGTTGACTACAGTATGACTTCGGATCTGCGGGTTGATGCAGTGAAGGACATGTTGGGAGATGAAATCTCCAATGCCCTGAACAGTCTGGCGGTGGATTTTAGAACGGTCATCATCCTATGTGACTTGGAAGGGTTTACTTACGAAGAAATGGCCAAAATTCTTGACATCCCCATCGGTACAGTCAGATCCAGACTTCACCGAGCCAGAAACTTATTGAAGGAAAAACTAAAATCATATGCCCAAAATATGGGCTATGATACAGAGGAAGAATAAAATTTGAAAAGAACCAAATACAAAAATGGAGAATAATTTCGACTCATCTAATCAACGCAAACTCAACTGCAGTGATGCCGGCAAGTGTTTTAAGTTGTTGGAAAGCATTCTGGACGGACAGGCAGATTTGGAATCAAAAGCGGTTTTGGATGAGAAACTGGCCAAATGCCAACCTTGTTTTGAGCACTATCACCTGGAAAAGGTTATCCGGGAAGTCCTCAAGACAAAGTGTACCAAACAGCTTGTCCCTTTGGAACTGGTAGACAGTATCCGTCAAAAAATCCAGGATCTAAAGTAAACTCATCTACATGTCCTCAGGAAAGGCGATAATATTTTCAGCTCCATCAGGATCAGGTAAGACAACGATTGTGAAGCACCTGTTGCAAAAATTTCCGACCTTGGGGTTTTCAATTTCCGCCTGCACCAGGGATAGGAGAGGTCGTTCTGAGCAGGACGGAAAAGATTATTACTTTTTGACACCTGACGAATTCAAGGGAAAAATTGATAAAGATCAGTTTATCGAATGGGAAGAGGTATATGAGGGGAATTTTTACGGAACCCTCAAAGAAGAAATCCAACGCATCTGGGACAATGGAAAGCACGTCATTTTTGATGTGGATGTCAAAGGAGGGCTTAATCTTAAAAAGTATTTCGGAGATAGGGGCCTTGTCATTTTTGTACAAGTTCCTTCCTTGGATGATCTTGCTATCCGATTGAGGGATAGGGGCACGGAATCGGAAGCCAGCCTTTCCCGAAGGTTATACAAAGCCAAATTTGAAATGGGTTTTAAGGACAAATTCGATATGATTTTGGTAAACAATGACTTGCAAACCTCTTTCAGGGAAGCTGAAAAGCTTGTTTCGGACTTTATCAATAAAGACAAAGTTTGAAAGTAGGATTGTTTTTTGGATCGTTCAACCCCATCCACATTGGACATCTAATCGTTGGGGATATCATGAGGGATAAGACTGATTTGGACGAAGTATGGTATATAGTAAGCCCGCAAAATCCCATGAAGTCAACAAAATCCTTGCTTCATGAATTTGACCGCCTGCGTATGGTAGAGTTGGCCATTGCGGATAATTATCATTTTAAGGCCTTGGACGTGGAGTTTCACATGCCCAGGCCAAGCTTCACCATCGACACCCTCACCTACCTCTCTGACAAATATCCCCAGCATGAATTCAAATTGATTATCGGGGGCGATAACCTGAACCATTTCCATAAATGGAAAAACAGCGAACAAATTGCGGAATTCTATGGGATTTACGTTTACCCCCGCCCAGGAAACAACAAAACGCTGGAACATCCGGCCATCCGGTTCATCGATTCCCCACTGATTGACATTTCGGCCACCTTTATCCGGGACACCATCAAGGAGGGAGGTTCAGTACGCTACCTGTTGCATCCGGATGTGGCGGACTATATTAGGGACAAAAAACTCTATTTTTAAAAAAAGTTCTCACGCCTTTATTCTACAGCAAGGGGAGTGGTTGATTTTCTAGTTTTAATTCTGGAAAGCACATGACGGGCAATCAGCTCTCCCTGTTCCGCCCCGTATTCAACGGCAGGGATATAGTGGATGCCTCCGTAAAAACGACTGATGGCTGCTTCTGCGGCAGCGTCATTGAACGAGTCAAATTCCCTAATACCCAATCCAAACTTGATCTCGGTGGAATCTACAAAATGGAAAGGCTGCCCCAGAAGGTCTGTAAGGACCCGGGAAGCCGCGGTGGAGATGACACTGTGTCCACTCGTGTGTTCCGGAAATGGCGGCGTCTGCAACAAGGGTACCCAATCTTCATCTATGTAAAGATTGATATAGGTTTCTGGACGGATAAGCACGCTTCGGTACTTCTCATCCCAACAGGAAATAAATCCGTCAAAGACTGCAATTGCGGTAAGTATGATGGTCTCTGAAGTAGCTTTCCAGTCTAGCTTAGCCGTTTTGGAGGCGATGCCGGCAATCCCTATCCAATGTCCGCCCGGGGTTATTTTTTTCTCCGCATACATCACATGGCCCTTTACATTCATCTTATAGGGATTGCAATCCCAAAAATAGGCAATCTCCCTTTGTTCCGGATTAAGATTATTTACAGCTTCCATTACATCTTTGGCTTCCTGAAAAAATTTACTTTCGGATATGATGTCAAAGGGGGTGGGCGGCTTGGGGATAAATTGGTCCGTGGAATCCAGCACAAACGGTCTGATTTTGTTCCAATTGGGTTCTATACCTTCCATATAAGCGGGAGGGGTTGGCTTCCAGGATTTTGCATCGCTTCGGATGGTGTATTTTTCAAAAGACCGACTTTGGTGATAATTGTCTTTTGAGGCATAATCCATCACATGTTGCCCCATTGCTTCTCCGAATTCGATTGATGCTTCCAGGGTTTTTTTTGTCATGCCCAACTTCCTCACTTTTTCGTAGAGTTCATCTCTATGGACCGTGATCAGATTCTCCGAAAACACCAAGGTTGCCGCTACTTTGTAAAATGCGACCAATGCCGCCATCGGATAATATACCTCAGAAGTGGGGGTGAATTCTTTTACCTCAAAGCCACTCAGCTGCCCCGTCAGAGATTGAATATTTTCACTGTCGGCATATGCAGCAACCTCAAAAGGCGCCAACGCAGCATAGGCATAAATTCTACTGGATACCGGCGGGGAAAAAATGTCGTGAACCATGGCATCTGTCAATTGGTCGTTGGCCAGTACAAGCGGCTCACTGGATTCTAGAAACCCCTGATAATTCTCCTCGGGGGTACAGGCCCCCAGCCAACTGGCAAGAAATAAAAAGACTAGTATGATTCTATTCATTGTATTTTGCGTCCGGATGGTAGGTGTCACGTTAATTGGTGGTCGACAAGGATGATAACGACAATGGACTGGCCAGTCCTGCATTTTCCATCGTTTGAATTACCCATTTCCCTAGGAGCCTTCCCTGTTCCTGGCCCTCTACGATGGCATCCATAAAATGTATGCCTCCATACAAGCGGGAAATGCTGGCCTCTTCAGAAGCTTGGAGAAAGGACGTGAAATCCCTACTTTCAAGCTGATATTTCTCTTCTACGGTATCCGTATAGGCAAAGTTGTCTCCAAAGTAATGGGTCAATATGGTAGCGGCGGTAGTGGAAATGGTAGAGTGGCCACTTAAATACTCCGGAAATGGTGGAGTCTGCAACAAAGGCATGTAAGATGGATCAATGTATTTTCGAATGGCCGTCTCAGGCCGAATCCGGTTGCTTCTGTATTTTTCATCCCAGCAACTTAGAAAACCGTCGGTTAGGCCGATCGCCACTGAAGTTGTTATTTCCAATGTCTGTTCAAAACTTAAATTTGCCTGCTTACAGGCAATGTCAGTAATTCCCATCCAATGTCCGCCAGGAGAAATCTGCTTTAACCCTACCATCAAGTGACCGGTCTCCTCCAGCGCAAAGGGATTGCAGTCCCAGAAAGCCGCAATCTCCCGCTGTTCTTTCGTTAGCTGAATCTCATATACCTCTTGCATGAGTATGTAAAACTCCGAATCCGTGGAGGTGGAAAATGGGACTGGGGGCTTGGGTTTGAACTGATCAGGCCGCTCCAGCGTAAAGGGGCGGATCGAATTAAAATAGGGTTCCACCGGCGCAAAATAAGCAGGTGGTGTAGGATACCAATATCCTTCTTCCTGTTTCGGCGTATATCGGGGATAATTGCTGATGTTTTTATAGAGGTCTTGTTGGGCATACTCCAGTATGCCAGAACTTATCTCTTTCCCATATCCGATCGCATCAGATAGGGTACGCTCGGTAAAACCCCAATGGCGGCAGGAGTCCAAGAAGGATTCTTTTAATCGATGCATATCCTCGCCGGAAGGCTGCATGGCCGCGGCGGTCTCAATCATGGCAAGTATCCCGCTTACATGTGGGTGATGATTGGGGAAATCTCCCGAGACGGTTATTGCAGGATAATCATTCAAGACTCCGTGCAATCCGGGGACCTCCGGATTTTCCTGGCTGATGACCTCATATCCCGCCAGGCTGGCATAGGCGTAAAATCTGGCGGCAAGTGGTGGGTTGGTGATGTCATGCACCATGATGTCAGTCATGGCTTCCGTGACCCATCCAATCAATTTCGGACCCAAAATCTTACCTTTGTCCGAATCTGCGGGTTGGCAGGAAGAAGCGAATACCAAACAGATAAAAAACGTACCGAGAATAGGTGCTGAAGATGTTTTTATACCTGTAAATGAATTTCTTCCTATAGCGTTGAATATCATCTATTTTTGATTTTTTTCAAAGGCAACCACACCTACCTGATTGATCCCGAATAGGATGGTGTTTTCCAAGGAAAGCATGCTGCGTATATCGCCTTGTATAGTAAAGCCGGATTTTCGCTGAGGAGCATAGGTGAATCCGCCTTTTCCATCTCCCAATAGCAATATGCCAAAGTTAGCATCATATTTTCCAAATCGTAACCTTGCGCGTTGAATATTTCCTCCCAAAAGAAGGTCCTGATCTCCGTCCCCATCTGCATCCAAGGCTAAAATGGTAAATACCGGGGAAGATTGTGCTTCGATGGGTAAGGGTTTCTGCAGGAATAAACCGTCCACCTGAGCTTCAAAGTAAGCGGTTTCCAGCATGGTGGCCTTCAAGTAGCCGGCATCTTTCATTTCCTGAGGGGTAAATATTTCCGAAATAGAAAGGGTTGCGTAGTCGGCGTAATTTCGAAATCGGGAACGCATGGCCGAGATTTGGTCCAAAAGCTCATCCCGGGTGACATACGGATAGCTTTTCCCCTGAATATAAAAGCAGAGAATCGGATCCACCGCACCATTGTTGTCGAAATCTTTGAAATATATTTCGGCAGGCTCATCCTGACTGGCGTTGACCTGCGTGTTGAGCCCGTGATTTCCTACAATCAAGTCTGCCTTTCCATCGCCGTTGATGTCGGTTATGGTAAGACTATTCCACCATCCGCTATAATCTTTATCGAAATATTCTTTTGTTACATTTGTGAAGGAGCTGGTTGATTTTTTCCAAACCGAAATGGGCATCCATTCGCCCACCACGATCAACTCCGGTACATCATCCCCATTGAGGTCCACCCAATTGGCATCAGTCACCAAGCCTAGGGAGTTGAAGGTAGGAGCCCATTTTTGTGTTTCATCCGAGAACTTGCCTTGACCATCGTTAACCAGGATAAAGCTTGGTGGGATCTCCGGATATCTTCCGGGGATTACCCGACTTCCGACAAACAGGTCAGGAGCACCGTCTCCGGTAAAATCGGCAAAGGCAACAGCTCCGGTGCTGGTAAGCATCGGAGGAAGCGCTCCTGGAGCTTTGGTGAAATTACCTTTCCCATCATTCATGTATATCCTATCCTGTAGCCTCTCATCCACAGGAAGAAAATCTCCATAGCCACCGCTTCCCACATACAAATCCAAATGTCCGTTGCCATTCAAGTCCACAAAAACAGCTTTGGTATCTGCAGATTCCTGATCAGCGATAAATGCAGAAACATTCAACTCCTGAAAAGTACCAGTGGATTGCTGTATATAGAGCCTTCCGGGGTATCCGGCATCTCCTCCCACATAGATATCCGGTAAGCCATCACCATTTACATCAGCTTTGGCCATGGTGGGACCTGAGAAAGATACAGGGTTGACCATAAGTGGCTGCCGCTTGAAATCATTGATCAAATTTGACGGTTGACGGTTCTTGATGGGAGCGCTTACAGAGTTGAATAGGGGATTGGTTGCACTTTTGCCCAGGCGGTTTGGGCCTGCATTGGATTCTGATAGATTTAGGTTTTGATTAACTGGCACGTTGTACAGAATCTGGGTTTTACTGCCGGGCCATTCTACCGTCAGGGAATCGATTGAAGTTGCTTTTCCCAAACCTAGATGCAGTGTGGGAGATACGCTGGACTGAAATCCCCGACTGGGCATCTGTTGTAAAACCTGCATGGAACCTTCATGATGTGCGGTTATTTTTGCCCCTATGCCAAAGGTATTTTGATTTGCTCCTGCCAGTTGGATTTTCAGGTAATTGTTGGGAATTACCACATTAGCTTCGTTTCGGTATATGAAGGCGGGATGACTTACGTTGTTGACGATCAGGTCCAGGTCACCGTCGTTGTCCAAATCGGCATAGGCTGCCCCGTTACTGTTGGCCACCTGGTCTAGCCCCCAGGAATCCGTACGGTCGTCAAAGGTAATGCCGCCGGTATTTTGGAAGGCGTAATTGACGACATTTGAGGAAGGCATCTGATAGACCAGATCAAGTACGTTTTCCCTTCGAAGGCCTTGGTTGTTTTTGAGGTAATCGGACATGTATTTCAAAAAATCCATGTTGGTGTAATCCCGGTGATACCCGTTGGTGATATACAGGTCTTTCCAACCATCGTTGTCAAAATCAGCAAAAAGAGCTGCCCAGCTCCAGTCTGTATTGGAAATGCCCGCAAGCTGACCGATCTCGCTAAAGGTTCCGTTTCCGTGATTCAGTTGGAGCATGTTCCGCATGTATTGGTGGTGGAAGCCCACCCGGAGGTTGAATTCGAATTTTTCATAGTTATCAGGAGCCATCAGCAGTTTTTGACGCTCATTACCTTCAGGAAGCATGTCCAGCGTGAATACATCCAAGAGGCCATCATTGTTGAAATCTGCGATGTCATTGCCCATGGAGAAATTGGAAATATGCCCCATGGCCTTCTGGATGACATCGGTGAATGTTCCGTCCCCGTTGTTGGTGTATAGAAAATCAGGGGCCGTATAGTCGTTGCTGATGTAGATGTCCATATAGCCGTCTCCGTTGAGGTCCGCAACTCCCGCACCCAATCCATAGGAAAGGGCGGATTGTTGAATGCCGGCTTTTTGGGTGACTTCAGTGAATTTGCCTCCATCATTTCGGAAGAGTTGTGGGCCTGCGGGATCTGATTTTTTTAACAGCTCGGCAGTGATGGATTCATCCAGTATAGGAAGGGACTTGGGGTT
>JBBQXZ010000095.1:0-16430 GCA_038209145.1 Cytophagales bacterium | reverse complement strand
TCTTTGCCGCCGTAGTCGATCCTATGGTTTTTTAGGATTTCCTTCAGGGTTTCTTTGGAGATGGATACCCGGATAATGTTGAGATCCTTTGCCGATGTACCTTTTTTCAAATTGTGACATGACGTTTCACTGTTTTCAATTTGATTGAGAGAAAGGTGGCTGCCAGGGACACCCAAGCCAAGGGCTGGGCAAAAAAATTGCGGAAGGCTTCCTTTGGAAAGCCCAATTTTTTTGTACGGGCGAAGCGTACCCTTGGCGGGTGTGCCGCTGCCCCCATCTTTGCATTAATCATAATTCACAACCGGGAACAAGGATCGATCATGGCACTGGAAAAACTGATGTAAAAAGGAAATGGGGTAAGACTCGAATCCCAAGGAAGTGTATGCGTAGGGAAACTAAGAGGAACCATGGACCAAGGGGAAACGCAAAATAGTATGCCTTTATTTGCAGATGCCTAAGAAGACTGGATATTTAGCAATACCATACTCGGCCAATGTAGATTGGTTGATCGAAGAATGGAATTAGAAAAGACCGAATTGAGAAGAGCTATGGGGATTCTATTGTCTCCTAAAATATTTTTCCTTTTTTCCGGCTTAGGGATAGAAATGGAAATCCTTTTTTCGGGAGGGAACCGGGAGGAAAAAGATTGGAATGGAAACGAAGTGGTAGCCCGACCCATAGGGGAAGCCCCAAAAACTTTAATTTTAAAATCAATCTTCTTTAGGACTTTTCCAATTGAGCTTTAAAAATTTAAAATTGATAAGCTAACAAGTATCTGAAATCCGAGCCCTACCGATTCGATTACTTTACTACCATTTCTCTCAAACTCCCATAACATTCACGTGCCAATTCCCGGAGCTCTTCTCCGGATCGGGAAATAGGAAATTCCACGCACCGCTGCATATACTCCATATAAGTAGCCGCAAATTCGTCCATCAAGCCATCCGAAACGCCCATCAACTTTTGAATCAAATCCAGTATTCCCAGATAATGATAACACCCTGCATCCAGGTTTAACCTGTCCAGACCCAAAATCAACTGATTGTGTTTCAAGTTTTGCCGGATCAACTCAATGATCAACTCGTCTAAAGTAATATTCATCTTTACATCCAAGTTTTCGGTTATTGGTGCTCACTATTTGGCTTAAACTGTGAGCCAGCCCTACAAAATTCAATCAATCCTAACCCCTACTCTATTCTGGTAAGGGATAACTTATTTTCAGAAAAAATGAAGTTGGTGATGGAAAAAATGACAAATATCCCAACCTATTCCACATGGCCATCAGCATAAATTATCCCCCTAATGGATATTTTATTTAAAAATCCCTTATTACCTTATAGCCAAATCTAAGGAAATGGTTAATTTTGATCAATGACAGAAAGCAACGACATGCCGGGAAAAATTCACCAAGGCCGCAATATCAAGCGTTTCCGTGAAATGCTGGGCATCAAGCAGGAAGCCCTGGCCCATGAACTTAGAGAAGAGTGGAGCCAAAAGAATATCTCCCTACTGGAGAAAAAGGACACGGTGGGAGATAATATTCTTGCCCAAGTTTCCGAAATTCTTAAAATTCCGGTAGAGGCCTTTCAGAATTTTGACGAGGAGCAGGCGGTAAATATTATTTCAAATACTGTTAACAATAATGATCAATCAAGCGAAAACGCTCTTCACAGCTATTAGCCAACATTCAATCCGATAGATAAAATTGTTCAACTGTATGATGAAAAAATTGCGCTATATGAAAAGATGCTGAAAGAGAAGGATGAGATGATGGACAGATTGGAGAAGCTTTTGGAAAGGAAGTAAAAGCATATCCGATGATTTTAGGACCAATTATACTTGTGGCCTAATATGACTTTGATCACTACCTATTCCGAAACCGGATCAAGAATTCAAGGTATTGTGGCCGCTTTGTTGACCTCAATAACACATTTCTTATTCCTCCATCCCTACTGCCGGATAGGAGTTCAACAATTTTAGCAGATCTTGGCCTATTTGGTGAAAATAAATTTCTCCAATGGATCTAAATATCCAATCTGTAAATAATTTATATCATTTTCAAATGTGAATTCCCCTTGGTATTTTGGAATATCGACCCAATCAGGTATTTCTATAGGCACTGATAATCTGCTTTTTGTGAAATAATTCAATTTACCTTCAAAAACCTTTATTAGTGCGATCCCGTGTCTTCGGCAAATTTAATTGCGCCTGACTGGAATCCGCTTGTGGAAAAAATCATTCCTTTGTGTGATCCTGTAGCCCTTAATTTGTCAAATAGTAATTGAACGGTTTCTCTTTTTACTGAATATTTATATTTTTTGCATTCAATAAGAACCTTAATAACACCGCCAAATGCCTCAAATTCAGCATAAACATCAATCTGATAGTTTCCATCAACCTCTATAATATTTAGATTATGAATGGCTTTAAAATAATTTAATTTTTCTCCACGGTTAGACAGATAATCATGGATTAATTTCTCAAATTCAGTTGGTGCTATTTAAGTATGAGGATTTGCTGGTATCCGGGTCATTTTTTAGTTTTAAAATTGATCATTTTAAAATCATACTACATATTCAGTTGGAATTAAACATTCACCAATTGAAAAAATTCGTTTTGATCTATCTGTCTTTTGACCCCTAGAAAATAATGCTTTACCATTAAACTCTCCTTGTTCGTTAATTGAAAGAACAATTCCATCAGGAACCTCTTTGCCATACTTCGTGGTTGTAATTACATATTTTTTGCCGTTTAAATCTGAGTAGGTAACACTCAACTTATTTAAATCTAAGTGCCAATCAATAACCACTTCATTATTGGGAGTTATTGAAATGGAATGAACAAAATATTCATATTCAGTTTCTTTTGAGGAAGTATATGTTCATCCCCTAATCCTTTAGATTTTAAAAATGGATCAAATCCTTTATGTGGTTTTTCCGGATCTATAAATAATTTTACTTCTAGTGCTGGACCTGATCCAATATTTTTAACTTTCCAATACCATCTGTCTTTCTCATCTTTCAGCTTTACTTTACCTGGAATCCTTTCCACTACTAAAATAGGCTTCTCTTTAAGCTTCATCAACTCCAAATTCTGCCATGAAATATAGGTAAGGATAATTGTCAGAGCAGTTATTAAATACGGTGACCAGAATGTTGAAAAATCAACCCATTCTTCAAATTCATTAGAAAGCTGACTAGATCCAAATTGGATCCAATAAGCAAACAGCGGGAATACTACTACTCCTAATGTGATTCCAAAAATGATTTTCCAATTATTGGTGAAACTACTCATATTGTCTTCACCTAAAATAAATAATATTACAAGCCTTACACTTCCTTTTTTCCTGGTCCAGGTCAGCAACATTGAATTTGCCTTCTACCCGGTCAAAGATGTCCAGGCCCCGGCCAAGGCTTATTCTCCAGCCATTGTCTGACATGATTGACCTGTCGTGTACATCGGAAAACTCATAGGTCAGATGAATGCCAAGATCGGCTACGCTTTCTTGCAGTTCCTCAAAATTAGAAATGGAATCCTCCATATAATCGGAATTGTTCCAAGTTACAATATGCAAGTCAATTTCTTCTTCTGGGGATTTGTTCTGGCTCAGCATCAAACAGAATTCGAGCAAATTTTTGAATTGATAATACATGCGAATGTATGGATCCTGGAGTTGGATTTTGGTCGCATTCTTAAGGTAATCCGAAAACAGTTTATTATAAGAAATGCCAGTTTGATTGTCTTTAAGACTGATCTGATGAGGTTCTAATTTTAATGGTTCATTACCGGATTCATGGGATGACATGATTTTTTCCCCTGACTCAATATTTCCCGCCATTTCTATTTCCGAAACAGTCAGGGCTTTCTTAGGAACCTGAGCCTGATAATTCAGCTTTTCCAACGTTTCCGGTTCCATTTCTTTTCCAGAGGATTTTATTCGGTATTTAAATGAAACAGTTTCGTTTCGGAATGTTTCGTCTATGATATAAAGCTGGTCCTTCACTCTTTTCCTTCCTTCCACTGCAAATTCAAGCAATTCAATTACTTCAGATTCTGTCATCACCTTATGAGGATATAGCAACTTTGACAGCCCTGAAAACGACTTCCTTACTGCTGTTTTATCTCGAGTAGTCAGTGATCCGTCCAATTCTATAAATCGATCCATTAAACCACTATAGTCCGATTTTCTGAGTTCTTTTAAGACCTCAGCCAAATAGTCGACTATAAATCCAAAGTCTTTGGAAAAGACAGAACTTTTAAGAATTCTTACCTCCCAACCGGGAATATACATATGCATCCTGTCCAGAAAAGCACCTTTTATATAGCCATCAGGGATGGATTCAAAAAGATGGGAGTTTTTAAGCATATAGGGGACGGTATGTTTGGTGTTTCCCACAAAGGCCATGGATGCTGTGGCTTGATAAGTTTCTTTACCCCTGTTGAAGGATTGGTTGGCCATGTAGTTCTGCATGATTTTTACCAGGTCACCATCTACTTTTTTACCCCCCTTTTCCTGCTCAAATTCGTCCAGTGCTACCACATCCCAATAGCCGACAAGACCGATTCTGTTTCCCGTATTATTTACGAACAGTCTTGCCTTGGACACGTCACCGCCGGAAATCAGCACGCCATGGGGAGAAAGTTCTGAAAAAATATGTGATTTACCTGTTCCTTTCGGTCCCAGTTCTATAAAATTAAAGTTGTTTTCCACGTGGGTAATCAACCTGGAAATCTGAATTAATTTACCTCTTTTATTGAAAAACTCCGGATTTAATCCGATGCTATGCATTAATAAATCCAGCCACTCATCGGCAGTAAACTCTTTTCTTATTTCCAGATATTCGTCCAACCGGACATTGGCGATTTGGATGGGCTTTATATCCTGTATGATCCACCTGACATCAGTTTCTGCGGCATGGGAATATCCCAATGTCAGTATGGACCAAACACCACCACCACTGAGGAGCTTTTTATGCTCCGTGACCATTATATCGGCTATAGGAACCTTTTTGATGCCAAGGTTGGCGAATTCTGCTTCATAGATATTGGCCTTGTCATTTAAAGCCACATTTACTTTATCGATGATTTTATATTGGCCTTCCTGACGGATTTTGGATTTTACGATTTCGGCCTCACTTCGGTGAACGTAATTATTCTTGATGACATCCTTTACTTTTTCGATTCCTGCTTCAATGATGGCTTCATCATTGATCGCACAGTATTGTCCAAGGAGATACTCCAATACATAGGTAGGAACGACAGCATTACCTTTCACCCTTGAGGTCAAGTCCTTTCTTACCACTTTCCCTTCAAAATGTTGAATTATCTTATTCTGCAAATCCATGTCAGCCAAATTATGTCAATAACAATAATAAGAAAAACCTAGTCAAATTTACTATTCATTCCTTCTCTGTCAATACCTTCCAAAAGCCACTTGTATCGGAACCTATTCTAATTATCAGGTTTTCAGCTTTTAGCCGTTCAATGTTTTTCTCAACGGCTCTGGTACTTATACCAATATTCTCTGCCATTTCATAAATGGTACTTTGGGAGTTTTCAGCCATCAACTTAATTATTTCCCACTGGCTTTTGTTAACCTTAAAATTGGCTTTCTCTTTTATTGTTTCCTTTATTTTCGGCCATTCCTCCGAACTTCTCTCCGAACTTCTCTCCGAACTTCTCTCCGAACTTTTTGACTGTCTTTTTAGTAGAACAGTGAAAAGACCGATGGTCTTGAATACTGGTTCAGGGAGACCAACCGCTATTAGGCTTTCCCTTATTCGGCTGATTCCAGAACCGACCTGTTCGACCATATCAATACGTTCGAAAAGACCAAAAATCAAAGGGTTTCTACTGTGACTTTTAAAACCAAAATCACTCGGCTGAATAGCACTTACCAACCCTCCGGGATTGGTGATCTCTATTTTATCTTGAAACACTTCAATAGTAATTCTACCCCCTTTGTCATAATAATCCCTATGTGCCAAAGAATTTATAAGTGTCTCTTTGAAAACGACTTCTGGGATTTCCCAGATTTCCTTTCTTGGGCCACTGCCCTCAATTTCATAGCGGACATCGATTTTCCCTTTGACCCACTGCATGGCTTGGTGGTACTGGTGCATTAAAGACCCTCCAAATACTTTATCGTCAAGGATATGGGTTTTCGTATTTCCCTCAAAATATAAACATCGGATGACAGCTTTGTCAAAAAAAGCCTCAGGTGATTTGCCAAAAAACAAAACTGATCCATTTTTAAAAACACCGTTTGGTAGGGTCAGTTTAAGGTTTTGAATGATCTGTTCTTTTGATATCCCGGAGGAAATACCGGCATCCTTTCTAAAGGACTCAAATTCCACCTCGTCTAGATCTTGATTTATATCAAATTCATAACAAGGTGCCTCATCAAAATAAATCCGATCTGATTGCTGAAAAAAATCTCTCATTTGTTCCACAGAGGTAATCTTTTGGGTATTTGGCCCTTGTCTCACATAGATTGCTCCAGAAAGCGTATAAGGCTTTTGGCTTCCTGCAAAAACCTCAATGACCCATACCATTTTTCCCTTTACCTCTACGCCATATATTTTCGGATTTAACGGAGGGTTAATTTCTCTTATGGAATTTTGAATCGCCGATCTTTTCCCATTATCGATAGCAACCCCCTTGATCTCGTTGTTATCATCCACACCAATCAACAAAACACCCCCTGCGGCGTTGGCAAATGCACAAACCTCCTCTGTAACCTCTTTGATTTTAGAAGGAATTCGCACTTTAAATTCGGCGTTATAACCCTCTCCCTGTGTTACAATTGACTCTATTTCATCTGGAGTAAGCATGGATTGAATCTGTAATTTAGAAGTCAGGTTGAATTAACGTCTGGTTAGTTACTCTTATTTCAATCAATGGGTTAAGCCTATCTTCCAAATCAAAAACCTTCAATTTGAAAAATGCTTCTCTTGAGGTCGTATTGTTTAATAGCAGTTCTAACTTGTGCATACGCTCTGAGGGAGATTCGGAAATCGAATTCAATTCAAGAACAACCTCGTTGCTGACAAGCTGACTGTCCTTATACAAACCTATGGAAACTTCAACTTCTTTTTCATTTCTGGATACTTTCTTTTCCTGAATCAGGTTGACCCGAAGTATATTGGAAACGATTCTCAATTGGGCTTCGTTGGTGACGATAGGTTTGACTTTTTTGGCAATGGATTGCGTTTTCCTATAGCTGTTGATTACGGGAACTATCAGCTCCTGAAGACTTCCTCCGCCATGAACAAACTGGTGTCCCACGCCTTGCTTTTTGTATCTATTGGTTGATTCAGGAATCAAGGCAAAGTAGGATGCGGCATCTTTAAAGACCGTAGTCCTAGCTAAAGGGATACAATAACCCAGTTTAGGCTGTGTAAGGCTTTTAATCAGTTCATACCTGTTGTGCGAGGCTATTGATTCTTTTCCTGAACCGGATTCTTTATCCTTTTCCTCTATTTCTTGGTCTTTCTTTGGGAGAGTTGAAGTTTGTTTTTATGTTCAAAAACCAGTTTGGCTATCTGCCCAGCCCGGGTTCCGTGTTTCATATTAAAGGGTAAAATCCGGAGATTTATTAGTGCTAGTTCTTCCAATTTCCCTTTTACACAATATTCCGCAACGGCAATAGTGCTGATAAATATTTCATAATCATTTTCGAGGAAGTACTTAAAATACCCCAACGCATTGGCATGCAATGGGCCTGTTTTGTCTAAGAGCCTCACGAAAAAACTGATATCCAACATGATTCCTTTTTCACTCATAGCCACCTCTTGTTTCCCTCAACCAATTATCCTTGTCCTTCATGGAGGACCAAGTATCTGTAGCTTTATTGATCAGGCTGTTGAGGTAATCCTCATCAAATTTGGGCTGGTAATCAATCAATTCGATAAATTTAATGGAAGATTTATCAACTTCCCCTGTTTGAGAATGCTGCTTGCCTTTGACTCGAACACCAAAATTTCTGTAAAGGATATTATCCTCCTTGGTTTCCAAAAATTCCATAGGTGTCTCAATACGAATTGTACCCAGCTCTTGGGTATACAAATGTAAATTGGCCTTATCCTTGCCCCCCGCATTAGTTACTTTCCCATAAAAATAAAACTCTGCATCCGCCCAAATAGCCTCTGAACGATAGTATTTGGTTGATGTATCGATTTTAAGTTCTTGGGATTGATAAATGGAAGTCTTTAAGGTAAATTCGTAATTATTCTTTGTCGCCATCTCTTGAAAGCTCTCCAAAGCTTCAGCTGTTTTCAGCTCCAATAAATCAATTTGCTTGGAATGGCCTATTTCTGCGAGAAGAGCATTGAAGCCTATCACGTATTGGATAGAGGTCTTAAAAATATGCTTTACGGAGCCCTCTTGGATCTGATAGCTGATAACAGGCCTGTTTTTCTTGTCTCCCGGAAAAAGCAAGTTTTCGGCATTTTCCAAAATGGCTATAACATCCCTAATGTCATAATTGTCAGGAGACAAAGGAATATTGCCTTTTGCCCCTGAAACTACAATTTCAATATGACCTATGTTCTCCATACCGTAAATCTAATTAATTCCTTATTTATTTCGGTATCCCAATATGCTCAAATGAAATGACATGCTTAATTTTCACTTCACCTTCCTCACCACTCCCTCAAACAACTCATAATTCCTACTTACGCCGTCATCTAAGTCAAAGACGATCTGCTTGTCGGCGGTGTCTTTGAGGATTAGGTCGTAGGATTCACATTCGTCGAGACTCTTTTGGAGACGGTCGAGCAGACGGGGATCATCCTTGCTGGCTTCGAGGCGGTCGATCTGGGAACGTAGGTGCTTTAGGTGTGGCATCAGGTAGTTGGAACGGATTTTCTCTACCGTGAAGGCATTCATGCGGTGCATTCCAAATCTTCCCCCCAATGCTGGACCAATTCATATTCTTCTCCAGGTTCCTTGTCTTTCCTGTATTCATTGAACTCCTCCCAGAAGGCATCAACCTGTTCTTTTTCGAAGGGTTTTATGGTATAAGTCTTCTCCATGTTGATACCAAAAAGAGACTCGAAGTGTCTGGCGGAAACCACATTATAAATTCTACTTTTTGTCAGGATATCCGGTGGGGATAAGTCAATGAATTTTGGGTCGTTGACCGATTTATGACCTTCTTGGTTGAGTTGGTAAAGGGATATGAATTGAACATATCTCAATTCAGGGTAGTGGTTAAAAAGATAATCTTCAATGAAAAGGTCAATTGGCGTATTGTAAACTTGACCAAGGATTCCATGAAACAAACCATTTGAATACCTGTCAATACTGGATTGGGGAATCCCTCTTTTCTCCAATTTTTTCTGCGTTCCTCGGATGGTTCTGTTGAACTCTTCCAACTTACTATCCTTACCAACGAATAATTTGTTTACTCCATCTTTACGGGCTTCTTCGGCCAATTTGAGGTGAGTCAGCTCATGGGCAATCAAATGGTCTGTGTTGGGATATTTTGGGTTGGTTTTTACAAGATGGAAATCTCTGTCATAGTTTTCCGCAAACTCTATCTTGGCAGCTGTTGAGATGGTTGGATCTTCTTCAATTCTAACTTCTTTTCCAGTTAGGTTTTCAATCTCCTGGATATAATCTACCACGGTTTCTTTCTCTACCTGTTGTTTTAGAAGAGATTTAGAGGATTCCAAGGCGAGTTGTAACGCTTTTTGATAGACTGGTCCTTCTACGTTTTCTTCATTTTTAAAAGTATCGATAGCGAAGTCAAAAGCGGTTCTGAATTCTCCCTTTTGAAAATTAACCAATCCTAAACCTAAAGTCACATGTGAAAATTTAGGATTGGCTATATACGCCTTGGATAGGAATCTTTCCGCTAAAGTCAATTTTCCCAATTGGAGAAATGTCCCTCCAATGTTATTCAGCACCACGTAATTATTTGGGTCGCTTTCCACCACTTGGTCAAAGTAGGTCATGGCAGTAGTTACATCGTTGTAATACCGGATGTAAATGTTACCCATCAGAATCAATGCCCAATGGTTGGAAGGATTCCATTTCAGGGCATCTATCAAATGATTGATGGCGGTTTCATAATCACCTGATTCCTCGTACGCCTGTGCCAAATTTCTGTGGTATTCAGAATCTGTTGGATTCTCTTCAATAAGCTTTAGGAAGATGGGGATGGCTTCCTGATACTTTTTCTTGACACAAAGGTCTGTTGCCCTGTAAAAATCATTGGATTTATTTGTTACAGGGGTCTTTTTACTTCAAAGAAAATAAATGCATTCGTGTTATTTCCGAGGAATGCTTTTATTGTCGTAAATATTTACTAATTTAACGACATAAATATTTGTTAATAATGGTTTTAACTACTGAAAATAAGATACTTACAAAAGTAAAAAAAGCGAAGGGGGGTACGCTTTTTTTTATTGAGGATTTTATATCATTCGGTAGTGCCAATACGATACAGAAATCTTTGGACCGGTTGACGGAAAAAGAAGAACTCAAAAGGGTGGCAAGGGGGATTTATACCCGGCCTAAGCATGACCCCTACATCGGGGAGGTTTCTGTTACCACAGAGGAAATCGCCCAAGCCATTGCCAAAAGAGATAAGGCTAGGATTGTTCCAACAGGAGATTTTGCTTTGAATGCCTTAGGTATATCTCCACAAGTGCCGGTCAATATTGTTTATCTGACTGATGCTGCGCCAAGGAAAATAAAAGTTGGAAACAAATCTATTGTATTTAAAAAGACCAGTCCAAAAAACCTAAATGCCATAGGAGAAATCAGCGGTTTGGCCATACAGGCTTTGAAGGCATTAGGAAAAGATCAAATCAGTGCAGCCGAAAAAGCAAAAATCATTGCTATATTGAAAAAAGAGGAACAGCATCGATTAGTACATGATATGCGGCTTGCTCCTGAATGGATCAGGATAATCATGCGACAGGCAATTTCAAAAAAAGAGGAGGTCTGATATGCAGGAATGGTTGAAAATCCCGGATTCAAGTAAGATTAACATCTTCAAGGAAATTGAAGTCAAGTCCAAATTGAAGCCTATTGCCATTGAAAAAGACTGGTGGGTGACACAGATCCTTCATCAGGTTTTTGAGCTGGATATGGCCGACGCTTTGGTTTTTAAGGGAGGTACCTCGCTAAGTAAGGGCTGGGGCATGATTGAGCGATTTTCTGAAGATATCGACCTTGCACTGGATAGGAATTATTTGGGTTTTGGCAATGACCTGGGCAAGCATCAGGTAGATAAGCTTCGAAGGGCATCCCATCAGTTCATTCGTGAAGTCTTCTTTCCCCAACTCAAAGAAAGTTTTGAACAAGCGGGATTTGAAGGAGTCTCTTTTGAATTACCGGAAAGCACTCAGTCTGATAAAGATCCACAAACTATCGAGCTGATTTATCCTTCTGTTTTCCCCAAGGTGTCAAGTTACATCAAATCAAGAGTACTGATTGAAATTGGAAGCCGTTCCTTACGCGAGCCCTTTACTCTTAAATCAATCCAAAGTTTTGTTGGGAAATATTTTGCCGAAAGGAGTTTTGCAGATGCAGCTATCCAAATCCCTTGTGTCAATGTGGAAAGAACTTTTCTGGAAAAAATCTTCCTACTACATGAGGAATTTCAAAAATCCGAAGACAGTATAAGAACCCACAGACTCAGCCGCCACCTTTATGATATCGAGCGGATTATGGATACTGAGTTTGCAGATATCGCAATAGCTTCTCCGAACTTATATCAAGGAATCGTAAGACACAGAAGTAAGATAACCCGTATCAATGGTATGGATTATTCAAAGCATGCTCCTAAAAACATCTGTTTCATTCCTCCTGAATAAATCTTGAAAGCTTGGGCGGAAGATTATAAAATCATGCAGGAACAGATGATCTATGGGAAATCACTTTCCTTTAATGAATTAATCGAAAAATTAACTAGACTTCAATCATATATCAATCAACTGGATTGGGAAATTAAATCATAAAATTTTAAAGCTTGGAGCGGCGAGCTTCGAGTCCCATCTTGAAACTTGTAGCTTGTAGCCAACAGCTCGCAGCTCAAAAACATATGATCAGCCTACAACAAGCCATAGAAATTAAGGAATCCATTTTAGCCTATCTCAGGGCTACCTTTACTTTTCAGGATAAGAAAGTGCATCAGGCATTCTATGACTTTATTACCCATCCTACAGAGGGAATGTTTAAGGGACCGTACATTTCTCTCAGGTTACCTTTTGTCAAGGCCAATCCAGAGGAAATTGCCAATATTCCTTTGACTATTAAACCTGATTGGCCTCCTTACGACCATCAGGTGAAATCCTGGCACAGATTGAGTACCCTTGAAAAGAAGCCTGAACCTACATGGATTACCACGGGTACAGGCTCTGGTAAGACAGAATCATTTTTATTCCCGGTTTTGGACTATTGCTATCAACAGCAGCATCGGTATGGTATCAAGGTAATCATCCTCTATCCCATGAATGCCCTGGCCACAGATCAGGCAGAGCGTTTTGCCGAGACAATTCATGGAGATGATAGGTTAAAAGGAAAAATAACAGCAGGACTTTTTATCGGTGAAGGCAAAGACAATAAAAACTTTCCCACTACGATGGGGCCTAAAAATATCATCGAGAACCGTGAGACCATTCTTGGTTCTCCTCCTGATATTCTCTTGACCAATTTCAAAATGCTGGATTATGCCCTGATGAAGGCCAACTATCATGACCTTTGGTCGGGAAAAAATTGGGAGAATCTGATCCCGAAAGGAAAGAACTTGAAGCAGAAGCAAAAAATCTCAATGGAATTATACACAGCATCAGAAAAAGGAACACCTTAGAAATACATATATTTGATAAGGGTAATCATTTTTTCTTTATAGGCATACCTTTAGTTGACTCCGTTTGAATGAAGGAATGAGGTCCCAAATTAAAATTTTGGAATTATGAAAATTACACTGGAGATACAGGACGACCGTTTAAAACATTTCTGGAGTTTATCCAAACGCTGGATTATGTTTCCATCAAAAATGAAGAAGATTTACTTCCACAATGGCAGCAAGAGGAGGTTAATCGTCGTTTGCAGCTAATCGAAAGCGGTGAAATGAAAACCCGCGATTGGGAAGAAGCCAAAAAAGAGATCTTCAAAAAATAATGCACCATAGCGGTAAAATAGCTAAAGCCGCTGAAATGGATATCCGGGTGGCATTTCTTTGGTACGAAGATCAGTTGGAAAATCTGGGCAGTCTCTTTGAGGAAAATGTTTACCAGGCCATTACCAATATTCAAAATAACGTCTTAAAATTTAAAAGTAAATATGGCGAAACAAGGATATACTTTATATGAATATTTCCCTTTGACATTCATTTTCAAGTTAATGAAAATCAAACCCTGATTTTGGCTGTTTTTCATACCCCCTAGGATCCAAAAAAATGGAAGCAAAGGAACTAATGAAAATCACCTGAACCAGTATATTTATTGATCTAATCGGAATTTAAGAACATCATAATACCTGAAATTCTCGATTTCTTTGACACCCGGTTTTAAAGTAGACGCCTTATGCCTCACCCGCGACCTGCCGCCGTCATCCTCCCGCAAAACCTTCGAAAACAGCTTCTGAACTTCGCTGTTTATCCCCAAACTGTCCAATGCGGCGAGGCTGTTTATGCATAAAATCCGGAAAGGAATGAAATCAAGTGAGGTCCATCCCATGGATGGCAACGTTTATGTCAACGAATTTGTGGTATGGGGCAAGGAAGACCGCAAGCCAAGAAGGAGTTATGACACCAAGAAGAAAAAAGTGGTTTTTGCGCTTCAGTTGACAATCGGCGGAAAAGTAAGACGTTTCTACTCCCTGTAAATCAAAGACTTCTCATCAAAATCACCAGTGCCCAGGCAAATATAACCACGGATGAATGGCGTGGATATAGCTCTATCTCCAAGAATTATCAAATAAAGCAGATACCCAGAAACAAGGGGCCTAACTTCAATGCATTATGCGTGATGATCCACAAAGTCAAACCCCGGATCAGGACGACCTATTAATGGGTAAGCGAAAAGCATATATCGCAGTACCTGAACGAATTCAGTTATCGCCCCAACAGGTTTCAAAGCAAAGCCACGGTTTTCAACAACTTGATTCAAAGAATGGTCCAAGCGGACAAAATTTGCCATGCCAATATTGTGTGTCCTTAAGTTCCGACCTCTAACCACTTATAGATTTGATGGGCTAACATATAAAAACCTCCAAGCGTTATCCACTTGGAGGTTTTAATTAGATTGTCGTTTAAAGGATGTTTTTTAAAATTCTTGACTACGATCTAATTTTATAGTTTTCAAAATAATTAATCTACCTGACCGCGTAGTTCACCGGGTGGAAATGCCGCACTGTGTATATTTACATACCAGAGTCCATTCAGTAAATCTGCTTCTTGTTCGGTGGTCAATGCGGGAGTCATAGTATTGATTGGACTGGTATAGGGAGAAGCTGAAATAGCGATGGCTACAGGACCATTTACCCCAACTGCACCTTTATGAAAATGCATATTTGTAGGGGTAAGACCCGTAAAGGTAAGTCTATACGTCAATATTTTGGTAGTCTTATCGAACGTCCCATTAAATGTCCCGGTAGCGGTCGAGGCATTTATGGGCACCTCTTCTCCGCCCACAACTTGTATGTTCTCAAATTTAACGAGATTATCGTCCATTGGTAAATCGTCTTCGGAACAACCAAAAAGGAATACCGACCCTATAAATACAAAGGCCAAAATAGCTACTGATGATTTAAAATAATTTTTCATAATGTTAGGTTTTAGTGATGTGAATTTGGCTCATTTTGAGAAGAATACCCAAACAATGGAAGGAGGTATGGGTTTAATCTTTTTAAATAAACGCTAATTTTTTTAATTATGGGACAAAGGTACAAAAAATTATTGATTAAATTATTAAAAGTTTATATTTTGTTCAAATGAGGCTATTTTAAATTGGTCAGAATAATTGTTTTTGCTTACCACTTGCTTAGATTTGAAGTAAACGCATACCATAATCATGTATAAAGCCTTTCGAATTCCCATCCAACTGTTTAATTTTGGGAATTGTCATTGTTCTGACTCGTCCTCATAGAGTCCGAATTTCTATTCACCCACCGGTTTAAAACCATTACAAGATATTTTCCGGCGCATTCCCATGTAAATTACATCAAAATATTAAAAATAAAAACCTATAGCATAAACTATTTCTACAAGTACCCCCTTGATTTTTCGGGTTAGTTACAATATTAAACTGTTTTCAACACCATCAAAGTTTACTATAAGAGCTTTTCCCAGGCTCAGTTTGGTATGCTTGATTTTTATTGTTCATTTCCTTATCAACCACTTTTTTCAGTTTGTACGCAAAGAGATACCACGCTGCTCCAGTAAATATCATCCAGCCACCCGTGACAGTAGTCAATGCAAGGACAGAAGCATGATAGGTGGTGATGAGCATGTTGTACATGAATCCAATCAGGATTAAAAAAACAAGCCAGTTGATATATTTCCAAATACCCATCCGCTGTTTTTGTTGTTTTGCCAGTGTTTTTACTTTTCGCTTTATACTGATCCAGATTCCCGAGAGTACGAGTGAGGAAATCCCCAAACCGAATATAAACCATATAAATTTCGTAAGGAGTCCTCCCCAAGTCCCGAAATGGATCGGATCGGCTATGTCGTTGAGATAGGTAATTGTATTGAGATCTTTAGCCCGCTGTACTCCCAAAACCTTATAAGTCAAGGGATCAAGATAAACCCGATTTGCTCGGTTCCTCACCAACGGAACATCGCTGGTCCCGGTTAGGTAGATAACTTCGTCTGGTCCGGCCGGTGGCACAATATCCTTCACCTCCAAGCAAGGGATTTCGGTCTTTGCTACAGTTTCTGCCAAAGAATAATCCACTGTAAATGAAAAATCTATTTCCGAGTTAATTGGCAGACCAGAATATTCAAATTTCGGCTGCTGCGGATTTGCAATATCTGAGACATTAGCGATGTTGGTGCGCTCAATAAAGTACCAAATTCCGGTCACCGAAAACAGCAAGGTGAAAGGAACCGACCAGACCCCGACGAGTCGATGTAAGCTCCTGAAGAATACCAAAGACCCGTTTTTGGTTTTGAGTTCAAAAAGTTTCCGATACCATTTCTTGTAGAAAACCAAGGCAGTCAAACAAGAAATCAGCAAAAGAAAAGCAAAAATCAAAACTGTAAAA
The DNA here is from genome assembly GCA_038209145.1 of Cytophagales bacterium. Classification (GTDB taxonomy): domain Bacteria; phylum Bacteroidota; class Bacteroidia; order Cytophagales; family Cyclobacteriaceae; genus Lunatibacter. The sequence continues at coordinate 206 of JBBQXZ010000095.1, read as the reverse complement.
TGACCATACTGAAAAGGTATAAATAGGTAATAGTGAAGGTCACGGAAAAATCGCTGAAAAGTAATAGTGGCGTGACCCTGAACCGCTCCTGTGTAGGGATTTACAAAAGCATAGACTCGTTGTTCACCTTTTTTGACATATACGATATCACAGAGATAGTCTTCTTGAGCACCTGACCAATAATCCAATTTGGAATCGGGATAGGT
>JBBQXZ010000094.1:0-16455 GCA_038209145.1 Cytophagales bacterium | reverse complement strand
TTCTGCGGCGAGTTTAAATCAATTACTTAATTTTTTTTACTGAATGCCTCCCTAACGCAAATACTCATATTGGGGAAATAGTTCTACAAAGGCTAAAATTTTTATTTTTTCTAGCAAGCCACGCATGGTAATTCGTTTTTCTACATGATATCTCGACAATTTTGTTTATAGAACGGCTATTCCTCACATAAAAAATATTCTTTTAAATATTAATGTCAGTCTCGATTGAGAAATTATAAGGTCGTCGTGGTTTTATTTTAGTGTTGTTATTATCGTCAAAACAGAAGGTTTTGATCCATTAAAAGGTTATGTATTTCATCTATAATTAAACAAAAGAAAGGATAATAATTTTATCCTCATTTTATTTTTTAAAAATTGAAACGGTCTTTACCGGGGCTATTTCACAACATTATTTCGAAATGCTGCATTCCGTTGTTAGGGCTTAAGGATAACTTTTACACAATCCTCTTTCTTCTTTTTGAAGATGTCATACCGTGCGCGGCCTCCGAGAGCGGCAGGGTATGCGTAAGAATATCATCCAACTTTACTTTGTCTTCTTCCAATAAATAAGTAAGATGATCTATATAGGTATGGACTGGTGCCTGTCCCATCTTGATCGTTAAACCCTTATCAAAAATCCGATGTAAGGGAAAATTATCGTAGGGACTTCCATAAATCCCGACCACAGAAACTGTCCCACCTCTTCGGACCGATATAAAACAGGTATTCAATACATCGTCCGTACCTTTTTCGATAATAATGACTGCTTTTACCTTGTCGAGGAAATTTCGGTCTGCCTCCATGCCCTCTGCATCTATACAGGCATCAACGCCTCTGCCTTGCGTCATTTCCCCCAATTTTTCCACTACGTTTTCTTTATTTGGATTGATGGTTTCTATGTTATTGGTTTCATAGGCCATGGACAGCCTATAGTCAGATCAGAAAGTTTTTTTGTGGGAACTGCGGCGGGGGAAGGAAGGGTGAACGTTTCTCCCAAAGAAACGGATACTTTAAGAATACTAGACGGGAGCAATATTCTCTGGGTGAATCTAACTGGAAAGTGGAAATGAGAATGCGGACCATTTACGCCGAAATGGCCGAACGAAGATAATGTTTTGCGCATTTGAGGGAAAACCCCAGATCTTGAGGCTTTATGGAGTGGCATAGTTTTACCATCCCAAAGACGGGCTATTTCAGGAATATTCCGATCTCTTTACAAAAAGTCCAGTTGTGGGACAAATCATTGAAATGACCATTGACCTAGTCCAGACATCCTGTGGATTTGCTGTGCCATTGATTGATTACAAGGAAGAGCGGACCATCCTCAGTAACTGGGCTGAAAAACAGGGACAGGACGGTATTGAAGACTATTGGCAGGAAAAAAACAGAAAGAACATAGATGCGTTTGATACGGGAACGTAGGTTTTACCAGATGGGGGAAATAAACAATGCCATACCGTTTATCCGTTCCAACCATCTAAAGTGACGCAGCCTAAGCTAAGCGTGTCATTTTATCGATGGGCACGGAGACAATACAAAAAACGTAGCCCATTTGAGGATTACCCTTTTTATTTTTAAAAATGGACCTTATTTATGCGAGCACCTTTTCGGCCAGAACCATTATTTTGTTGTCGTTGACCTCCACTACCCCGCCATCCACTATAAAAGATTGCTTTCCGAGTGCTGTAGTCAATGAAATCGGACCCTTGGCAAGGGCTGACACAAGGGGAGCGTGGTTTTTCAAAACCTGAAACGAACCATCAGCCCCGGGAAATGAAGCTTCAGAAACTTCTCCTACGAACACTTTTTTATCGGGAGTTATGATTTCTAGATGCATAATATAGCTTGAAAAACGGTGCACAGTTGGCGTGCACCGAATTGATTGTGTAACTTATTTTACTTCAGCCAGCATTTTTTCACCCTTGGCAATGGCATCTTCGATGCTTCCCACCAAGTTGAACGCTGCCTCAGGCAGGTGATCCAATTCGCCGTCCATAATCATGGTAAATCCCCTGATGGTATCCTTGAGGTCTACCAATACTCCCTTCAGGCCTGTAAACTGCTCTGCAACGTGGAAAGGTTGGGAAAGAAACCGCTGAACCCTTCTTGCACGGGTTACCACGAGTTTGTCTTCTTCGGATAATTCTTCCATACCCAAGATGGCAATGATATCCTGTAATTCTTTGTACCGCTGTAGTGTCTCTTTCACGCGGGTGGCGCAGTTGTAATGCTCGTCACCGATAATGATCGGATCAAGGATCCTAGAGCTTGATTCCAACGGATCCACGGCCGGATAGATACCCAATTCCGCAATTTTGCGGGAAAGTACCGTAGTGGCATCCAAGTGCGCAAATGTCGTGGCAGGTGCCGGGTCAGTCAAGTCATCCGCAGGTACGTAAACGGCCTGCACGGAGGTAATGGAACCGTTCTTGGTAGAAGTAATCCGTTCCTGCATAGCTCCCATTTCGGTGGCAAGTGTAGGCTGATACCCCACGGCTGATGGCATACGTCCCAAAAGGGCAGAAACTTCAGAACCAGCCTGGGTAAATCTGAAAATATTGTCTATGAAGAAAAGGATATCTTTTCCTGCTCCGTCTCCTTCACCGTCACGGTAGTATTCGGCTAGCGTCAATCCGGTAAGGGCAACACGCGCGCGCGCTCCAGGAGGCTCATTCATCTGACCAAATACGAAAGTTGCCTTGGAATTCTCCAATCCTTTGAGATCAACTTTGGAAAGATCCCATCCGCCTTCTTCTTCTAGGGATTTCACAAAAGCATCTCCGTAGGTCACGATGCCTGATTCGATCATTTCCCGAAGCAAGTCATTTCCTTCACGGGTTCTTTCTCCCACACCGGCAAATACGGAAAGCCCGGAATAGGCTTTTGCTATATTGTTGATCAGCTCTTGAATAAGTACGGTCTTACCAACCCCTGCACCTCCAAAGAGTCCGATTTTACCACCTTTGGCATAAGGTTCAATCAAATCGATCACTTTTATTCCGGTATATAAAACTTCTGTTGATGTAGAGAGATCTTCAAACTTGGGAGCAGATCGGTGTATAGGCAATCTTGTACCGCTTGGTGGCTGGGGCAATCCGTCTATTGCTTCTCCGATCACGTTGAACAACCTGCCTCTGATGCCTTCTCCGGTAGGAACTGATATGGGAGATCCTAAATTGGTGACTTCCATGCCCCTTACCATGCCCTCGGTAGAATCCATGGAGATGGTTCTTACCCTATCCTCTCCCAAATGCTGCTGAACCTCCAATACTACCTTCAGACCGTTTTCTTTAGTAATCTCAAGTGCGTCCAAAATGTTGGGAAGGGTGACACCTTCGAAAGAGATGTCTACCACGGGACCAATGACTTGAGTTATCTTACCAGTATTCGCCATTTTTATATTTTAAGATGAAAAGGAACTGTACGTTTTATTCGGATGCAAAATTAGTTAATAAAGATTAATACCAAAGGATGTTTTAAAAATTAATCCACTTTCAACCAATTTTTTATGCGGCGATTTTCAGGAATGCTTTAAAGAAAAAAAACACCTGTTTTTTTATGTATTTGCCAATTAAAAAACCCTCCTTCCTTGAAGGAATTTACCAGACCAATAGTTGGAGAAGATATTGTCTTCTGTAACGCCCAGCGAAGTGGAGGCATGAATGAACTGTATGTTTCCACGTCCAGTTTGTGTGACAATGCCGGTATGTGTGACTTTTCTCTTGCGGTTTCCGGTGGCAAAAAAGACCACATCGCCTTTTTGAAGATTGCTTCGTGATATTTTTTTGCCGATTTTGATCTGATCTGCCGTTGAGCGGGGTAGTGTCACGCCTACACTACGGAAGGATTGGTATACCAATGCGGAACAGTCCATTCCAGCCCGGGTTGTACCTCCATAGCGGTATGGAGTACCGCGAAAGGTTTTCGCTGTATCCACAACTTGTTGGATGTTTTGATTTCTGATTTTTTTGGTGGAAGAACAGGAAAAAAGCAGGCTAAGTCCAAAAAAAATTAAAACGCAGCGACAAGTTATTAGGTGGGGAATTCGTTTGTACATGTACCGATTAGTCAATTTTATCCAATATTAAACAGGATGCTTTAGCAAACAAAATCCTAACGAATATATTAACCTCTTAGTGGGGTGCTGATGAAGATTTGGGAAAGTAATTGTTGGCAAGCTATAAGTGCTGAAACCTAATTATACTAGGAGGTTGTTTTGGATGAAAGAAAAAATGATTAATTTAGATGTTCAAATACAGTTTTGAAATCAGGTGTTAAAGCACTGAAAATCAAATACTATTAAAATTGAAACGAAGAGACGATTGTCTCTGGAACTGCAATACATTGGAAATATGAGTAAAGAAGATTTTAAAAAGCTATCACTGGGCAAAAAAATCCAGAAACTCTATTCGGAGGGTACCTTTGTCGTAGGTATCCGCTACTATGCCTATAAAATCAATCTGTATCTGTTGGGTAGAGAGTATGTGGAGGTTTTTTACAACCATAAACATGACCGTATCGACAAGATTGAATTCCTCAACCACCGACATTCCAGAATGAAATTTTACCTGGACCAGATTAACCTGGCTAAATTTTAGGAGAGTTTTTGACTGGAAATTAAGGAGTTGTGAATTTTTAACACTTGGGGAATTACCAATATGTCTCCTGTATTGTCAACCAAAAAATCTGTCAGTTCTTTTTTCTGTTCTTCAGGAAGTTGACGTGCCACGATCTCATAAATTTGGTTTTGGTCTCGATGCGGATCTCTTGCCATTACCCGGGCTATCCGTATTTCCAGAGGGGCGGCTACCAGAATCGTTTTGTCCAAGTCTTGATAGGAACCCGTCTCAAAAAGCAAAGCCGCTTCCTTTATTATATAAGGAGTTTTTTGATTTTCCGTCCAGTCCATAAAATCATGCTTTACGGCAGGATGAACTAATGCGTTTACGATAGCGGTTTTCTCCGGGTCTGCAAATATCGTTTTCGCAAGGAATGAACGGTTGAGCTCCCCATCTTGCGTGAACGATTCGTCTCCAAACGTATCTAATACTTGTTTTTTGAGTGCTGGATTATTTGACATCAGCCACTTGGCCCGGTCATCCGCATCATAAATGGGTATGCCGAGAAGGGTAAAAAACTTGGCAATGGTGGATTTTCCCGCACCAATCCCGCCGGTGAGTCCAACTAAAACCGGAACGTGCTTACTCATAGATCAACTTAAAATTCGGAGGGTCAAAGGCTACGATCTCCAAATAAGGCGGAATTCGCTTTAAAGAAACTTCCACCGTACTGTCTTCTCCGTTTCTATTGTTATAATTCAGAATGGCTTCCAAATCAAGTTTTTGAAATGCCTCAAGTTCCCTTTCATCCAACAGGTAGGCCAATTTAACCGTATTTTGATTTTCAGCCATGGTTACACTTGCGGGGAAATAGCGCTTCGTAATCGGTAGCTCCACGCTTCCTTCAATAAACTCCACCACTTCAAAATTAACCTGAACTGCCTGCTCCTCCAGCTGAAGGTAATTGCGCAACTCCTTGGGCAAGGATAGCGGAAGCAATTTCGAGAAATTACTGTTTACATTTTCTTCACCGATCTCAATAACCAATTTGCCATCCAGCCGCTCCATAACTGAAATGGCCCCTTTGGCCGTTACCGTTTCGGGATTGATAATTATGGGTCCCACAAAACGAAAATTTTTCGACAATATGTTTTCGGCAGTGTCCAACTTTATCTTGATTTTGTGCGAAACTATTTTGTCGATTTTAAATTTCACCGTATCCTGCACAATACTCACCAACTGGGTAGGGGACAGGTTATCGGAAAGTTCGCGGTGTAGATCTTTTGTAAGCAAATAACCTCTTGCGGAAGGTTCCTCAAGTTGGATTGGGAAGGGTGTAGATTGAATTCTGAAGTATTTGCGAAGCAAATCCCAACCATTACCGTTTATTTGGATGTTGATGGATTTGGGAAGTTCTTCCACTGCCATAAACTCATCCTGATTATATAAAAAAATGATAGACTGATTGACCACTGTTGTGTAATCATCTTTATTTAAGGCATTCAAAACCCAAAAAGTGGTGGCTGTAAGCACACAAAGAGCCACCACTTTGAGATTTGAAGATCTTTCCGGTTTGAGCTTATCGAAGTATTTGCGAATTTTACTCAAGAGAAGGGGTTATTTTATTTCTTTTACTTCTTTTACCTCTTTATTAATTTCTTTTATTTTTTTACTGTACTCCAATGAAAGGGCTGTTTTTTCAACTTTGATTTTAAGTCCTTTGTCAAGCTCCATGAGAACTGTATCTCCCTCCACCGCATACACTTTGCCATGAACTCCACCCACGGTTACCACTTGGTCACCTTTCTTTATTTCCGAGATAAAAAGAGTTGTCTCCTTTTGTTTTTTTTGCTGGGGCCTGATCATGAAGAAATACATGATCAGTATAATACTACCAAACAGAAAAACCTGACCCATGATGCCACTGGCACCACCGCCCGCTTGTAACAGAATTGTTGTAAACATGATTATTTTTTAACTGGACCTAGTGTTGGTTTTGTAGCGGATGCGGTTTTTTGGTTGACGGTACCTTTAAGCCTCAGGCGGGTTACATTTGGGGAAGTGTTGGCTTGAATCGTGACTGTTGGGCTTTGAACGCCGCTTTTGCCTGCAGAATTGAACACCACTTTTACGAAACCTTCATCTCCGGGTTTAATGGGTTCCTTGGTCCAGTCGGGGCTTGTACAACCGCAAGATGCCTGGATGTTGGAGATTACCAATGGCGCCTGTCCCGTGTTTTTAAAATTGAATGAATGCTCGATAACTTCCCCTTCGGCGATGGTGCCAAAATCATGTTCCATGGCGCCGAATTCAAAAACTCCCACTGTGCTTGGATCGGCCGGCTGGACGTTTTGCACATTGGTGGGCGTGACAACTTGGTTTTGCTCCAACTGGGAAATTTTCTGCTCTAACGATTTTATTCTTTCAGCTTCATCCTGATTCTTGCTGTTACAACTTAGGATAATTAATGATGACGCAATTGCCAAGGCTGAAAAACGGAGATATGTTTTCATGTTGTGATTAATTATTGTTATTTTCCTGATTAATTTGATCGATTAATTTGTTGACATCATTCAAGAGGTTTTCTGCTTTGGTTTTCGCCTCAGAGATCACCTTGTTTCCCTCAGATTTGGCCTCATTGGAAGGAAGTGATTTACCCTCTATGAGATCTTTGACAAGTTCTTCTAATTCATCTTTGTACTTTGCCAATTGGTAGGTAAGCCTATCTCTGGTATTGTTGCCGGCATCTGGCGCAAATAAGACACCCAATGTAGCTCCCAAACCTGCTCCCAGTACAAATGCCATTACGGAATTTCCCTTATTGCTCATGTTGTTGTTAGTTTACTTGTTATCAATTAGTCCCCTACCACTTTTACGGATTATCCCCGAATCGGTTAGCTCTTTGGCCAAAACATCCAGCAAACCGTTCACAAATTGTTTGCTTTTGGGCGTACTGTAGGTTTTTGATATGTCAATATACTCATTTATGGTAACTTTTACCGGAATACTCGGGAAATTCACCATCTCTGTCAGTGCCATGGACAAGATAACCTTATCAGTCAAAGCAATTCGGTCTATGTCCCAGTTCTTTGCTTTTACGGCTATCCGCTCACTGTACTCCGCTTCGGATTCTACGGTAAAATTAAATATATTCTTGAAGAACTCTTTGTCGTCCTCCCAATTTATGGCTAATTCAGGTAAAAACTCATCGGGAAGTGGCTGCTTAGGGTCTATATTTTTTAACACTTTTAATGCCAAACTTCTGACTACTGGCTTATTTTCAGTCCAGTTAAGATCAAGCTCGTGAAAAAAGCTTAAAATGGTGTCATTTTTGAAAATAACTTTCTTCAAAATTGCCTGTGCAATTTCCAGATCTTCCTCGAAGGTTGGATTTAGAAGTTGTATATATGCTTGATATTCCTCAAGTGGTTTGACATAATCCCTAAACCACTGCTTTATTTCTTCTTTCCAATCTTCGAGGTGTACATGGTGACGAATAAACTCACTGTTTATGGGCGAATCATTCTGAAGAAATACCAACAATTTGTTTTTAAACAAATTGTCCTCTCCCGGACTTTCGGGCGTCATGCTTCCCTGGGAAAATTTTTTCCGCTTATCTGACTCTTTGCCCACATGATCCCCGAAAGCCATCAATAAGCCAATGGCATAGAGGTAAAGCTCCGGAATACGTTCTGCGGCAGTGATCATGTTGTTTCGAAGAAACGTAAGATCCGCATCGCAGGTTTTATGATATTGTTTTATAGCCAACTGGGCAACATTTTTAATCTTTGCAAGCACATCGGCATTACCTACCAAGGTATTGGACTCCAAATTCCGGGCGAAAAGATCCAGGCAGGTTTCGGCATCTTTCTTCAACTGTAACTTGTCCTGAACCTCCATACTGTTCAGATCCGGCTGGAATGAATCTTTTATAAAGTCTCTGGCCAGATTGAAATTTGATGTCTTGCACTGGTGATAAGCATACAAGGACTGAAAAGCTTTTACTCTAAGAATTCTTCTGTTAAGCATTACCTGAATTTAAAGAACGCAAATTTACACTATTTTCGCATGGGAAGGAATCAAATTCTTAAGAATACAGCATTTTTCTGAGAGCTATCGAATTTGAAACTAGGGAAAGCGAAGTTGCCCGACTACTTTTTCCGAAGGAGAATTTTGGATATTGAAGGACTTATCGGGATCAAAAGGCCATCTTTACCTTTGAAAGGCTTGAGATCCGCTTCCAAGCCATATCCATGGCAACTTGCTGTGGTGGTAATCCGTTGTCCGCTGCCAGATGAAGCACCCGTAGATTGGTGTCATAAATCGTTTCTGTTTGCTTCAAGGCAAGTTCCTTTTTGTATCCTCCCAAGTACTCGGCGTACACATTCATCAGTCCGCCTGCATTTATCAAAAAATCAGGTGCATATATAATTCCTTTTTCCATTAGCATGCGGCCATGCGTTTGCTCATTTGCCAACTGATTGTTTGCAGCACCTGCCACAATGTCACAGGTAAGGGAAGGTATACTGTAGTCATTGAGCGTGGCTCCCAGCGCACAGGGTGCATAGATGTCCATTGGGAAATCATAGACATGTGCCGCGGAAATCGCTTGTGCTCCGGTAATCCTTGCTACCTCACTAAGTTTTACATCGAAAATATCCGTAATAAAAACCTGGGCTTTTTCTTTCATCAGGTGTTCCACCAAATACATCCCTACCTGGCCAACCCCCTGGACTACGATTCGCTTACCGACCAAGCTGTCACTGCCATAGGCTTTTTTTGCGGCGGATTTGATACCGAGATAGGTGCCGTATGCAGTCACCGGAGAAGGATCACCACCACCCCCTTTTATTTCAGGAAGACCTGTAACGTGGGAGGTCTCCATGGCAATGTATTCCATGTCCCGGGTCTTCATGTTGACATCCTCGGCAGTAACGTACCGGCCACCAAGGCTTTCCACAAACCGGCCAAAACGGCGAAGGTAAGCTTCTGTCTTCATGGACGGATCACCTATCAACACGGCTTTGCCGCCACCAATATTCAGACCGGATATCGCCGCTTTGAAGGTCATTCCCCTTGAAAGCCTCAACGCATCTGTGATGGCAGCTTCCTCAGAAGCATAATGCCACAGCCTGGTGCCCCCCAAACTTGGACCCAACACAGTATTGTGGATCGCAATGATAGCTTTGAGGCCGGTAGGTTCGTCATAACAGAGGACCAATTGCTCGTGTCCCAAGGCACTTAGCTGCCCATAGATCGATTCTTCTTTTTCCGTTTCCGCTGTTTTAATCCCCGACATGTGAACTTTGAGTAGTAGATTGTGTTATATTTGAATTCTATGAGAACTGGGTTAATTGATTCAACGCAAAATTAAATATTTTTGAGTTGCTTTACTAATCTAGGCAGTAAGATATTATAAAAGAATTTTCTATATTTCTAGCTTTTTATTTTGTGAAGCCACTTTGGAGATTAAATAAATACCTGGTAAAATATAAGTGGTACCTGATCTTAGGTACCTTGTTTACGGTCATTTCCAATATTTTCGTTATCATTCCCGCCCAACTGGTTCGTATAGCGATTGATTATGTAGTCGAAAGTTTTAGCTTTTACCAGCTTTTTGACCAAAGTCCGCTGAGTGGCGAAGCCAGATCCGTATTTTTGAGTTTTATTTTTGTGTTTGGCAGTTTGATTTTAGCGATGGCCCTCCTAAGGGGGGTCTTTTTGTTCTTGATTAGACAGACCATCATCGCCATGTCCCGGCTGATAGAATATGACCTGAAAAATGAAATTTACGGAAAATACCAAAATTTACCTTTGTCCTTTTACCGCCAAAACAGCACCGGTGACCTGATGGCCCGGATTACCGAGGATGTCGGAAGGGTACGCATGTACCTGGGACCTGCCATTATGTACGGTATCAACTTGGTCGTTTTGTTCCCCATGGTGATTGCCTACATGTTTACGGTCAATGTTCCCTTGACCATTTATTCCCTTTTACCTTTGCCTGTCCTGTCTCTAAGTATCTATGTGGTGAACAACATGATCAATGAGCGTTCTGAAAAAATCCAACGGAGCCTGTCCAATTTGAGTACGTTTGTTCAGGAGGCGTTTTCCGGTATTCGGGTGATTAAAGCATTCGTGCGGGAAAAGGACAGCGCGAATGACTTTCGGAAGGCAAGCGAGGATTATAAAGAAAAGTCCATTCGGCTAACCGTCGTGGAATCCCTGTTCTATCCGCTCATTTTGGCACTCATTGGATTGAGTACTATCATTACGATATATGTAGGTGGTTTGCAGGTCATTGACGGAGCTATCGGATACGGTGTAATTGCCGAGTTTATCCTTTATGTCAGCATGCTTACCTGGCCGGTGACATCACTGGGATGGGTCACTAGTATCGTGCAGCGTGCGGCGGCTTCCCAGACCCGGATCAATGAGTTTTTGGATGAGGAAAATGATATTGTCAGCACAGAAAATTTCCAGAAGGATATTGTAGGGGAGATAAAGGTCAAAAATTTATCCTTTGTATATCCTGATTCGGGAATCAAGGCCCTTGATGACGTATCTTTCGAAGTAAAATTGGGACAGTCACTGGCAATCATCGGGACCACAGGATCGGGCAAATCAACCGTGGCAAACCTGCTCCTCCGCATGTATGATGCGACTTCCGGAACTATTCTGATTGATGACAAGGACATCCGTTCCTACAATATCTCGGGACTTAGAAGTCAGGTGGGATATGTTCCGCAGGATGTATTTTTATTCAGTGATTCCATTTCGAACAATATAGGTTTTGGACTGGAAGGCGAGTTGGATAGCGAGCTAATCGAAAAGGCGGCCAAAGACGCAGACGTTTATGATAACATCATCGATTTTTCCAACGGGTTTGAAACCCGTCTCGGTGAACGGGGCATTACCCTCTCTGGGGGACAGAAGCAGCGCGTAAGTATCGCTAGGGCGATTGCCAAAGAACCCAAGATTTTGGTGCTGGACGATTGCCTCTCGGCTGTGGATACCAAAACCGAAAACTCCATCCTCAATGCCCTGCACAAGATAATGAAAGGTAGAACCTCTATTATCATCTCTCACCGGGTATCCTCTGCGAAGTTAGCGGACATGATAGTGGTGCTGGATGACGGCAGGCTTATCGAGCAGGGAACCCACGAGGCGCTGTTGGAAAAGAAAGGAGTTTATGCGGAGTTGTATGAAAAACAAACCCACCAAAATGCCGAGTTGGAAGACGGTTGATAGTAAGCGTTAATAACCTGTCTTCAACTATTCGTTAAACTATTAAAGTAAAAGAATTAGTTACTTGGATTTTGTCAGAATTACTCTTGGTTCAGACCTGTCAAGTCCAAACAACCGTGGTTGGTATTGTTGCGCCCATTCAAATTAAGTAAAAATCGAACTTAGTTTAATAAACAAATATTGTCTGGAATTAAGGAATAACCACAAATTTTTTTTTTAAGGTTAACCAAAACAAGCCCCTTCTTGGCGAAATAAATTTCTCTATGAAGGGGCTTATTTTTTGGATGAAAGGCTGTCTGAGTGACGGATCAGGTCGCCATGGCTCCATTTACCTGCAAAACCTGTCCTGAAATATAAGAACTCATGTCGGATCCCAGAAACACACAGGCGTCAGCCACCTCTTCAGGTTTCCCTCCCCGCTTCATGGGAATGCCATCTCTCCAACCCTGCACCGTCTTTTCGTCCAAGACAGCTGTCATTTCTGTTTCGATAAAACCGGGAGCTACGGCGTTGCAGCGGATATTTCTGGAACCCAGTTCCAGAGCCACGGATTTGGTAAATCCGATGATTCCCGCTTTGGAGGCGGCGTAGTTAGCCTGACCGGCGTTGCCTCTTACCCCTACCACGGAGGTAATATTTATGATGGAGCCTGATTTGGCTTTCATCATCGAACGGGTGACTGCCTTTACGGTGTTGAAGCAGGATTTCAAGTTGATGTTGATGACCTCGTCCCATTGTCCTTCACTCATACGCATAAGCAAATTATCTCTCGTGATACCGGCATTGTTTACCAATATATCAAGCTTTCCGAACTCGGTGACAACCTGATTGATAAGTTCTTCAGCAGCTTTGAAATCAGATGCGTCGGACCGAAACCCTTTTGCCTTGATGCCGAATTTTTTCAGCTCTCCCTCGAGCTCCAGGCCTTTTTCCACGCTGGACAAAAAAGTAAATGCCACATCGGCACCTTCCTCGGCAAACCTCATGGCAATGGACCTGCCTATTCCTTTGGATGCCCCAGTGACTAGGGCCGTCTTTCCTGTAAGTAATCCCATATCAAAATTTTTGGTTGATTTTTTGACAAAAATAGGTATTTATTGTTAAAAATTCCCTTTTTATAAATTCTTGAACGGTGGGTCTTTTTAGGGCATTTATACCCAAGTGATGGGATAAATATTGTTTAGCCTTGGTTTCTTTATCAAAACCAAATTTTTTTCTGAAAATTATTATTATAAATTTGCATAGCAAAAAAGTAAATAAAAATATAACAATATGTCTTCAACTAAATTTGATGTTATCGTAGTAGGTAGTGGTCCTGGTGGATATGTAGCTGCTATACGTGCTTCTCAATTGGGTTTAAAAGTAGCCGTGGTAGAGGTGGAAGAGCTTGGCGGGATCTGCCTGAACTGGGGATGTATTCCCACTAAAGCCTTGATTAAGAGCGCTCAGGTATTTGAGTATATCAACCATGCCGAAGATTATGGCATCAAAGTAGATAAAGCAGAAGTGAATTTTGCCGACATGATCGGACGCAGCCGTGGGGTGGCAGACGGCATGAGCAAAGGCATTCAGTTTTTGTTTAAGAAAAACAAAATCGAGAAACTTCTGGGCTGGGGAAAGTTACTTCCGGGCAAGAAAGTGGAGGTGGAAGACAAAGAGGGGAATAAAAACACCTATGGCGCAGACCATGTGATCATCGCTACGGGGGGCAGGTCCAGGGAGCTTCCCAGCATGAAAATCGACAATGAAAAAATAGTCGGCTACCGCAAAGCCATGACCCTGGACAAAAAACCGGAGAAAATGGTTGTGGTGGGTTCAGGTGCCATAGGGATAGAATTTGCCTATATCTATAGCTCTATTGGTGTCGATGTGACCGTTGTGGAATTTATGGATCGAATTGTGCCCAACGAAGACGTTGAAATATCCAAAACCTTGGAAAAAATATACAAGAAGAAGGGCTTGAAGATCATGACCGGCACCGAGGTAACCCATGTGGATACCAAAGGAAAAGGATGCAAGGTTACGGTGAAGTCCAAAGACGGAAAAGAAGACCAAATCGATTGCGATATTGTGCTTTCAGCTGTTGGGGTAGTATCCAACTTGGAGAACTTCGGTCTTGAAGATGTGGGTATTTTGGTGGATAAAGGTAAAATAAAGGTTGACGAATTTTATAAAACCAACATGCCGGGGTATTATGCCATCGGTGATGTGGTGGCAGGGCCTGCTTTGGCACACGTGGCTTCTGCGGAAGGGATTATCTGCGTGGAGAAGATTGCAGGGCAAAATCCCGAACCGCTCGATTATAACAATATACCCGGCTGTACCTATTGCGTCCCTGAAATTTCCTCCGTAGGATACACCGAAGAAAAGGCCAAAGAGGCCGGCTATGAAATAAAAGTAGGAAAATTCCCCTTTTCAGCATCAGGCAAAGCTTCCGCCGCCGGCGCAAAAGACGGCTTTGTAAAGCTGATTTTTGATGCCAAATATGGTGAGCTCCTTGGCGCGCACATGATTGGAAGTAACGTGACCGAATTAATAGCCGAAATAGTGGCTATTCGGAAGCTGGAGACCACCGGCCATGAAATTATCAAAACCGTTCATCCGCATCCCACGATGTCTGAAGCTATCATGGAAGCCGCCGCGGCGGCGTATGATGAAGTAATCCATTTGTGATATCAAAAAAGGTTGAATAGATTTACAGGTACAAGGTGAATCCCTTGTGCCTTTTTTACAAACCAACTCGTTGGAAGAACAGGAAATCATAGCAGGATTAATAGCCAGAGACCGCAAAACGGTGGAATATGTGTATGCAAAATATTCAAAGGCTTTATTCGGGGTGATTTCCAGGATTATCACGGATAAGGACATAGCTGAGGAAGTTTTCCACGATGCGTTTATTAAAATTACCAGAAAGATAGATTCTTACGATGAAAGCAAGGGTAGGTTATATACCTGATTGTCAAATATTTGTAGGAATTCTTCGATTGATAAAACCCGATCTAAGGAATTTTCAGAAAAGCGTAAAACTAATACTATAGACGACTACGAATATGGGCTGGAGAGTCAGTCAGGTACCGCCGATGTAGTTGATGGTATTGGAGTGAGAGAGCTGATGGACACGCTGAACGAGGAACAAAAATTCATAGTCAACTGCATATACTTCAAAGGATACACCCACTCCGAGGTTTCAGAAGAATTCGATATCCCCCTGGGGACTGTAAAATCGAGGATTCGAGCAGCTATAAACGTGTTGAAAAAGAAAGTGGATAAAATTTAGTGGATATACAATCCTACATATCGTCAGGTAAATTAGAGTTGTTTGTGCTCGGTGAACTCACTGAACGGGAGCGAGATGAGGTAGTGGCCATGGCCAAGCTGTATCCAAAAATACAGGAAGAACTGGACCAGATAGAGGAGGCCATGTTCAATTTCGATAATCTTTCAGGAGCAGCACCTTCGGGAATGGTTAGAAGCAAGATCTTTGATTCCTTGGAGAAAGATTTTGTGTCCCAGCCTCAAGATAAAACTATCAGTCCATCACCCATACAGGAAGCGCAAACACCAGTGGTTGCGTTGAATCCTTGGAAAAATTATACCGTAGCAGCTTCTTTGGTAGCTTTATTGGCGATAGTTGCGGCCATTTTCTATGCCAATAAGTATTCGACCGTTGAGGGACAATTCTCTGCTTTAGTTCAACAGAATACCCAGTTGGCTGAGGATTTGCAAACCAACCAGGTGAAAACAGAATCCCTTGACACGCAAATGGACCAACTTTTGTCGGGTAATTTCGAGCGTGTTTTCATGAAAGGGGAAGGCCTTCCCATGCAGGGAAATGCCCGCGTGGATGTGTTTTGGGATAGAAGCAGTCAGGAAGTGTTGCTATCTGTAAATACTTTGGCAGCCTTGGACTCAGAAAATGATTACCAACTTTGGGCGATAGGTGCTGATGGCCCTGTGGGTATAGGAATAGTGAATCCTGATGATAAATTAAGTCTGCAAGCCATGGAAAATGCCGGGGATGCGGCAGCCTTTGCCATTACCATAGAGCCCAAGGGGGGAAGTCTTCAGCCCAACTTGGAGAAATTGGTCGTTTTGGGTGAAGTCTGAAAGCTTTTGAACAATAAAGTAATACCGAACCCCTTCCTGTGCCGGACGGGTTTTTATTTTGCCTAAAATTTAGCCAAATTAGCTTTTTATTTATACCGCCATGGAACTACAGTTATCTACTCCTGCCTTGCTTTTTTCAGCTATCACGCTACTGATGCTGGCCTATACGAACCGTTTTTTGGCCATGGCAAACCTGATAAGGGGTCTGCATAAAAAATATTTGGAAGCTCCGGATGAAGAGGTTATCATTGCGCAGCTCAAGAATTTGCGCAAGCGGGTCAACATGATCAAAAACATGCAGATCTATGGGGTACTGAGTTTTTTGCTTTGTGTGGTGTGCATGTTTTTACTCTATCAGGAGTTTATTACGGCAGCCAATATGGTGTTTATGGCCAGTATGTTGAGCTTGTTGGTATCCCTGACGATTTCTTTGGTAGAGATTCAGATTTCAACCAAAGCCATCAACATCGAACTTGCGGACATGGAAGATGTACTCAACCGGAAGGTAGAAAAGGGGAATAGGTTTTGATAACCATTGGCC
>JBBQXZ010000093.1:0-16606 GCA_038209145.1 Cytophagales bacterium | reverse complement strand
ACCGCAGTTCCTCGCTCCATACCCCACGATAGAACGATTTGCGCGGAAGTTGCTTTGTGTTTATCTGCAATTTTTTTAATGGTTTTACTCTCCAATAGAATGGGATTAGTGACCTCTCCCTTGTCTACCCGATAGGCTGCGCCCAAAGGACCATAAGCCGTAAGAAAAATCCTGTTTTTTTCACAGAATGAAGTCAAAGCTTCCTGTTGGAGAAACGGATGAAGCTCAACTTGGTTTACTTCAGGACGAATTTTTGCAGCCGCCAAGATCTCCTCCAATTTATTTATTTTAAAATTTGATACACCAATATGTCGGGTAAGCCCTTGTTTGACAAGCTGCTCCATGGCTGTCCAAGTGGCAGTCAAGGGTGACTCCGTGAAGCTGAGAAAATCTTCTTTTTTCGTGGGAAAATCCACGCCCTTTTTTAATGATACAGGCCAATGGACCAGATATAAATCCAAGTAGTCTACCTGAAGATTTTTCAGCGTAAGCTGTAAGGCTGGTAACACATCAGCTGGGGCATGGGAATCATTCCACAATTTGGATGTAATCCAAAGTTCTTCCCGGGTTACCCAACCTTCTGCAGACGCTTTTTGAAAGGCATCTCCTATTTCTTTTTCATTTTGGTAAATATGGGCACAATCAAAATGCCTGTAACCAAGTTGGATAGCGGACAGTACAGCTTCATAAACTTCATTGGGTTGGGATTGCCAGGTACCAAGCCCCAATGCGGGCATTTGATCGCCATTGGCAAATGTTAATTTTTTGGTCATGAATAACAGTGAAAATAAATAAAGTCACATCTAATTTTTGATCACTGAAAGATACTAAAAAAAGCACCAACCCCCCTACTGGGGTCTATTTATTATAATAAAACTACTCAATCAAAAACCAAAGTTCCCAAGCAGCGCTTTAGAACTTTGGTTTGAATTAGAAAGTAACCTTACAATCCAAATAAGGATGGCAGCCAAAGAGACAACCCTGGAAAAAGGGTTATGATCAATAATCCAATGATCATTGTAAGAAAAAAGGGAAGTAGCGGAACAAAAACCTTGGCAATACTCGATTTGGCCACCCCTACACCGACAAATAACACCGATCCCACCGGTGGTGTACAAACACCAATACATAAATTAAGCACCATCATGATCCCAAAGTGAACCGGATCAATACCCAACGTAACAACTGCCGGGAGGAAAATTGGGGTAAATATCAGCACGGCAGGGGTCATATCCATAAAGGTACCCACAAACAGTAAGATCAAATTGATGATGATCAGGATTACAAACTTGTTTTCACTCAGAGAAAGCAGGTTGCTACTGATCGATTGGGGGATGTTTTCACTGGACATGGCCCACGACATACTCATGGAAGTGGCGATCAATAACATCACGATAGCCGTTGTTTCAGATGACTTAAGAAGTATCCGAGGTAGGTCTATAAATGAAATCTCGCGGTAAATAAGGGACAAAATGATCGTGTAAACCACCGCAATGGCAGAAGCTTCCGTTGCCGTAAATACGCCGACGACGATGCCACCAATAACCACTACAAGCAAAAATAGGCTGGGAAGGGCATCAAGGAATTTTTTTGCCAACTCCTTCAAAGGGGTTAGTTCTCCTGCGGGCAAGTTATGTTTTTTGATGAAAACCGCTGCCGTAATCATTAGCATGAAACCTACCAGCAGCCCTGGAATATATCCAGCAACGAACAACGCGGCGATAGAAACCCCTCCACTTGCTAAGGAATAAACTATTAGTACGTTGGAAGGTGGAATGATCAGACCTGTCGTGGAAGAAGTAATGTTCACCGCGGCCCCCAATTCTCTGGGATAGCCTTCTTTTTCCATCCTTGGCGCCAAAATACCCCCGATGGCTGAAGCAGCTGCAACTGCGGAACCCGCTATGGCTCCAAAAAGCATGGCAGCAATTACATTCACGTAGAGTAATCCCCCTGGTAATCTTCCCGTAAGTGCTTTGGCCAAGTTAATCAACCGGTTGGCAATCCCTCCCTTGTTCATGATCTCTCCTGCCAAAATAAAAAACGGAATGGCCAAAAGGGCAAAACTGTCCAATCCAGTTCCCATACGTTGGGCAATGGTTGTCGCCGAAGGAACCGTGGCAATCGTTACCGAGAGGGTCAAAAAACTGGAAAGTCCCAAACTCCAGGCGACAGGCACCCCCAATGCCATCAGGGTTACAAAACTGAGGACAAGTATAATGATGCTGATGTATTCCATGTTACTGATTAGTTTGGGTTAACGGTTGGCTAATGATATTTTTGATCTCCACGATTTGGTAAAAAATCACCAAAAGTCCACTGATGGGAATCATGGCATATACAATCGCCAATGGTAATCCCAACGTAGCGGATTTTTGTTGCAATACATAGGTGATATAGACCAAATTCCCCCCACCAAGAACCATGACGGGCAGCGCAAATGCAACAATCACCAAACTGATAAAAATCAACAGCCTTTGCTTGGCAATTCCATGTAATTTTTGGGGAAATAAATCGATGGCCAGGTGTTCATTTTTTCCAGCAACATAAGCCGCGCCCAGCATACCCAGCCAAACCAACAGATACCGCGAAAGTTCATCGGTATATGAACTGGGAGACTGAAATACATACCTGGAAAGCACCTGCCAGGTCACATTAATGACCATAACAGCCATAATGATAATCAGCATTACGGCTACCAGATTATCTATCTTTTTCTTAAGTAACATCATGGTTTTTAATAATTTTTAATTTTCTGGACCAACGCATACATCTCCGGATCTTCCACTTTCAAGATCTCATAAACTTTTTCCGCTTCTTTTTTAAAAGGAGCCTTATCGGGATACGATACCTGCACTCCTGACTCCTGCAAAATCCGCATCGACTCTTCTACCGATTCAGCCCATAGTTTATACTGAAATGTTGCGGATTCGTCCGCCGCTTCCTGCAACCATTGTTTTTCTTGATCAGAAAGTCTTTCCCATACCTTGGTACTTACGATCACCATGTCGGGAACCGCTGTATGTTCGTTGAGGCTGTAGAATTTACATACTTCATAATGCCTGGAAGTCAGCAAACTGGGAGGATTGTTTTCCGCACCATCGACAATCCCTTGCTGAAGCGCCGTGTATAATTCTCCAAAGGAAACGGGTGTAGGGGATCCACCAAAACTCTGAATCAACCGCACGGCGGTTGGGCTTTCCATGACCCTGATTTTCAGTCCCCGGATATCTGCGGGAGTTTCAACGGGTTTGTTTTTTGTATAAAAGCTTCGTTTGCCGGCATCATAAAAACATAAACCCTTAAACCAGTATTTTTCCCCAGCGGCCAACAATTCCTTACCAATCGAACCCTCCAATACCTTTACCTGATGCGCGTCATCCCGGAACAAATAGGGTTGGCTCAATACTTTAATCTTGGGTGCAAAACCCTCCATGGCAGCCGTGGAAACCTTGGTCATGGCAAGACTGCCAATCTGAAGCAATTCTACCAGTTCCCGCTCTGAGCCAAGCTGTTGATTGGGGTAAACCTGTATTTTCATTTTCCCTCCTGATTTTTCTTCAATCGCTTTGGCCATAAATAGCATGGCCTCATGCACGGGATGGCTGGTATCAAGCCCGTGACCAAGTTTTAAAATCCGGACACCTCCCGGATTTGAACACGCACCCAACTTTAGCAGCAATAGAACTGCAAAACCTATTTGAAATAATTTAAATCTGGGATTCTTGTTAATCGATTTTCTCATTGGTGATTCTTATGGATTATTTAATCAGGGTACCGGTCGGTTTAAACAAACCAAGTCATTTACCGCTTAAAACTACATTGCTTTGCGCAAAAAATATAGTTGTATCCCTTCTTTTTCATGAAAAGTGACTGAATTTTGTAAAAGGTATCAGGATTAGCGGATCGGATTACCGGCATTTCCCTCTTTGACCAGCCACTCTTCTTCCTCCAACCTGCCGAAATTGACATCTCAGGAAAAGGAGTGCTTTAACACAAACACCGCAATGGCTAACCTCAGTGCCTTCTTGTCCACCTTATTCCAGTAACCCATAAATATGGCATTCCACAAACACATCCCTTCCACCAGCCCGATCGACACTATAAGGCCTGTCATAAGTAGGTCCCTGAATCAATTCCCTGCCGTTCTATAAAAACCCCCTACAACTTAATTATGGACACATATAGATCTCTCATGATCAGTTGTTTAAAATCCAATCATGACCTCGCCATGAGTGACTATGAAATTTAACCATTGAGTTTATTTGCTTTTAAGCTTGTTGAAAATTTGATACACCTGAAAAAAAAGCCGTCCAGCCTTCCTTTTTCATGTGAAATTTCCATAAATTGTGCAATCGATTGCTCAAATCAAGTAACTAATTGAAATGAAACATAACGTTCTGAAAATACATCCCAAGGATAATGTTTTGGTCGCGCTGACAGACTTAAAAAAAGAAGACAACATTGCCTTTGAAAATCAAACCATTACGCTGAAGACCTCCGTCAGTGCAAAACATAAATATGCCGAGCAGGATTTTGCTCCGGGTGATTGTATATATATGTATGGCATTATTGTCGGGAAAGCTAAAGCCTCCATACAGCAAGGAGAAGCCATTACTACCGAAAATTTGGCCCACGCCACCTCACCCTATACCGGTAAGCGGGAGACTACTCCATGGGAAGCACCCGATGTAAGTCGATGGGAAGGCCGAACCTTTGAAGGATATCACCGTGCCGACGGAAAAGTAGGCACGGCAAATTATTGGCTGGTGGTGCCGCTCGTTTTCTGTGAAAACCGAAACGTGGATATCATGAAGCAGGCTTTTGTGGAAGAGCTCGGTTTTGCAAAGCCCAACCCATACAAATCATTTGTACAACAGATGAAGTCAGTTTATGAAAAAGGTGAGGGACACAAAATTGCATCCATGGATCTGCAAACGGTGGAACGTGAATCCAATAGCCGACTGTTCAAACAGGTAGACGGTATCAAGTTCCTCACCCATCAGGGAGGCTGTGGAGGTACCCGGCAAGACTCTGAGGCCCTTTGCGCCCTGATTGCCGGCTATATCGCCAATCCAAACGTGGCCGGGGCGACCATACTCAGCCTAGGATGTCAAAATGCCCAACCTGCAATTTTGCGGGATAAGCTAGCCGCCATTGACAAAGATTTAAAAAAGCCAATAATCATCCTGGAGCAACAAAAAGAAGGGACGGAATCCCAATTAATAACCCGAGCCATACAAGAAACCTTTTTGGGGATGGTAGAAGCCGACCAGTTGGAAAGAAAACCCGCACCATTAAGCCAGTTGACAATCGGATTGGAGTGTGGGGGCTCGGATGGTTTCTCTGGAATATCAGCCAATCCAGCCGTGGGACATGTTTCGGATATCCTCGCCACCCTTGGGGGCAAGACTATCCTTTCGGAATTTCCGGAACTCTGTGGGGTGGAGCAGGAGCTGATAAACAGATGCACCACCGATGCGCATGCGGAAAAATTTGTCCATTTGATGCGTACCTATGCGGCATCCGCGGAAGCTGTCGGCTCCGGCTTTGACATGAACCCATCTCCCGGTAATATCAAGGATGGCCTGATTACCGATGCCATCAAATCCGCCGGTGCTGCTAAAAAAGGAGGTACCTCCCCCATTGTGGATATCCTGGATTATACCGAGCAGGCCACCAACCCGGGACTCAGTTTACTGTGTACGCCCGGCAATGATGTGGAAAGCACCACTGCCATGGCAGGATCAGGTGCAACGCTAATACTATTCACTACCGGTTTGGGCACACCTACCGGCAATCCCATTACCCCCGTGATCAAAATTTCTTCCAACCACCGAATGGCGGAAAAAATGTCCGATATTATCGATGTGGATACGGGCTTTATAGTCTCCGGGGAGAAAACCATTGCGGAGGTTGGCGATGACTTGTTTGAGTTTATTATTCAGGTAGCCAGCGGAAATATTATGCCCAAAGCCGTCCAATTGAATCAAGATGATTTTATCCCTTGGAAAAGAGGTGTATCTTTATAACATTTAGCATTAAAAAGAAGAAAAAATAACCAACTCATGTCAAATTTATTTTCAGTAAAAAATAAAATCATTTTGATCTCCGGAGCTACCGGCGTATTGGGGAAGGCAATGGCTAAACATCTTGCAACCGAAGGTGCACAGATAATTATTCTGGGGAGAAACCCAGATAAGGTTAACGAACTAGTCGGTGAGATTAAAGACGAAGGCGGATTTGCCCATCCTGCGGTGGCTGATGTCACGCAGGAAGACCAGCTTCAAGCCATTTATAAGAAGATTTCCCCTGAATTTGACCAAATTGATGTACTCATAAATGCCGCGGGAGGAAATATGCCCGGGGCGGTCGTAATGCCCAATCAATTCCTGACAGACTTATCCGGAGAGGATGTAAGGAAAATCATGGACCTAAATTACATGGGTACTTTTTTGCCAACGAAGGTTTTTTTACCGTTGATGACAAGAAACAAAAAAGGCAGCATCGTGAATATATCCTCGATGGCTGCATCTCGGCCCATGACAAGGGTGATGGGTTATGCTTCTGCCAAGGCGGCTGTAGATAATCTCACCAAGTGGTTGGCCACGGAATTTGCCAAAAAGTATGGAGAGGGTATGCGTGTCAATGCTGTTGCGCCCGGCTTTTTTCTCACAGAACAAAACAGGGCCTTATTGACAAATAAAGATGGAAGCCTGACCGAAAGGGGCAATTTGATCATACAAAACACTCCGATGGGCAGGTTTGGCAATGCGGATGAGCTCTTTGGTGCGGTACAATTCTTGTGCAGTGACGCCTCGAAGTTTGTCACGGGAGCTATTATAGAGGTAGATGGGGGATTTAACGTTTTCTCAGGAGTATGAGCAAGCAACCTATATATATGGAGCAGACGATGAGGTGGTATGGTCCCAAAGATCCCGTAAGCCTGGCTGACATCTTACAGGCTGGAGCCACGGGAATAGTCACTGCCCTTCATGAAATTCCCAATGGGGAAGTATGGTCCCGAGAAGCCATCCGGGATCGCCAAAGAATCGTTGAAGATGGTGGGTTAATCTGGTCGGTTGTGGAGAGTGTACCTGTACATGAAAACATCAAAACCCGGAATGGTGATTTTGAACGACATATCAAAAATTACCAGCAAACCATTCGGAACCTAGGTGCCGAAGGTATTCAGGTGCTTTGTTATAACTTTATGCCTATTCTCGACTGGACGAGAACTGACTTGGGATATACGCTGGAAAACGGTTCCAAAGCCTTGCGTTTTGACATGATATCATTGGCGGCATTTGATGTTTTTATCCTGCAACGCCCCGGAGCGGAAAAAGATTATTCAAATACTATTCTGGAAAAGGCAAAAGTCCATGTAAAAAACCTCTCTGAGGACGGCCGGGAAAAACTTGTCCGAACCATTATTGCAGGACTTCCCGGGGCAGAGGCAGGTTATTCGGTAGAAGATTTTCAGGAGACGCTCAACACCTATGAAGGAATTGATGCAGAAAAACTGGCACTGCATCTACAACTGTTCTTGGATGCCATCATCCCGGTGGCCGAGGAAAGTGGTGTTTATATTTGCATCCATCCGGATGATCCGCCATTTCCGATTTTTGGATTGCCACGGGTAGTCAGTACAGCCAAAGACTATGACCGCATACTTGCCGGAAATAACAGTCCGCACAACGGTTTCACGTTTTGCACGGGATCCTTGGGTGTCAGGGCAGACAACGATCTTCCCGAGATGGTGCGAAAGTACGGTGACCATTTCCACTTTATTCACCTCAGGAGTACCCAACGGGATGAAGAAGGGAGTTTCTATGAAGCCAATCACTTGGAGGGAAACGTTCCCATGGTCGAAGTGGTAAGGGAATTGATTTTACTCCAGCAACGGCGGAAAAAAACAATACCCATGCGCCCAGATCACGGTCACCAAATGTTGGATGACTTGGATAAAATAACCAATCCCGGATATTCAGCCATCGGTAGGCTCAAAGGCCTCGCAGAATTACGTGGTTTGGAAAGAGGACTGCTACATACCCTGATTCAATAGGGGTATTCAAAGACTCGTTAACAATTAAAACCAAAAAAAATGAAAAAAAACAACCAATTCCGCAGGGAATTTCTCAAAAAAACCGCGTTGACCACCGCAGGAATAGCCACGCTGGGATCTATGGGTTTCTCTGCAAAGAGTTACTCCAAAATCATCGGCGCAAATGAGCGGATCAATGTCGCCATTGCAGGGCTGGGAAGAAGGTTGGGAGCTTTCTATCAGCCCATAGGCTTGAAAACCAGCAACGTAAATCTCGTTTACTTATGTGATGTAATGCCTTCCCAGCGGGAAAAAGCGGCCAGGAACTTTGAAAAAGTGATTGACTACAAACCCAAGTTGGAGAACAGCATCCTGAAGGTAATTGAAGACAAGGAAGTGGATGCACTTATTAATGCCACTCCCGACCATTGGCATGCACCGGGTACCTGGCTGGCTTTGGAAGCAGGCAAGCATGTCTATGTGGAAAAACCCTGCAGCCACAATCCCCACGAGGGTGAATTACTGGTGGCCTACCAGAAAAAATACAACAGGGTAGTCCAAATGGGAAATCAGCAGCGATCTGCTCCCGAAAGTATTGAAATTATAAAAGATATTCACGATGGAAATATAGGTAACGCTTACAAAGCGACGGCCTTCTATAATTCTGCGCGCGGGGAAGTTCCTATTCCCCAAAAAGCTTCTCCACCGGCGGGACTGGATTGGGAGTTGTTTCAGGGACCAGCGCCAAGAAGAGACTATACCCATGATACCTGGGACTACAACTGGCATTGGTATGGCTGGGATTACGGTACCGCAGAATCCGGCAACAATGCCAC
Source organism: Cytophagales bacterium (assembly GCA_038209145.1). Taxonomy (GTDB): domain Bacteria; phylum Bacteroidota; class Bacteroidia; order Cytophagales; family Cyclobacteriaceae; genus Lunatibacter. The sequence continues at coordinate 7,726 of JBBQXZ010000093.1, read as the reverse complement.
CCACGAACTCGATGTGGCCAGGTGGGCACTTGAGGTTCACTTTCCAAGCAGGGTTATCGTGGATTCAGGCAAATACCACTGGCCCAATGACGGATGGACAATGTATGATACCATGGATGCGGTATTTAAATTTGAAGATAACAAAACGATCCAATGGGACGGCAAGAGCAGGAATGGATTCAACACCTTTGGCCCTACCGGAAGAGGAACCGTCATTTATGGGACCGAAGGAACCGTATTTATTGATAGAGGCGGATATAAAATGTATGACAGGGCAGGAAAGCTGGTGAAAGAAAGTACATCCGGCAGCGACGAAGGCGGTACCCAACTTGGCGGTGGAGGAGGCATGTCCACAAGACATGTTGTGAATTTCTTCGAAGCGATTCGTGGCAAAGAGGAACAACGTTCCCCTATTCTGGAAGGTGCCAAAAGCGTTTTGTTATGCCATTTGGCCAATATTGCTTCCCGAACCGGGGAAATATTGGAATGTGACTCCAGCAACGGCCATATCAAAAACAGCAAAAATGGGAAAGCACTTTGGAAGCGGGAATATGAAAAAGGCTGGGAACCCAAGCTGAAAGTTTAAGCGAACGCTTGAAATTTATATCGTATCTGTTTTGTGAAAAATAGTTGACTTCTTCCCAATATAGATAGTACACTTGGCCTCTAAAGATTCTAAGTGTTTTTTTCTTTTGCAAAATAAATAACGATATGCCGGTGGCATAATTTAATATTGAAAACAAACAAAACCCAATTTAGAAATGAACATTCGACTTAGCTTACATGCGATACTTTCACTGTCTTTATGTTGGATGGTGACACTGGTAACTTTAGCCAATAATCCAGAACCAACCGATCCCATGCAAAACGATGAGCGCATCAGCGTGGTCCGAAACGATGCTGAAAAAAAAGTGGACATATATATTGACGGGGAACATTTTACCTCATACCTGTACCCATCTACCATTGAAAAACCCGTTCTTTATCCCATCAAAACGTCCGAAGGTACTTTTATTACCAGGGGTTATCCCATTGCCAACCGACCCGGAGAGCGCGTGGACCATCCCCACCATATCGGCCTTTGGTTGAATTACGGAGATGTAAACGGATTGGACTTCTGGAATAATTCGGATGCAATCCCCGCAGACCGTAAGAGCAAGTACGGTTCCATCATTCACAAGGAAATTAAGCAGACCAAGAATGGCAAAGACGAGGGCGTTTTGGAAGTCACTATGGATTGGGTAGACCATAAGGGCAAGGTCCTGTTGAAGGAAAACACCACCTTTATCTTCAGCGGCAAAGGTGAAAAACGATCTATAGACCGCATTACTACTTTGACGGCACAGGGTGAGGAAGTTTCTTTTACCGACAATAAAGAAGGCATGCTGGGACTTCGTATGGCCCGAGAGTTAGAGCAACCATCCAATAAACCTGAAAAATTCACTGATGCCAATGGCAATCCTACCGACGTGCCTTCCATGAACAATGAAGGTGTCACCGGCATGTATAGAAGTAGCGAAGGGATTGAAGGCGATGATGTCTGGGGAACCAGGGGCAAATGGATGAATCTTTCGGGCACGATAAAAGGGGAAAACATCTCGGTAGCCATCCTTGACCACCCCACAAATGTAGGTTACCCTACCTACTGGCATGCACGGGGTTATGGGTTATTTGCCGCAAATCCGTTGGGACAAAAAGCCATGAGCGGAGGTAAAGACGAACTCAACCATAAATTAATAGCAGGAGAATCCATGACATTTAAACACCGTATCATAGTGTATTCTGGAAAGAAAGCCGGCGACAAGGATGTGGAGAAGGATTTTAAAAGCTTTACCAAATAAAGCCATTTTATGGATATTGAAAGAAAAGACGGCGGGATTTCTTCCCACCGTCTTTTCTTGTTTATAAAAAAAATGTAAGTATTGATGTCACCTATGGCCACGCATCGGTTTTACGAACCAGAATTACCTTTAAATCCGAAGTTCCCATTCCATTCGCCATAAATTAAGGAGTTGGTCTTCTTTGAATTTTATCATCTTGAAAAATAAAAATAAACCATGACTAGTAGCAATAACTTTTTCTCATCACTTAACAGGGCGTTGTATAGATGAGGGGGATTGAACTCCTCTCTCATTACTAAATAAAGGGTACGTACACTTCTATTCAGATCGATATTTTTCCAATTCTGTCAATTCCCTTCCCGTCCATCGATTGAGCCGAACCGAACATATAATTCGTAAACTTCAATAGGCCAATTTTATAAATAAAACACTAAATTGTGAGGTCAAGGGGTATGAATCGTCAACCTTTTGGAAATATACTTCTTTAACGCAATTATCAATTATGACCTCATCCATAAATAGAAGGAAATTTATAGGTACAGCTGTGCTAGCAGGTGTGGGCATGGGCCTCTCTTCGGAGCTCGCTGCTTTTTCGAAACCTACAGGAAAAAACAATACCAAACGGATCGGCATCATCGGTCTGGATACCTCCCACAGCATCGCCTTTACCAAAGCATTTAACGCTTCGGATGCGGCGGCAGACCTGGGAGGTTACAAGGTGGTGGCTGCCTATCCCCAAGGCAGCAAGGATATCAAATCTTCCGTGGACCGAATTCCCGGATACATCAAAGAAATTAAAGCATTGGGCGTAGAAGTTGTCGATTCCATCAAGAGTCTACTGGACAAAGTGGATTTTGTTTTGTTGGAAACAAACGATGGAAGGCTACACTTGGAGCAGGCACTTGAAGTGTTTAAAGCTGGAAAGCCGATGTTTATAGACAAGCCCATATCAGCTTCTCTTGCTCATACGATGGCTATTTTCAATGCTGCCGAAAAATACAAACTGCCGACTTTTTCCTCCAGCTCCCTGCGGTATATGGACAATATAATTGCCATCAAAAATGGGAAAATCGGCAAAGTGCTTGGAGCCGACGCATACAGTCCATCCTCCTTGGAACCTACCCATCCTGATTTGTTTTGGTACGGAATTCACGGAGTGGAAACCCTATATGCGTTGATGGGAACAGGTTGTAAGACCGTACAGCGTACCTTTCAATTCGACATGGAAGTAGTGGTAGGTACTTGGGAAGATGGCAGGATTGGCACTTTCAGGGGCTTGCGGTCCGGAAAAACCGGATATGGTGGTACAGTCTTTGGCTCAGAAGGAATAATAGATCTGGGTTCTTACGGTGGATACAGGCCATTATTGGTAGAAATTGTCAATTTTTTCAACACCGGAATTCCTCCCATTGATCCGAAAGAAACCATTGAGCTATTTGCCTTTATGGAAGCCGCCAGTGAAAGTAGCAGGAGAAAGGGCCAGGCCGTTAGCATCGCCGATGTAATGCAGAAGGCCCAAAAAGAAGCTGCCAAAATCAATATTTAACAATCCACAATTGAAAGAGAAATCCATGGAAAATTCCAGAAGAAAGTTCATAAAAAAAGCTGCATCAGGAACTGTATTAGCCTCTATTGGCGGAATACTTCCTGCCTTTTCGGCCAGGAGTTATGCCAACATCGCAGGCGCCAACGAAAGAATAAACGTTGCCTGTATGGGCGTGGTGAGCCGGGGGATGGCTGTGGGCAGTAATTTTGCCGGGCAAAGCAACTGCAACGTCATCTATAGCTGCGATGTCGACAGGAATGCCTCTGCCAAATTTGTCAACGCGATAAACGGAATTCAAAACAGCAAGCCCAAAGAAGAAAAAGATATCCGCAAAGTATTGGAAGATAAGGATGTGGATGCCTTGGTAGTGACCGCCCCCGACCATTGGCATACTCCAGCCGCCATACTTGGTGTACAGGCGGGTAAACATGTCTATGTTGAAAAGCCATGTAGCCACAACCCCAAGGAAGGGGAAATGCTGATCGAAGCGCAGAAAAAATACAAAAAAGTCATCCAAGTAGGAAATCAGCGTCGCTCTTGGCCCAATGTGGTCGCAGGCATTATGGAAGTGCAAAACGGCGCCATCGGCAGGCCTTATATGGCTAAAACATGGTACGCCAACAACAGAGGACCTATCGGTGTGGGCAAAAAAGTCGCTGTTCCGGAATGGCTGGATTTTGAACTCTGGCAGGGCCCTGCTCCCAGGGAAGAATACAGGGACAATTTGATACATTATAACTGGCACTGGTTCTGGAACTGGGGTACTGGTGAAGCACTAAACAACGGTACACATATGGTGGATTTGGCCCGCTGGGGCTTGCAGGTAGATTATCCCACCATGGTCAACTCAGCCGGAGGAAGATACCATTTCCAAGACGACTGGGAAACTCCCGATACCCAAGTCATCAACATGGAGTTTGAAAATAAAAGCCTGATTACATGGGAAGGCCGAAGTTGTAATGGCAAGCACATAGAAGGTGGTGCGGTTGGCGTCCTGTTTTATGGAGAAGACGGATCACTGCTTATAGAAGGAGGCAATTCCTACACAATCTTCAACCTCAAAAATGAGGTCATCAAGGAGGTGAAAAATGACATGCCCATTGATCCCCAAAACAGGGTGAGTCCTGCACAATCTTTGGATGCGATTCACATCCAAAATTTCTTTGACGGCATCAAAAATGGCATAGAGGTAAGGTCTGAAGTTGTAGGGGCTCACCAAAGTACCCTGTTGGTTCAATTGGGTAATATCTCCCAACGGGTAGGAAGGTCGCTACAAATTGACCCCACCAACGGCAGAATCAAAAACGACAAAAAGGCCATGGCCCTTTGGAGCAGGGACTATGCCAAGGGATGGGAACCAAAGGTTTAACTTTCCGGAATTTTATTTTAATCAGTCTTTTTAGCAGCCTTGTTTGCAAACGAACAAACGAGGCTGCTTTTCATTGATTTTATCAACCACCCCATCACCTACCCTATGGAACTCAGTCTACTTGACCTGATTGTTATTATTCTATTTTTTCTGCTGATGCTGGCGATTGGCGTCTGGTCTTATTTTAAAAACAGCAATTCGGAAGATTATTTTGTAGCTGGAGGAACCTTGCCTTGGTGGCTTTCTGGCATTTCCCACCATGTATCCGGCTACAGCGGAGCGGTTTTTGTGGCCTATGCCGGATTGGCTTATACCCATGGATTTTCCCTATACATCTGGTGGGCCTTTACAATTGGATTGACGATTTTGGTGAGTTCCAAGATTTTTCCCGTGTATTGGGTCCGGCTTAGAAAAAGATTTCATATCCAATCTCCCCTGGAATTCCTGATAACCCGGTACAACCTACTGACACAGCAGCTCATGGCCTGGAGTGGGGTCACCCTAAAATTGTTTGATATCGGTGCCAAATGGGCAGCCATAGCCATTTTGTTAAATGTGTTTACAGGGGTTTCACTCCCTGCCGGCATTTGGATATCGGGGGGTATTTCTTTGATCTATATTACCTTCGGGGGCTTATGGGCTGTTATTATCACCGATTTTGCCCAATTTATTGTTCAGATTATTGCTGGCATCGTCATGTTTGTGGTTGTGCTTAATGAATTGGGTGGAATTTCCGCCGTGTTTACGCTTTGGGATCAACTTCCGGCTGAAAACAGCCAGGCGTTTAACGACCCATACACTGTAGGCTTTGCATTGGCCTTTCTTTTTATCAATTTTCTATCGTACAACGGAGGCCAATGGAACCTGGCTACCAGATACATTTCTTCTCCCAGTGAGCAGCAGGCTACTAAAGCGGCAAGGCTTTCAGGTATTTTGTACTTAGTTTGGCCATTAATCCTGTTCTTTCCCATGTGGGCAGCACCTGTCATCTTGCCGGGATTGGAAGACCCCACCCAGTCTTATGGTATCTTGACCATGAAACTTCTGCCTATCGGACTAATCGGTTTGGTGGTTGCTTCTCTTTTTGCCAATACCATGTCCATGACCTCATCGGATATCAATACGATATCCGCTGTTATCACCAGAGACATTCTGCCTGTGCTATCTGACAGATTTAAAGACGGTAAAAATTCCCTTACCATCGCGCGGCTGACGACTTTCGTTTTTACACTTGCGACTATTGTCGTTGCCCTTCAGTTCGAAAAGTTTGGAGGGGTTTTGGGATTAATTATTAGCTGGTTTGGCGCCTTAGTAGGGCCTATTGCTGTCCCCATGCTTTTTGGGGTAATTCCCTGGTTTAAGTCCTGTGGACCGAAAGCGGCCATTTCCTCCATCATTATGGGCTTATTGGCTTTCGTCTTCACCAAGTCATACGACCTGGGGAGCTTAGCCCTGTCAATCAGCCTTCCTGTCACGGTTTCGACACTGACTTATGTGCTGGTTGGATTTAGTAACCGAAACGAAGTTCCCGAAAAAGTTCAGACCATGCTGGATGACTTATCTGTCGAAAAGTGAAAAATCTGCGCCCCCGGTGAGCCTTTATGATTTCTGTAATTACTTTTAAAAAACCCACGAAGATCACAAAGAAAGGCACTAAGAACACAAAGGATATAAAACCGCTGTGTCAGTGGTCCATTTAAATCTATTATTACGAAGACTGGTCCAGAGCAAGCATTGTAAACGACACACTTTCCCCAGGCCTCTTCTGTGCCAGTAGGGAAATACTTGTTTCCGTCAACTGTAATAAGCGCGGATATCCTCCAGTTACCTGGGCGTCCCGCATAAGCACTATCATTTTTCCGGATGGTGTTAGTTGCACCGTTCCGGGAAAAACAGGGGCGCTTAGTATTTCCGGCAGGTTTTGCTCCAACGGTTCAGCCAACTGGATGCCCATCCGGTTTTGAATGGGGGAAACGGTAAAGTTTGCATGCATGAGTGCCTGTTGATTGTCAACGGAAAGCAGGTGGAAGTCCGGCCCTGGATATACAGGTAAATTGTGGTAAAGCTTCCAATCCCGGATGGCCACCCGGCAATATGTTGGGGAGTATTCCGACTCTCTGACCAGCATATCCACCGTATCACCATCATGAAGCCTAGCTTGGGTAGTAATAGGAAAATAGAAGCTTTTGCTCCCCATGCGGATTGGCACCAAAAAGTCTCCGACAACCGCCAGGTATAGCCACTGACCTGATCGAAACGGGGATATTTCGATTGTTTGTCCGGCTACTAAAGGAATAGGTTGGTGAATTCGAAACACCTGTCCCGCTATCCGTATATCCGCATCCGCTCCAGCAGCGACCACCAGGCAAGGCTGGTTCACTTTTAGCGCAACGCCACCTGCAAAAATTTCCAAGCAGGAAGCGGAAGGCTGTTTACCAAGCAGCAAATTGGCAATTCCCGCTGAGGCGGCATCCATAAATCCAGCCGTCGGAATCCCAAAATCAGCATGACCAAATCTGCCGGCATCCTGCACGGATGTAAATGGCCCGGCCTTGATAACGGTAATTTGCCCCTTACCAAACTTCATAATCCAACGTTAATTCGGTGGTCCGCTTGAGTATGTCATATTCATTCAACGAAATGGGACAAAACCGGATCCGGTCTCCCGGAAGGAAAGGTGGTACTTTTTCCAGAAGCCATTCATTTAGGCGGATCGGAGTCTTACCAATCACATGCCAACCGCCGGGACTGTCCATGGGGTATATCCCAGTCTGCTTTCCCCCAACAGCAACAGAACCTGCCAGGACAACGGGATCCGGAACTGCCTTTCTAGGGGCATAAAGCCGCTCAGACAGTCCTCCCAAGTACATAAATCCGGGTAAAAACCCATAGAAAAAAAGAACATACTCCATTTGCGTGTGTTCTTGTATGAGTTCTTCCACAGAGATCCCTTTGGATTTGGAAAGTGGG
>JBBQXZ010000092.1:0-16631 GCA_038209145.1 Cytophagales bacterium | reverse complement strand
GCTCAAAACTCAATCTCAGAAAAGGGTTATTGTCCAATATTTCCTCAAAAACCGGACTGGTACGTGACAAGTTGACAAAATTGAGGGAAATAGGATTAATCTCGTGATAGACAAACCGATTGGCGTTCCAGAAATAACCGTAGGAGGCCGAAACGGAATTAAGTCTATAGAGTCCTCTTCTATCCTGATATTCCGTCCCTAGACTGATTTTGGTCTTGGGAACTGAATAAGCGAAGCGTTCTTTGATAGCAATGGGAAAAACTACCCTCGGAAAAATCAAATCCCCTTTTAATCCGAGTTCAAACGAGCTCAACCCTTCCCTCTCCCCACTTGCGATCTGGGTTTCGTAGGCAAACTTACCTGTAATATTGAGGATTTCCCCTCCGTGAAATAGGTTTCTGTTTCGATAACTCAGCAACAGTGCCGGACCTGCGAAGTTGTTGGATTTTGATACCCCTTGCAATTCCACTCTTACTGAGCGCTTATTCAGCGGCGACAGATAAATATTGGCATCCAGAAACCTTTTTCCATCTTCAGCAACACTGTCTAATTCCGCATATCGGATATTCACATACTTATAGTTTCCGATTCCGGAGATCCGATTGCTGGTCAAGCGGGACCTATTGGCGTCATATAATTCACCCTCGTTCAAGAGTATATATTGCTCCAAATGTTCCGGTTTGAAAGCAATAGGAGTATCCTGTATAAATTCTATTCCTCTTATCACTGTCGTATCGTGGGAATCCTCCAAGCTATCTAATGTATAGTTGGGGTAAACCTTGATATTTCGAATTTCATAGGGCATCAGCCCTTCTTGGGGCGCATACCCTTTGGGACGCAAATACAAATCAATGCCCCTATCCTCATATTGGTTGGTGTCAGATTCAAAAATCAAAAAATCAGTGTTAAAATTATAAAAGCCTTTATCTTTTAGAGCCAGATCTAATCTCTCCCGCTCTGCCCCCAATTGGGAAAGCCGAAACCTATCTCCCTTTTTTATATCTGTGTCTTCTTTAAGCTCTTGAATTGCATTGTCCAAATGAGAAGAATCAAATTCATAGGAAAAATCACGTATCGTATAGGGCTCGCTTATCTCAACCTCATACTTGACGTCAGCCTTATAGGAGTGTCTATCTATCTCAGAATTCACTTCAGAATAAAAAAAACCGTTATTTTCCAATCGGTTCAGAATCAAAGATTCCGTCTGAGGTACATTGACATCTTTGAAATAAACCGGTTCTTCTCCAATTTTTTTCTTTAGAAAACGGTTGATGAATCCGGGTTTTTCCTGACTCCCTTTAAAATGGGCCCATAACCCAATATACATACCCAAAATCTTACTGTTGGGTTCCGGCCGGAAAAGACTTTCCAATTCCTGTTCCACTGATTTCCAATCTTGAATTCCAGACGGCCTATCCACCGTCAAATCCGCACCGGTATATAAATATTCCCCCTGAGGGATATATTTTTTGACATTACATCCCACGGCAAGGATACCTAGCCCTATCAACATGCCCAAATACTTGAAAGCCATTACCTTTCGCTTACAAAAAACCATATATTTGAAATTAATCATCACCCTTTTACTCATTTTGGACAGCTCCTTCACCCTCCTCATCGTCTTCTTTAATCGCATCAACGGTTGATTTTCGCTGTTGCGCTATTCCCTTCCATAATTCGGAGAATTTATTAAATTCCTTATTAAAAATCAGGGACATCCCCGTAATTATTAGTTGGCCATCAATGAAACTTTCAAACTGGTTTTTTCGGAAACCCCTCAATCTATATCTCCCATTTTCTGTCAGAAGATATTCAACGCTTACATTTCCAAGCAAGGCATTGCCTCTTTCCATAGTCTGAGAACTCCCCTCTATATCAATTTGACTTCCCACCTGAACGATCAACCGATCATCCATAAAGCTTGAACTGGCATTTAAATTTAACTGGGTCCTTTCTTGAGGAGCACCGGTTTGATAATCGGTAAAACTATCCAAATCAAAGTCCAAATCTATCCCACTGTTTCCAAGTACATTTTCAGAAAGGCTGTTGAGTTGACCGGACAAAAGTTGGCTTACACTGGATCGGGCCAGTCCAGCTGTTCCCCCTCCAGAACCATCTCCCCCCCTATCCGGAAAAAAGCGATTTAATACCATTAGGGAAAATACCTGACGGTTTAGTTCTCCGTCTTGACTATTTATAAGCTGAACCTGCCCATATATATTTCCTCCTGCCGCACCTCTCTGTTCCTCAGGCATGTCTAATCGGAAAGAAGGTTCTAAACGAGTCAGGTTCCCATCAATGTTCAAATATACCAAAAATGGGAATTCCTGGTTATATTGGGCGTTGGCCTCACCTCCCATACCCGATGTCTGAGCGGCCATCAATTCAGCTGCCGAAGTCCGTACCCGGTATAAGGCGGTCATGTCTAAGCTAGCATTCAGCGGATCTCCCGACCAGGTAATGGTACTCCCCTCCTGGATTTCAAACCTTCTACTGACCAGATTGTATAAACTCATCTCATAATGACCACCTGTCAATTCATAGGATCCTGTCAGGGTAACTCTACCATTCGGGTCAAAATTAAGCGTAAGGTTCGCTTCTCCCGAAACTAATAGATTATCTCCTGATCGCTCATCAATAACTATTTTAAATGAGGCGTCTGGATCTACTTCTAATACAGCTGCCACTTGAAACCCAGTTATCCCTGTATTTCCTATTGTTTCTTCCCTTCGGGTAAAGATATCATCGGGATCTTGGCGATTTACAAACAAGACCACTCCATCCCGCTCAACAATGTCCAATTGCGTCTCGGGAATTATAAAGGTTAATTCGGTACCGCTTTTAACGCTGAGTCTGGCATCAACCTTGGGAAGAGTTAGATCACCCTGAATATCCATGTTTGCATCCAATATCCCGGTGCCAAAAAACAACTCATTGTCTTCTCTCGTAGAATTTAGCACCCTAAAATTATCTGCCACAAGCCGAAGGTCAAAGGATGGGTTGGTCAAATCTTCTGTCCCCATAGATCCACTAAGAACAAATGTATTCCCATCCTGATCATTCACTGTAAAATCATCCAAATATACTCCTTCATTATTTAGTTGGATAGTTTCGTCAGCCACGGCATATTTGGAATTGAGGGCATTGATGGTAACCGCAACATCGTTAAATGAAAACTCCCCTTCATAAATAGGGTCTACGGTCGTGCCTGAAACCCTTGCACTTCCCGTAATGGTACCTTCACCATCCCTGATTTGTTCTGGAAGTAGACCCTGAATGACCTCTACCTTCAATTCATTCAAGTCAAAATCGAGGTTTAATTCAGCACCAGCTTCTGAGGCCGTGTAATCACCTTCAAGATCAAAGTCAATTCCCCCATCCTTCAAAGCAAGCAAGAAATCATATGCTGCATTCCCAACTGATTTCGCATCCAAGCTGAAATTCCCCAAAGGAACCTCAAATACCGACAATTCCTTTATTGTCAAATCGGCTAATATACCAGTAGCCCCAAAAGGATTTTCCAACACAAACCTGCCATCCATAAATCCATCCGCTATTAGGGTATCCGGATTAAGTAAGCTGGTGAAGGTACCCAATCTGAAATCCTGAAAAACAATTCCTATATGATCTTTATTGATAGTATCCAATTTATTGCTGACCAGCATTTTCTGATCGTTTCGGATTAGTTCAAATTCCTTGAAATCTATCCAACTTCTGGCATATCGAATGACATTGTCAGGAGAAATGTCCCATACCTTTTTATTAAGGATTAAGGTTTCGGGGTCAATGTGAAGTTGAAGGGTATCTCTTTGTTGACTGATCTCCCACTTAACATGCACCAAAGTTTCTTCTTCATCATAGGACAAAAAATCCAAATTAAATTTTCGGTCTCTTAACTCCCCATCAAAATAGGTTCTACCCATGGAAAGCGGGCCTGATTCCAAGGATAATATTCCAGCTTGAAACTCAAAATTGGCCCCTTCCCCATTTGCCTGAATACTAAGACTGTCTAGTTCAATGCCCGCATAAATCATGTTTGGCAAATCTAACCTGGCATCAAAAATATCCGATGCTTCATCAAAATCCACTGAAATATTTAAAGTTTCCCAATTTTCCAACTCGGGAAGAATTAATTGATCCAATACCTGGGAACGGGGAATGTCAACGTTTAATTTTAGGACTACTGAGGTATCTGCCGAGTTTGCCAACAAACTGTCTCCAAGCACCCTCCCAAAATAAGTGGATAAGGCTTGGATGGTTTGATCTAGAGCCGCATTTGATTCCAATTCCAAGTTCAATATAGAGCTCTCAAGAGTTGCAACGGTTAACTTTTGACCTACTGAAGCCGAAATATCGAATCCATTGATCACAAGCTGTCGGTCATCCAGAACTAAGCTACCCTCTTCCAATACCGTAGTCAATTCAAAACTTTCCATATTTCCTTCCCAATTTATCTTGTAGTCGATTCTTGCCCTCAAATCTTGTCGGGAAAGATTTAACGCCTTCAAATCCGCACCCCGAAGATCTATCTCCAAATCTACCTTGGAAAATACACTGTCAAGTTCCACATGACCAATTAAGGCTATATCCAAGTTTTCATCGTTGAATGACAAGGTGACGTTTCCGACACCTGCATCTATTCCCGCATCAAGTTTAAGTCCATCATAATCGTACCCATAAAGGTCCAGCTGATCAAAATCTGACTTAAGGTCCAACACCAGATCGTCCATTGCTGTCCCTTGTCCCGATATTTCTGCGTGGTAGGACAGCACTCCCAAATTTGGATTGGCGAGGAGGCTGCCTAAATCCAGTTCTTCAATTTGGATGACACTTTCAAGCCTGTGAACTTCATCATAAGCATAGGTGGCGTTCAACTGAATTTCCCCTTCCGGGGCTGAGAGACTCGCATTGGCTTGCATATTTTGCAATCCCCCTTGAAGATCCGCACGCAATTGAACAGTCTCTGGCAAGTTCAAACTTGAATCAACTTGGGGCAAAAATACCTCTAAGTCAGACAAGTGGGTCTCAAAGGTAAGTGGATCAATATCTACCCAAAGTCTATCAATATCCAAGGCATTTTTCACTTTTCCCTTTAGCGCAAAATGCGTGTTCTTACCCCAAGCCAACTGCGCCTTAGCGATATTGAGGTCACTCGTGGAACCGGACAAGGTGAAATTACCAACAAGGGATTTTCTCGCAACTGCCGTAATAGTTGGGTCGTTTCTGAGAGAAGGTTCAAACAAAAACGCATCTTGCAACCCAACAACAACCTCAGAAATATTCAAATCAATAGTTGCTTGTTCATAATCTTCCATCAAATTCCCAAAGTCCTGATAGCGCATTTCCAAATTCGCAAGCAGCTTGCTATTGCTTGTTTGCAGCCAAAGGTCTTGAAGAGCTAATTCATTTTGGCCAACGGAGGCTTTGAATGTCCCCCTTTTCAGATCAAAGCCTGAATACTCTTTGAAGGAAAATGCCTCTAAATCCAGGACGGCTCTCTCTTCGTTCATCGCCACGCCATTGGCTTTGAATGTAAATTCACTGACGGATAGAGATGAAGGGTTAAAGTAGCCCTTCACTGGCAAATCTTCTGAGGTACGAAACGCCAGCTTATTTCCCGAAAGATTGATCGCTCCCAACTCTACTTCCCATTCAGGCCACTCAAAGCCGGCGTTTGGTTCAGCCACCGGTGCAGGTTCCTCCGTGGAGGACGGTTTTAGCATAGCTATGTCAATGCTTGACCGATGTAGCTGAAATTGATCAATCATTATCCTTTTTTCCATCAAATTGGCTTCCGGCAGGGATAGCAATAGCTCCCCTACCTGAATAGAAGCCGTCATTTCATCAGGTACAGACTGATAAAAAAGTGTAATTCCTTCCATGGAAAGCCTATCCAAAATCAATACGGGATCCGGCATGTCCGAAGGTTCATCAGGTTCTACAGATTCAAATGGTTTTTGTTGTATATAAGAAAGGTCCGTATTTTTGAAATCAATTTCTGAAATATAAAAATCCATTTTATTGAGATCTAGCCTTTCGACAGAAAGTCCAAGTTCACCCAGAAGGATGCTTGCCTCCAAGCCAACAAATTCATCCACATAATTGAGTTGGGCGTTTGAAATAAATATGGAGCCTAAGTTTATCGCTGGAAATGAGGTAGAATCCCGCGCTGTAACCTCAACATCCGGTGAATTTGTGGTATTCTTATTTACCGATTCTCCTGTTCCAAAGGCATCAAGTATAAAATCAAAGTTGAAATTCCCGGCAGTGTCTCGTTCGATGTTTGCCCTCAAACCCGACCAATCCAATTTGGAAACGTGGATTTCGCCGCTGCGAATCAGTGGTAAAAAACTTACCCCTGTTTCCAACTCCCCTGAATAAACCAAGGTGTCTCCTGCCATATCTTCCAGATAGAGCCCTTCCAGGAAAACATTTCCCGAAAAAGTAATAAACAACCGGTCGATTGATACTTCTGTTTTAATTCGATCAGCGAGGTAGCTTGTAGCCTTTTGCACAACAATATCCTGACCCCAAGGGCTTCTGATAAAGAGAATCAGGGCAACTATCAGTATCAGCAGGGAAAAAAGGATCCAACCGATAACTTTTGCTAGTTTGGTAATAAATTTATAACGATTGGCCAAAATAAAATCCAGAAATTAATTTGTTATATATCGTGTTGACTCCCCATATTTTCAAGACTTCAGTTCCACCTCTATCTTTCACACATTAACAATGAGATCCATGACCCAGCCTGCAAAAATCATCTTCACGATTCATGAAGTCATATAAAACCAAATAAGTTTATTAAAGTGTGGGTGTCTTTTTATTTGAAAACATTATCAAAAACAGTACCAGCAACAAAATGGTTTAGTGAATAAAAAAATGCACATACAGTTGCTTTTAAAGCTGTGTTGCCTTCCACAAGACGGGAATCAATTTCCCCGTCTATGCAGCATATAATCAAAAATTGTATTTTCTCATATTTTAAGTCTTATCAAAGGAGACGTGTTTCCTTTACGATGAACTTTTTCATGGATTTCAACGGGGAATTCACACCATTTGGATCAGATGGGCTTTCACTGAATTTTCCATTTTAAAAGCATCCGAATACTGTCAAATTGTCGGTATTTTGTTAAATTTGCCCCTCGAAAGAAGTTGAACTCATGGAGAATTTAATTAAAGATATAGCTATTATCCCTGTAGAGGAAACACAATCCTGTGAATATAAAGTAACTCAAGATGTCTACTCTGGTAATTCCAAGAAGTTGTATATAGAGAGTTATGGCTGTCAAATGAATTTTTCGGACAGTGAAATCGTGGCCGCTATCATGAAGGAAGGCGGGTTTGACACGACTTCCTCTTTTGAAGATGCGGATGTTATTTTTTTAAACACCTGTTCTATCCGTGATAAAGCTGAGCAAACCGTCCGTAAAAGGCTTCGACAGTTTAATCAGCTAAAAGCATCAAAGCCAGAATTGACGATAGGGGTCTTGGGATGTATGGCCGAAAGGCTCAAAGAAAAATTACTGGAAGAGGAACAGTTGGTGGATGTGGTGGTGGGCCCAGATGCCTACCGTGACCTTCCCAATTTGGTACGACAGGCAGAGGACGGTACGAAAGGAATCAACACGTTTCTATCCAGGGAGGAAACCTATGCGGACATTGCTCCGGTTCGCCTCAATTCGAACGGTATATCGGCCTATATATCCATCATGAGGGGGTGTGACAACATGTGTTCCTTTTGCGTAGTGCCTTTTACCCGAGGGAGGGAAAGAAGCCGGGATCCCCATTCCATCATTGCAGAAGCCCATACCCTTGTGGAGAAAGGTTATAAAGAGGTCATATTGCTGGGACAGAATGTAGACAGCTACAAATGGTCTCCGGAAGAAAACAACAAAGCAAGATTGAACAAGAAAGCGGAAGATGTGAATAAAATTACAACTTTTGCGGACCTGCTGGAAATGGTGGCTTTGGTAAGTCCGCATTTACGGGTGCGATTCTCCACTTCCCATCCCAAGGATATTACCGATGAGGTACTTTATACCATCAAAAGGTATCCCAACATTTGCAAATACATACACTTGCCTGTCCAAAGTGGCAACAGCAGGGTGCTTGAAATGATGAACCGAACCTATGACAGGGATTGGTATTTGGAGAGAATTCAAAAAATCAGGGAGATATTGGGTGAATCCTGTGGGATTTCTTCCGATATGATCACTGGGTTTTGTACCGAAACGGAAGAGGAACACCGGGACACCCTCAGTTTGATGGACCAAGTCAGTTACGATTTTTCTTACATGTTTTACTATTCCGAAAGACCGGGGACCCTTGCGGCCAAAAAGTACCCGGATGACATTCCTTTGGATGTAAAGAAAAGGAGACTTCAGGAAATCATCGAAAAGCAACATCAGCTTTCACTGAAAAGAAACCGGCAGGACATTGGCAAGGTACAGGAAATCCTCATAGAAGGAACATCCAAGCGATCTGAGGCACAGGTAAAAGGGAGAAATTCCGCAAACAAGGTGGTGATCGTATCCAAAGGGGATCTTAAAGCTGGAGATTATGTAAATGTGAAAATCACGGACTGTTCTTCCGCCACTCTCTTTGGTGAGTTGCTGGACTAAATCCTTTTTTTTGAAGACCTATGTATATGATCAGTGATGCTGAAATACTCAGTGTTAAGCAGCGATTTGGAATTATCGGCAACAGTCCTTTGCTAAACCATGCCATCCAGGTAGCCATGCAGGCTTCCCCGACCGAAATGACCGTATTGATTACGGGAGAAAGCGGCAGTGGCAAAGAATCTTTTTCCAAAATAATTCATACACTCAGTACCCGAAAGCATGGTAAATTTATAGCCATCAACTGCGGGGCGATTCCCGAGGGCACCATCGATTCAGAGCTTTTCGGACATGAAAAGGGCTCCTTCACGGGTGCCTATGAAGCCCGCAAGGGATATTTCGAGGTGACTGACGGAGGCTCTATTTTCTTGGATGAAATTGGGGAAATGCCTTTGGGGACGCAAGCACGTTTATTGAGGGTTCTGGAGAATGGGGAATTCATCAAAGTGGGTTCTTCTAAAGTACTGAAAACTGATGTTCGCGTAATCGCAGCCACAAATATCAATTTGTTGAAAGCCGTGGAAAAAGGCAAATTTCGGGAAGATCTATATTACAGGCTCAACACTGTGCCCATCTTTGTGCCCCCCCTGAGGCAGCGTGGAGACGATATTGTGTTGTTGTTTCGCAAATTCACCACGGATTTCTCGGATAAGTACCACGTGAAACCGATTATGCTTTCGGAGGATGCAAAATCATTGTTGGTTAAGTTTCCTTTTCCCGGAAATATAAGACAGCTGAAAAATTTAGCCGAGCAAATTTCGTTATTGGAAAACGAAAGGGACGTTTCCGTAGAAACCCTCGCCAGGTACTTGCCCAAAGAGGGATCTAACTTACCTGTATCTTATTCAGGAGGTAGAGGAAGTACAGAAGGGAAGGCTGATTTCAGTGAGCGGGAAATTCTATATAAAGTCCTTTTTGACATGAAAAAGGACATGACAGAACTCAAAAAGCTGGTTTTGGAAACCTATCAATCCGGAGGTCTGAACAGTTCCATCATGAAAAAGCACCAAAACCTTTTTGAGGATATGGAAACTTCGGCAAATTACGACCAAGAAGAAAAGGTTTCTTCCAATCTTCCGCTTATTCTTGAGAATTTAACTGAAAAAGAAGTGCAGGAAAGAACCACCCTATCCAAGGAATACGAGAATCAAATCATTGAAGATATTACGCATGAAGAGGATGACAATTCCTTGTCCATAGAGAAAAAGGAAAAGGAATTGATTCTCCGGGCACTCAAGAAGCACCACAACAAGCGGAAGTACGCCGCCATGGACTTGGGTATATCTGAACGCACGCTTTACCGCAAAATAAAACAATATGACATTCAGGAATAAGAAACAATTGGGAATTTTCGGGTTGACTTTTTTCCTTTTGTGGAGTTGTAAGGTAGAGTACAGCTTTACGGGGACTACCTTGGATTACAACGTTACCAAGACATTTTCTGTAGAGAATTTTTTTAACGATTCCGGTGGCGGACCAGCCAACATGGGTCAACTTTTCACGGAAAACCTCAAAGATTACTTTCAAAGGAACACCCAACTGGAGCTTATCCGCAACACTGGGGATTTGCAGATCTTGGGTTCCATTACCCGATATACCATAACCCCGCAAGCGACAGTTTCCAGCCAAAGTCCAACCCAGCCGGATCGGGCAGGTCAAATGCGTATAACCGTTGCCGTTGAGGTAGATTTCATTCATATGGCTGATGAAGAACAAAACATGAAAAGAACCTTCTCGTTTTTCAGAGATTATGACCCGCGCAATACTTCCTTGCTTCAAGTGGAAACCGAATTGGTAGAAGATATTTTTGAAAATATCATACAGGACATTTTCACTTCCACAGTTGCGAATTGGTAATTTTAAAATTTATCTCCTATATTTAACTTCATACAAACGAATTGAAAGGTGACCGCAAGTGAATTGTTACATATTATAAACAAAGGAAATGATCTTGGTGAATTGGAATACCAATCACTGGTACAACTTCACCATGAGTTTCCTTACTTCGTGTTGCCGACAATTCTAGCTGCCAAATACCAAAACAAGCTCTCCCTAGATAGCCCCAACGAATTATTGATTCATGCTGCCATCCAGTCCCCCGACCGAAAAAGACTCAAATTTCTTATAGAAAACCCAATTCCCTTTCTTTCTTTTCTACCAGACCAAGAAGTATCCGGGAAGAAGGCACACCAATCGGATTTTGAAGAAGACGAAAATGTGGCTAAAGTAACCTTTGCCCCGACAGTTGAATTAATGGTAAACGAAGAAGAAGAAAGTAAACTGAAAACTTTCTCAAAAATAGAAGAAAAACCGGACGAAAAAAGTAAGGAACCTGTACCAACCCTGTCAACGGTCAAAAAGGGAAGAAGGGATGTGTTGAAAGACTTGGAAGAAAACTTGAACCGCCTGAAGTCCACCGGGCAAGAACACTCCTCCGAACCTGCTGATCCTTCCTTTCAAGAGCCGCAGCCCCAAGTCGGGGAAAGTGGTGTCCTGAATCATGAACTTGCACCTGACGCCATATTGGCTGCCATAAAGCTGCGGGAAAAGAAGAATCTTTTGGATGAGAAAAAACAAATCCAAGATGAATTGATTGACGAGTTTAACAGGAAAACAGTTAAATTCAACAAGGAACCAAACGGTGATGTGTTGGATGATACTTCCGATCTGTCGATAGAAAGTACCCGCCTTAAAGAGAATTTAACATCGGAATCATTTGCGAAGATTTTGGTAAAACAAAAAAAATTAACCGAAGCCAAAGAAATTTACAGGAAATTACAGTTGAAATTTCCAGATAAAAAAGCTTACTTTGCAGCTTGCTTAAAACAATTAGAGAACAATTAATTCTTAACTATCATGTTTATTGTATTGATTAGTATCATTATCGTGTTGGCTGTATTGCTCATTTTGGTCATTCTGGGACAAAATTCCAAGGGTGGTGTCGGAGCTGCTTTTGGTGGGGGTGCTTCTCAGATAATGGGTGTGACCAAAACTGGAAATATTCTGGAAAAGGCAACATGGGTTTTGGCGATTGGTATTTTAGCCCTTTCGCTGGCATCCTCCGCATTTCACAAGTCGAGTAGTCCCTCCGGTTTTACATCCCCAAATATTGAAAATGCAAGAAAGCAAATTTTAACCCCCTCTTTTGAAGAAAACACGCTGCTTCCTTCACCGAATGAGGAAACAGTTCCTTCTGAGGAGTTACCTTTAGAGGAAACACCTGAACAATAAAGTATAATTTTTGAAAGGTATTATGAAAGTCTGCTCTTTAGAGCGGACTTTTTTTATTTTTAGTCATTCAAAAAAAATATAGTCCATTAAGTTGATCTCACTTCAAGTTTTTTGTAAATTGTACGCTATTTACAAACCAAAACTTACTCAACCTTACAACGTATGTTTGACAATCATTTGACCTTTCAAGATCTCGGTGCTGAAAATTGGCCCAATATAATCATCTGGGCTGCACCAATTATGTTCCTTCTCGTTTTTGCGGAATGGGGAATTAGCCTATATCAAAAACGGGATTCCTACGATGGCAAAGACTTTCTGGCAGCCGCCACGATTGGATTGGTGAACGTGGGGATAAGTGCTTTGATAAAAGTCGCAACTTTTGGCGTAGCCATATTCTTTTGGAACATCAGTCCGTTTAAAATCCCCGTTACATGGTGGTCGTTTATTTTCTGCTTCTTTGCTTTGGATATGGCAAGGTATTGGGCCCATAGGGTTTCTCACGAGCAGCGGTTTTGGTGGGCAACCCATATTACCCATCACAACTCCAAGAAATACAACTTCTCCGTTTCCTTTCGCTTGGGATGGGTGCAGCACATAAAAATCATTTTCTTTATCCCAGTCATGTTGATGGGATTTGATCCTTTTGTTTTCTTTATCTGCCATCAGGTTGCGGTATTGTATCAGTTTTGGATCCATACAGAGTACATCACCAAATTGCCGGCGCCTATTGAATATTTTTTCACCACTCCATCACACCACAGGGTTCACCATGCGAGTGATGCCCATTACCTCGACAAAAATTACGGGTCAACGTTTATCATATGGGACAGGATGTTTGGCACCTTTATGGAAGAGAAAGAGCGTCCGACTTATGGGATCACCAAAAACGTGGATTCTTATAATCCCATTTATCTGAACTTCCACGAATTTATCGATATCATCCGGGACTTGAGAAAGGCAGAAAGTTTTTCTGAAGGGTGGAAAATCCTTTTTTCCAAACCGGGAGATGAAATCATCAAAAACCGTGATTTAGCAAGGGAAAATGCGAAAAAAACTGTTTACCTAGACAGGAGGCCCACACCTGCATTAAGTGCAAATGAAATTTCCCTGTTGAAAAAGGAGGATTGATTCTTCCCTGTCTCCAATTGAAAATCTCAAAGAGGTCTAGTTGTAGTATTCAGCTAGACTTCTATTGTTTTAAGTAATAACCTTTTGCTTATCGGAACAAAACTTTCATCCAAGGGAATCGCCTGGGATGAATGAATTCTCCAAGCGGATGGGTTGGGTAAGTCGGTGAAATTTCTGACCAAATCCATTTTTATTTTCTGAAATGAATTCACCAGGGATTGTCTGATTTTTTGAACGAACCTCAAAGCAATTCCCCTAAAAGTATCCGCACTGTTTTGAAATAAGTTTAAACTATAGCGATAGACATAGACGTCTTTGGAATGGTCAAACGACAAAATGGCATAGCCTTCCCGCTGATAGATGGGCGTGATTCCAATTGGCTCAATTTGCAAGTTGCTTTCAATAAGGTCATAGATATTCTTTCCTTCTTCGATATGTGTTTTGATTTTTGGAAGTGCAAACGCCACGATATCGGCCAGTTCTTTCATCATTTCATCTTCTGTCAAGCGGCTTTCATAAGTAACCCGAAGATTTTCCAGATCTAAGCCTGACACATTCTTTGGGAAGGAGAGCTTTAGTTGCTTTTTGGTTTCGTTGAACCGTTGAAGCCGTTCATAATGCCTGATTAAATCCGACAGTGGAGGATAGAGTTTATCTTCTTTAAATTGCACATTGACACTTTTCAGATATCCCAAAAGGATGTATTTCTTGTATTCAAAGTCAACCCAGCCTTCGGAAATCCAGTTTTCAGATAAAGTACTCATATGGTTTGTTTGGATGTTAGTAGATTTTGCCAAAATGTACAAAATCCTGACATATGGGTCAAGAGCAAAAAGAAAAAATGACAGCAAAAAGTTAAACTTTTACATAAATGACAAATTGCAAGCGTCTGACACGACTTTATGTCATAGTAATTCTCCAAATGGTAGTTGGCACAGAAAGTGCAAAGGGGGGTATAGTACTAAGAAATTAACTTAAAAAAATAACTAAGAACATGTCTAAAGTAAACATTCAACCTTTAGCAGACCGGGTTTTGGTAGAACCCGCTGCAGCCGAAGAAAAAACTGCTTCAGGTCTTTACATTCCTGACACTGCCAAAGAGAAACCACAAAAAGGAACCATCGTAGCAGTAGGAAATGGCAAGAAAGATGAGCCGATGACAGTGAAGGTGGGCGATACGGTTTTATACGGTAAATACTCCGGCACTGAATTAAATGTGGACGGTGCAGATTATCTAATCATGCGGGAAGCGGACATATTCGCTATTCTATAGAATTCGTTAATCTATCAATTAATTAAAAAACTAAAACAGAATTAGAAAATGGCTAAGGAATTATTTTTCAAAACAGACGCAAGAGACAGGCTCAAAAAAGGTGTTGACGCCCTTGCTGATGCAGTTAAAGTAACATTGGGACCTAAAGGCAGAAATGTCATTATCGACAAGAAGTTCGGCGCGCCAACCATCACCAAAGACGGAGTCACTGTAGCCAAGGAAATTGAGCTGGACAACCCCATCGAAAATATGGGAGCCCAACTTGTGAAGGAAGTAGCTTCCAAAACTGCCGATGACGCAGGAGACGGTACTACCACTGCCACTGTACTTGCACAATCCATTTTCTCAGTGGGTATAAAAAACGTAGCAGCAGGTGCCAACCCAATGGATCTCAAAAGAGGCATTGATAAGGCAGTTAGTGCTATAGTGAACGAACTAAAAGCATCTTCAAAAACAATTTCCACACGCAAAGAAATCGCCCAGGTAGGTACCATATCTTCCAACAATGACGAGGAGATCGGTAACATGATCGCTGACGCTATGGAAAAAGTTGGTAAAGACGGTGTTATAACCGTAGAAGAAGCCAAAGGAACTGAGACCGAGGTAAGAACGGTAGAGGGTATGCAGTTTGACAGGGGATACCTGTCGCCATACTTTACCACCAACACGGAGAAGATGGAAGCCGAACTTGAGAATCCATACATCCTGATTTATGACAAAAAAATCTCTTCCATGAAGGAGTTACTTCCGATCCTTGAGCCTGTGGCTCAGTCCGGAAGACCACTTTTGATCATTGCCGAAGATGTGGATGGAGAAGCCTTGGCTACCCTTGTGGTAAACAAAATCAGAGGTGCCTTGAAAGTTGCCGCCGTTAAAGCTCCCGGATTTGGAGACAGAAGAAAAGCCATGCTCGAAGATATCGCCACACTTACAGGTGGTACTGTCATTTCAGAAGAGAGAGGTTACAAATTAGAAAATGTAACGATCGATTATCTGGGCACTGCTGAAAAAATCAACATTGATAAAGACGTCACGACCATCGTAAACGGTGCGGGTGAAAAGTCAGCCATCAAGGGAAGAATCAATGAAATCAAATCCCAGATAGAAAAGACCACGTCTGATTACGATCGGGAAAAACTTCAAGAAAGACTTGCCAAGCTTTCAGGCGGTGTAGCCATCCTTTATATAGGAGCTGCCACTGAAATAGAAATGAAGGAGAAAAAAGACAGGGTAGATGATGCGCTGCACGCTACCAGAGCCGCTGTACAAGAAGGCGTTGTTGTAGGTGGTGGTGTTGCCCTGATCCGTGCTTCAAAGGTGTTGGATAACTTGAAAGGTTTAAATGAAGATGAGGATACCGGCATCAATATCATCAGGCTGGCTGTTGAATCTCCATTGCGAACAATCGTTGCCAACTCCGGCGGAGAAGGTTCTGTTGTCATCAACAAAATCAAAGAAACAAATGATGTTCACTTTGGCTACAATGCCCGAACTGACCAATATGAGGATTTGTTCAAAGCTGGTGTGGTTGATCCAACTAAGGTGACTAGATTGGCTTTGGAAAATGCCGCTTCTATTGCCGCTTTGCTTTTGACTACCGAATGTGTGATTGCAGATGTGAAGGAAGATGCTCCTTCAGGACCTCCAATGCATGGCGGTGGCATGGGCGGAATGATGTAATTACAATAAATTAAAATATTTTTTGATAGGGAGGCTTTAACACCTCCCTATTTTTTTTA
Organism: Cytophagales bacterium; assembly: GCA_038209145.1. Lineage (GTDB taxonomy): Bacteria > Bacteroidota > Bacteroidia > Cytophagales > Cyclobacteriaceae > Lunatibacter. The sequence continues at coordinate 639 of JBBQXZ010000092.1, read as the reverse complement.
CTTTTGCACCGGAGAATTGTTAGTTTCCTGAATGTAAAATTTATTTGATAAGTTTTAATACTGGAATTATAGTGGTAAACTTCAAACAGTTCATTTTAGGGCAGCTATTTTATTATTTTAAAAATCAATGTATTCATTCGATTTAATTGTTTTAATTGATGACGATCCCATTAATAACCTTATAAACAAGCGGTTGATTAAAAGGTTTGTCTTATCACCTGGCATCAAAGAATTTTTGGAAGCAGAAGAAGCACTCAAATACATCCAAAGCTTGGGCCATATCAATAAAGTGCTTATTCTTGTTGACATAAATATGCCTGTAATGAACGGCTGGGATTTCTTAAAAGAATATGCTCACTTTGAATCCTCTAGGGAAGATACCATTATTATGCTCTCCAGCTCTATAGACTTCCAGGATAGGCAAAAATCAAAGGATTTCCCCTATGTCAGTGGATTTATTGAGAAACCTTTGACATTTGAAAAATTGAAAAATATCCTTTGATCTTCGTATTCAACCAAAGTTTAATTCACAACCTTCAAAGAAATATTTTTTCCTCCAGTCTTTGCCATCTAGTACCGTAACCTTCCAGTAAGACCTCTTCGCCCAGGTTAATTTTTTCTCTGAAAACGCCTGTGAAA
>JBBQXZ010000091.1:0-16940 GCA_038209145.1 Cytophagales bacterium | reverse complement strand
AGGTCTTCCTCAGAGCAGCTATTGGCCATGGAGGGCATCATCCGACATGCAAAGAGCGTAAATCCGGAAATGGATATCGTTATCATGCATTTCGTGGACCCTGGAAAAATAGCCTCATACAACACCGGTATTGTGCCAGATGTGATAAAAAATCACCAGTCCGTAGCCGACCATTACGGTATTCCTACCATAAATCTGGCAAAGGAAATAACAGACCGAATTAGTGCGGGAGAATTCTCCTGGGAGGAAGATTTCAAAGACCTCCACCCTTCTCCTTTTGGCCAGGGAATATATGCGAATTCAATAATAACTTTTCTAAAAAATAGCTTTGATGAGAACCTGAAAAATGAATTCACATTAAGCAACTATCCTCAACCTGAAAAAATGGATACCTATTCCTACGATAGGGGTATCTTGATAGCTGTTAGTGCCGCAAAACTTGCAAAAGGCTGGCATATTGATCCCAAATGGACTCCAAATGACAAAACGGGGACAAGAGCTGACTTTGTAAATGAACCCATGCTAATTGGCAGAAAGGGATCAAAGTCCATTAAATTTAAATTCACTGGAAATACGGTAGGAATTGCAGTTGCGGCGGGACATGATGCAGCCCAGATACGATTTAGAATAGACAGGGGTGAATGGCAAAAGTTGGATTTACTTACCAAATGGAGTGATCAGCTCCATCTCCCCTGGTTCTATACCTTGGGAAGTAAATTGGAATCAGCGCCTCACCTCCTTGAAATCCAGGTGCCTGATATCACCAATGAGGCGGATCAGCCTAAAGCTTGTCGGATTCGGTATTTCTTTGTCAATAAAACAGAATAACCGAAACGATTTTATTTCTAAAAAGTTGGACCAACATCTAGTGTGCTGCTGATAAATTATTCGGAAAAAATTATTTGAAATCGCTGTGAAATCACCACTTCCCTTAATATGTAATAAAATGAAAAAAATAGCTTTATTTATAGTTTTTGGTATAATCCTTCAAATTAACCCACTATTCGCTCAAAAATCTACCCAAACAGAGAATATTTTCTTGATTACAGTAGATGGAATTCGCTGGCAAGAAATATTTAAAGGGGCTGATTCTCTTTTTATTGATGATACCGGCATGGTAGAAAACACAGATGAGCTTCTAAATGACTATTGGGACAATGATCCCCAAAAGAGGAGAGAAATGCTAATGCCTTTTTTATGGAGCACGGTGAAGACCAAAGGGCAACTTTATGGAAATAGAGCTTACGGAAATCTGGCTGATAACAGCAACACCATGTATTTTTCCTATCCCGGCTACAATGAAATATTGAGTGGATTTGCGGATGACGGGCGAATCAATTCAAATTCAAAGATTAACAATCAAAATATAACGGTGCTCGAATACCTCAACCAACTTCCAAATTACAAAGACAAGGTTCTGGCCTATGGAAGCTGGGATGTTTTTCCTTACATCATCAATGAATCACGTAGTAATGTTCCCGTCAATGCCGGTTTTGACCAGGCCGAGGGAACTAACCTGACGGACAAAGAGATTATGATCAACCGGCTGCAAAAAGAAATTAGAGGGCCTTGGGCTGGAGTAAGACTTGATGCGTTTACCCACAACTATGCCTTGGAGGGAATAAATAAACTTGACCCAAAAATAGTCTTTATAGGTTATGGTGAACCCGATGATTGGGCACACGACAATGAATACGACAGCTACCTGCATGCTATCCATCAGTTCGATGCCTACCTGAAGGAGCTTTGGGATTATATTCAAAAAACGCCTCAGTACAGAGATAAAACCACCATGATCATCACTACGGATCATGGCCGGGGAACAAGTAAAACCAGTTGGACCGGGCATGGGTCATCCATTCCTGAATCCAAAGAAGTATGGATAGCAGCTATAGGACCAGACACCCCTGCTACAGGCGAAATGAAAAAGGAAGGTCTGTGGCATCCTGCGATGATTGCGCGGACAATTTACAAATTTCTGGCCTTGGAATACCCGGATGAAAAAGCAGGCTCAGTTATTCAGGAAATGGTAAAATAAATGGAATAAATAAAGCTATTGGGAATAAACATGAGATAAACTGTTTGGCTTTGGCTTGATTTTGAAACTAAATGGTAGTTTTAAAACCAACAAAACGGAGAAATCTAAGGTTCTTAAAATAGGCACAACATCTCGATTGAACTAACCTATCAGCTTAACGGAAAGCCAGTATCAGTTCAACCATTCCTGCACAGCTGTCTGGCCAAATAAAGTAAAAACGTAAAATTTAAAGGTAACAATGAGACTGATTGACAAGGAAGCCCATACTTACTACTCACCTACTTAAACTTCTATTTCCGGACCGTTATTCCTTAGATCAATTGTTCTTTAGACCGAAACCAAGTTTAATAACGATACTTTCTTTTACTCAACACGTTTCAAAACCGCATATTTTAGCGTAATTGACTCAAAAATTTTAAGACTCAATTAACCATGAAAGTGATATCAATCGGATTTGTATTTTTTCTTCCTTTTTTATTTTTTACAAGGGAGGCAAAACCTGAAAACAAAAGTATCCAAAAGACTCCCGTAGGATTCCCCGTTTCTGATAAAGAGTTGGTGGAAATCAAGGAAAAAGCTGAAATGGGAACCGGACCCTAGCGTACAAACGTCAACGATTTTTTAGTATATAGACAGCTTGATTGAAGTATCCGCAGATTGGCCTCCCTTGGAGAAGGAAAGAATCATTGCTAGCAGAATTCCTCGGAAGGCTTGGAGACAACACGCTTTAAGAAAACATGGAGGTTGACGGTTCAGGTTCGCTGCTTCAAGCCTAATTGTTTGTGATAGACAATCCCAAAGGATCACATTGCCTTATCCCAAATCGGATCAATCCTTTATATGGTCTACCGTTATTATAGGCATCCGGCGATGCTTCGTTCCCTCAAAAATTGTAGTCCGGGGAATATTTCAGGTCAACGATTGGCACTCTTCGGGAGATTGACCCATCCGCTGGATTGCTTTAATGGTTCAGTGGGATATTTTCAAAATAGAATATTCCCGATTCCGTATAGCTCGCCGATTCTGAAATAAGCAAGTCAAGGTCTCCATCTCCATTAAAGTCCATGGGCATAGGGAGGGCTTTTAAACCTGCATCCAAATCAACAAGTAGCCCGGGGTGATTGTAGGCAAGTTTATGGAGCAGATCGTCATTGCACATGCCCGGTTCATCTGTTGGCCGATCCGTCCAACAGGAAACCCACAAAAGGATCCCTGCAACCAAAACAACGGAAATAGATTTATTAGGGAAGCATGGGTATGAAGGGTTATTATCAAATTTTAATATACGTATTGTTTTTATACATGTACCAAAGTATCAGGTAAAGCAGACCAAAACCGCCAAGCGTAGTGAGCATCCCATAGTATGCCCCGGTATACTGTTCCAGGCCAAACAACAGAAAATCCGCTATCTCCGGAAAGCTTATGACATGGGAAAGTACGTATGCCGTGATGGCATTCATCCCTATCACTTTAAAAACAAAAGCCCATTTCACCCTACCTTTTACATCAACGATCCAGTAAAAGATGGCAAGCAATATAAAACACACCCCTGATGAAGCCAGGACAAATGAACTGGTCCAAATCTTTTTGACAATCGGATGCCAGATCCCCCAAACCATGCCCAATGCCAGGCCGACAATGCCGGCAACCAACAGGTAAAGTGCTACTTTGTGTCGGGGAAGATTCGATTTGATCAACTCCCCTGCAAAGAGACCAGACAGGTTAGTAGCAATAAACCCCAAACTGCTTAGTAGCCAAGTGTATTGCAAGCCATCATCAAATCTCCCCAAAACCAGGCGATCGAAATACAAGGCATAATTTTGATCGGGGAGAATGACACTCCTTCCCACTCCGGGAACGTTGGGTACCGTAAGCACCAATGCATAAATGCCCAGGCAGGCCACAAAAACCAGATAGCGCCCATTTTTGCCAAGGTAAATATAGGCGAGGCAGGAAAAGAAATAGCCCACCGCAATCGCCTGAAGGGTATTGCTGAAAACCTTAAAAGTTTCGATATCCAAGGCCAGTAAATTGCCTTGAACAATCCATCCCAGGAAAAACAGCAGGAACACCCGCTTGAAGAGTTTTTCGTAAATCTGGGAGCTTGCTGTATTTGCCTGCATTCTTTTAGACAAAGAAAAAGGAATGACGGCCCCCACCACAAATAGGAACAGCGGCATAATAATGTCATAAAAAGTAGATCCAAACCATTCGGGGTGATCAAACTGGGTGGCCAGGAATGCGGTAAAAGGCGTCTGTGCCCCGGCATGAAGTTGGGCAAAGAAGCGGTCTGCAAAAATAATTAGCAACATATCAAATCCCCTTAATGCATCTATAGAAAGGATTCGGTTGGGTTTGAGGGGTTGTTCATTCATGAAAATCAGCTGTGTTGGATGGTGTAGCGAAGCAATATATCATTTATTTTTTTAAAGACTTTAACTTTTACATTCCATTTTTTTGGACCTAAAAGAAATTTCCGCCTTTATTTTTTGCTGTTCATTTTTATCCCCGGGATACCCCTGGATCTAGGCCATGGAGTGGCTCCGACTTGTAGCAAAGGTCCCGATCCCGATCTTGATGGTGCCGACGTTGGGCGGCCTGTGCACTATTACCTGAAGGATTTCCATGAACAAAGTAAAAATAAGGTAATCGAAATTAATTCTCTTATCCTATCTGATAATGATGGTAGGTGCAAATAAACTGCAGTTGAGCAATAAATCGCCACTCCTATTCCGTACGTGAGCCATATTTATGTCATATCCTGTAACCGATGTGCGCTAGGGGATCTATGCTTCGCTTCGATTTCCATCAAACACTTCCATATCTAACTCAGCCCAAATTTGCGGTATCACCAAATAAATCCGCCCAACAAAATAAAGCAAAGATTACCGTAATTTGGATTTGGTGGCAATGTGAATGCAGTACAACCATCACGGCGGCCAAAACTCCCAATCAATCCGTCTTCCATATTCAGGGCTTTTGCTATCGCTACACCCCTGAATATGGAGAGGTTAAACCCCGTTCGGGGTTTGGCAGCTAATGAATTCCGAAAAAAATAAAATAACTGTTTCAGCAGTAGCCCATATCCCGATACGTAATTACTTCGCAGGATCTCCGATACGTTCCGATTTTCACCAATATCAATTAAATCATCAGCATAGTACAGGACAGTATTCCGGTTGGGAAGCCTAAATTTGAACTTCGCTTTCTGGGAGCAACGATCCGAAATCAAAAAGTTCTTCATTTCTGGAAGAAAAAGAATCTTTTGATGGCCTGTTATCCCGCAATAAGTATCTTTATGGATCTATGGCAAACTTTACTTCATTGTCATGGTTTAAACCATATAACCCAACACTCATGAACGTAGGATTATTTATCCCCTGCTATGTAGACCAGTTTTATCCCTCCGCGGCCATCGCTTCACTGGAGTTGCTGGAGAAGTATGGCGTAGACGTGACCTACCCCATGGACCAGACCTGCTGTGGTCAGCCCATGGCCAATTCTGGATACCAACAATTTGGAAAGGATTCCGGTGAACTTTTCCTGAAGAACTTTGGAGACTTTGAATACATCGTGGCTCCTTCAGGCAGCTGCACCTTGCATGTCAAAGAACACCTGCTCTCCCATGACGGGACAGGACCTAAAATATATGAACTTTGCGAGTTTCTCACCGATGTCCTGAAGGTCGAGGAGATATATGCCAGCTTTCCCCACCGGGTGGGGTTTCATTCCAGCTGCCACGGACTTCGTGGGCTTCACCTGGCAAAGCCTTCCGAAATCGTAGGAGTGGATTTCAACAAACCTGTCAGCTTGCTGGAAAAGATCAATGACCTGGAACTTGTAACGTTAGACCGAAAAGACGAATGCTGTGGCTTTGGGGGTACCTTCGCCGTTTTTGAGGAGGCTATCTCCGTACAAATGGGGAAAGACAGACTGGCAGACCACCTGAGTAAGGGCGTGGAGGTAATCACAGCAGCAGACATGTCCTGCCTTATGCACCTGGAAGGGTTACTCAAAAGAGAAAAAAGCCCCGTGAAGATCATGCACATCGCGGAGATCCTCAACGGCAATTCAATACATTCCTAATCGTTCAACCCAAAAAAAATCAACTATTCATGGTGGAGAACAAAACACATGCGGCAGCGGCCGAGGAGTTTTTAAAGGACGAAGCAAGAACCCACTGGCACGACGATACCTTGTGGCATGTCCGTACCAAAAGAGACACGGCTGCCCAGAAGCTTCCCGAATGGGAAGAGTTGCGCGAAAATGCCTCTCAGATCAAAGATTATGTACTGTCCAACTTGGATGAACTGTTGGTTCAGTTTGAGAAAAATGCCGTTGCCAATGGCGTGGAAGTCTTATGGGCCAAAGACGCCCAAGAACACAACGACCACGTTTACCGCATTCTCCAGGAAAACGATGTAAAAAACCTGGTCAAAAGCAAATCCATCCTCACCGAAGAGTGTGGGCTCAACCACTTTTTGGAGGACAAGGGATACGATGTAGTGGATACCGACCTGGGGGAACGGATCATCCAGTTTAACGACCAAGTCCCCAGTCATATCGTGATGCCTGCTATTCACTTGAAAAAGAAGGAGATTGGAGATATCTTTCACAAGCACCTGGGCACAGACGCCGGAGCAGATGATCCCCAATATTTGACCGAGGCTGCGCGCATACATCTTCGGGAAAAATTCATTAAAGCCAATGCCGCCATTACCGGGGTAAATTTCGGGATTGCCGAAACGGGTGGGTTCGTGGTCTGTACAAACGAGGGAAATGCCGATATGGGAACCCATTTGGCGGATGTTCACATTGCCTGCATGGGCATTGAGAAACTGATCCCGAGAGCTGCTGACCTGGGCGTGTTTCTGCGCCTTCTAGCCAGAAGTGCAACCGGACAAAGCATCACCAACTATACTTCCCATTTTCACCGCCCTTCTTCGGGCAAAAAATTATACCTGATTCTCGTCGACAACGGCAGGACAGAGCAGCTGGGTCGGGAGGATTTCCGCAACTCCCTCAAATGTATCCGTTGCGGTGCCTGCATGAATACCTGCCCGATCTACCGAAGAAGCAGTGGTTTTAGCTATGGATCCACTGTACCCGGACCCATTGGATCAATTCTATCGCCGGGGATGGACTTGAAAAAACACAGTACACTTCCCTTTGCTTCCACCCTGTGCGGTTCATGCACGGACGTGTGCCCCGTGAAGATCAACATCCACGAGCAGCTTTACAAATGGCGACAGGTGATCACCAAAGAAGGAGATGCCCAACCCGCCAAAAAGTGGTCCATGAAGCTTGCCGGAAAAATCCTGGGTAGCCCCGCATGGTACAATTTCATGGGTAAATCCGCCCGAATCGCCCTCAAATTTACCCCCGACAGCTTGGTGTATGCCAAGATCAATGCCTGGGGTAAACAGAGGAACCTGCCGGAAGTGCCCAAGGAAAGTTTCAAGGAATGGTATAACAAAAACAGAAAATAATGAGCAGTAAGGAACAAATACTGGCGGCTATAAAAAAAAACAAGCCCAAAGCTACCGTCCTGCCGGCACTCCTTTCGTATCACACGGAAGAGATAGATCGGTTGATAGCGCAATTTCAGCAGGCCAGCATGCTAAACGGTGGAAAGACCATCCTTATCAAACGTATCGAAGAAATCCCCAGCTATCTTCAGGTACATTTCGATAAAAACTTGCAGGTAGTATCCTTAGTACCCGAGCTACACGGGAGTCTGGATATCACCACCGTTCAGGATCCCCATGACTTGGAAGCAGTGGAACTGGCTATCTTGAAAGGGACATGGGCTGCGGCAGAAAATGCTGCCATATGGATGCCGGAGGAAAACCTGTCACACAGGGCATTGCCATTTATTGCGCAGCACCTAGCTGTAGTGATCGAAAGCCGTCACCTCCTGCGGGACATGCACGCGGTCTATGAAAAAATCAAGATAGACGAGTCGGGATACGGTGTGTTTATCGCCGGACCCTCCAAGACAGCCGATATCGAACAGTCCCTGGTTATAGGTGCCCACGGTCCCCGCAGCATGACGGTATTTTTGCTGACAGCGTAGTAATTGGGGCTATTGGTCAAGTACTGGAAGGCTCGTTCCTTTCGAATGCTATTGCATAAAAAAACCTGCAAAATTAAAGAGGAAAAAATACTTTGGCATTACTTCCCTCTATTTAATCGTCTAAACGATAGCTTCTTCCAAATACTTTGGGCAAAGTTGATTTCATTCTGGGTTAATCCGTAATGCTCCTTTAAAATAATTTGGTCGGTAATTTTTAAAATTTCTTCAATATTCGTTTTACTGCGAATAAGGTTGTCAATTTGTGGAAGTAAGACAGCATTGTCTTTGTGATAGGGAAGTAAGACTCTTTCAGCCTCATTGGGCATTAATTCTAATACTCCTCCTCCATGACTTCTACCGCAAATCTCTGTAAAAGCAAGTGAAAGCGAATTGTAATAACTCGCTGTAAATACCTGGATATCGGTTCCAGATTTCAAAAAGACACGGTGCATTGTGTCTGTTGTATAGGCTTTAGCTTCGTTAATAATCAGTCTTGGATAAAGATTGTTTCTTCGAATAAATAAAGCGTCTGATATCTTCAAAGATGGAACTACAAACCAATCCCCACGAATCCCTGTTTTGTAACCTTTGTGAATCCCTATACTTTCACCGTGCGCAATGTATTTAACCGCTCCATTTTTTCTATTCAAATTTTTGCTGTCTGGGAATGTAAGCAAGTGCGCCCTTGCAGGTGAATTTTTGTTTTTTTCCCAATCTTCCTGTGTAAAAATCACACTATTTACCTGTACGCTTCTGCCAACCATTGGCTTGGCATACTCTTGCATATTGTATTCCTCAACGGTTGTCAAAGGCACTGTAAAAAAATCGTTTGAACCTGTTGTGATTCCAACTTCAACATTTGCAAACTTTCCTATAGTCGGTATATTCCTCGCTTTCGCAATATTCTCCAAAAAGTCAATTTCTTCTTGCTCTAAAAAATAAAATGTCCATTTGTTGCTTTTAAAGTCAATTCTCTTTTTGGGACTTTTCAATCTTGCAACATCAAGTGTCTTCAGTTCGTCTGCATCACGCAATTCTATATGTTCAATGTTATGATCTTTCGTATCGTTTTTTTCGCATAACAACAGAACAACTTCTTGTTGAATATCCGGGAAGACAAGTTTTTCGAAGGAGATGATATTAATTTTGTTGTAAAAGTGTGCAATGAAATTTCTCAGTTGTTTTGCGAAAGACACCTGCAAAATTTCAGCTGGCAATACAAAACCAATTTTACCGCCTTTATCTTTTAGCAACAAGGAGGAACCAATTACGAATGAAACCCAAGCATTAGTGAGTTTTGAATAGGTCAAACCTGCTTTAATAAAGATATCGCCAGCTTCGGCCTGTTGAAAACGGTCAAAAAACTGATAACGAATATAAGGTGGATTTCCTACAACTAAATCAAATTGTTTGTGTGTGTTGTTGCAATAGGTGTGAAAGTCAGCATGAATGACTTCTTTATTGAGTAATTGAATTTTATCGGCTTTTGCTGCTTCGATCTCATCAAATTCAATAGCTGTTATTGAATTGTATTGGAACTTATGCTTTGCTATTTGTTCTAAAAATACTCCGTCCCCACAACTTGGCTCAAGAATATCAAAGTCATTGCCTCCATTGATACCCCATCGCAAAACAAATTCCGCAATCGGTTCAGGGGTATAAAATCCACCTCTCAATTTTTCTGCTGATGCTTGTGTAATCAGTTTCATATTCAAGAAGCTTTATTGTTTTTCAAATATTTTATCTTATTCTCAGCTACTTTTAAAACTTCAGCGGCATAATCTTCTTCCATGACCTGATAAGCAACCGTATCGCTGAGAAACGCAATCATCAAATCTTTACCGCTTACGTTAAAGAATTTGGCAAACTTTTCGATCAGTTGTTTCGTTGGTTTGCGGCTGTTCTTTTCGATTTTCCCGAGCATAGAAGTATCTATACCCAACGTCTTTGCTACTTCACGCAAAGGTAGTTGTTTCTCTTCCCGCAACTTTTTGACGGTTTCGCCAAATGTATTTTCAAGATTCATTTTGGACTAATTCAGTCCAAGTATAATCACTTAAAACTAAAGGACAATAAATTTGATGAAAAAAATTAACAGTGGAACCCTTTGACGCTGACTATTGAATACTCAGAATAAATAGATCGTGCTTCTTTGTCTTAAATAAGCTGGCAGATTTCCCAATAAGATTGTCTTTGGCAATAATCCTTTTCGCATCACCCCAACTTATATTTGTCATTGAATTATTCTGCTCGTAAGTATGCGTATCGGTTCGGGTATTGTGTGAAACAGTAAGTGTAAAAGTTCCTTCCTTTTCTCCGTCAATAATAATTTCGAATTCCGCTTTTGCTCTTTCAAGGTGTGAAGTTTTGGATTTTTCATCTCGTGTCCATTTCAAACTTCCAAAAACATTATCTCTAAAGTAATTCCGTTGGTCTATGCCTTTCGTTTTCCCTTTTTTGAAATTCATCGAACCGGTAGGATTGGTGTTAGATCCTTTTGGAATATTCAAATCTCTTTCCGTAAGTTTACCGCTTTCCCAAATCAGTACGCCGTTACCAGTAATCTTCCCAAGAGCAGCAGTAGAAGCTTTTTCCTTTTGAGTTTTTAGTTTTCTTTCCCCCCTAAATTCGTTTGGAATTTTAGCGATTGGACGTTTAGGAAAAATTTTTGAAATGATTTTTTCCGTTTCCTTGCTTCCTGTCTTGTCTTGTATCGCCCTCCGTTCTTCTTCTGTCGGAACAATTTTGGCTTTAACCAAGTCCTTAATTAGTTTTTTGCTAAGTTTTTTAAGATTGGGGTCTGAAAAGTCAAAAATTCCCCTGAAATATTCTTTCAGTTGTTCAATTAATTTCCTGTCTGTTTCAGATTTGTTGTCAATGGAAACGTGCAGGGATGTTTCTACATTTGTGAAAAGTCCTTGTGAAGTTAAGTTTGATGAGCCAACAATCAGCTCAGACTTTTCATTGCCTTCAAACAAATACATTTTCGGGTGAAAAATTGTAATTGATGGCTGATAATAAACATAGGCTTTTACGCCAAGTGCTAGAAGCTCCTCCAACGCTTCTTTGGAAGTGCCTTTCTGGTCAACGCCTGTAACAATGGTAATAATGTTGAGGTTTTCCTTGGCTGTTTTAATGTGTTTGGAAAGTCCCCTGATGGCTGCCTGACTTGCGAAGGCTGAAGTGCATGTAAACGTATGAAAGTCTTTGTCCGCAAAGAATTTGATAAGTTTGTAGCCAACGGAATTTTCAGATTTTGCCTCGTACCCCTGCCCAAGTAAATTTACCTCCATATTCGTATACCATTGCACTTTTTACAAATGATAAGAATAAAGCATTGACGATCTCACGCCTAAAGCCGCTAAATGCGTTTGGCCTGCGGACAAGGGCTCTGAGGAATAGATAGCAGCGAATTGTTTGGGCATTATTTGGATCATGCTTGAAGTTAGTTTGCGCTAGGTCTTAAAAAGTACCTAAAATAATCAGATCATTTTAGGTAGATTCCTCTTGTGTAATACGGAAGCCTTTAAATGAAGTGGAAAATATGTATTTAGCTGCCTAAAGTTAACAAATGTATGTCCTTCAGGGGGCCTTATTTGTATCTGGAGGCGTATTACGGATAAGACTAATTGTTCTCCACTGAATCATGAAAAAGATCATTCTTCCTTTATTCATTACACTAGCATCCTGTTGGACACTCCTGGCGCGGCAGCATCCTGACAACCAACCCGGCTTCCTGATCAAGCCTTATCTCCAATACAGCACCCAAACGGAGATGAGTGTGCTGTGGGAAACCACCCATCCCGCTTCCTCGCTGATTGAATTTGGAAAGGGAAGGTTTGACACAGGCAAAGCCATCCTTGACCAACAGGTTTCAGATGGGAAATTAAAGCAAATGCATGAACTGACCCTCCAATCCCTCGAACCGGAAACGCATTATTTTTACCGCGTGGTATCCGTGTCTGAGGCAGGGGACACCCTTCGGACGGAAGTGCTTCCGTTCAAAACAGCTGTTCTTGAAGACTCCCCCTTCGCTTTCACCATTTTCAGCGATTCCCAAAACAATCCGGAAGTATGGAAAAAGATAACCACCCATGCGCTTGAGGAGCGGCCAAACTTTGCAATCCACAGTGGGGATTTGGTCGGATTAGGTTATAGGAAATCCGAATGGGTGAATGAGTTTTTTGCACCGTCCCATCCGTTTATGAAGCAAATCCCGATTTTTTCCATCCTTGGAAACCACGAACACGATGCCGCATTCTATTACGAATACATGAAAAATCCCGACCCCGAGCATTATTACAGCTTTGCCTATGGAAATGCGGAATTTTTCATGATAGATACGGATCAATATCAGGCATTGGGTTCTCCCCTGTATTCTTGGCTGGAAAAAGCCCTGGCAACCTCTCAGGCCACTTGGAAGTTTGTGGTGCAGCATCATCCCCCGTATTCTTCTGAGGAAAACGACTATGGAGACACCAACTATGAGCTTTCCATCTATGGAGACGATGAGGCTAAGATGTTGGTGCCTTTATATGAGAAATATGGCGTGGACCTGGTATTTTCCGGTCACTTGCACATGTATGAGCGCACCTGGCCCATTTTCGAAGAAAAAGTAGTCGAAAAAAACGGGGTGGTTTACCTGATTTTGGGTGGGTCCGGCGGAGGCTTGGAAAGGGCCGCACCAAACCGTACCTGGTTTACCAACAAAGTGAGGACGCTGCATCACTACGGATACATTGCCATCAATGGCAACCACTTGCAGTTCCAGGCCATTGACCAAGACGGCAACCTGTTTGATCAGTTTACACTGGATGGAAGCCGTCCAAAAACACAGCCTGCATTACTGCCACCAACTACCCCGCAACCAACAACGGCACGGAGAATTTTTACCGAAAACCTAAATGTCGAATTGAAAACTGCCGCACCCTCCGACGTCGTCCATTATACATTAGATGGAAGCAGCCCATCCAGTAAGTCCACCCAATATCGTGGCCCAATCCAACTCACCGAATCGACAACGCTTAAAACTATTGCCTTCAACAAGCAAGGTGAAAGTGCCAAGGCAGCATATTCCTTTGCCAAGACCGAAATGCTCCCATCCATCCCTGGGAATGAAAATTTCCAGCCAGGATTAAAATACACCTATTATACCGGAAAACTTGCTGATCCGAAGGGAAAACTTTCAGATCAACTAACTTACAAATCGTCGGGGACCATACCCTCCCTGGATCCCAACCTGATCCCTACTCAAGCGCTGAACTGGGGTACTGAACTAAGTGGCTACGTAGAGGTTCCCGAAAGTGGGTATTATACGTTTTCAGGACATGCTTATCAGCTGTTTCGATTTTACCTCCATGGCGAGTTAAAATTGGAAGAATACAACCGGGAGGTAGATACTTCCTGTGGGGTTTATCTTGAAAAAGGATTACATCCTATCACATTGGAATATTACCTTCCTGACAGGTATTCCCTTTATTGGCAATTTACCTATACAGATCCAAGTGAAAATAAAGGGATGGTATCGGGGTTAAACTTCTATTATAAATAGGATGGCTAAATGACCATTTCAGGATTTGAATGACGGCGCACCCCTGGCAAACGTAACATGCATAAAATGATATACAATTGGTTTGCGAAAAGTTGTTATGAAATAACCCATATTAATTTGTAAATAAAGTTAGTAAACCATACTAAAAATACCCCGATCGGGGTATTTTTTAAACCATGGGATTACCATACCTTTATGTCGGGTGATTAAGCAACTTTTCAAACTTAGTGTTTTTATAAAAATGGGGACAATTGTTTCGAAACTTTTTTGTCCCCCTATTTTTTAATTTAATTTTTTCTTCCCCAAGAATAACTGCTTCCCCGCATAAATTCTCCTAATTTTGCGTGCATGTATAAATTGCCATCATCCGATAAACCGGGATTTTTACTTTTGGGAATTCTCTTAGTCTCTTTTACCCTGCGTCCCTCTATTACAGCTGTTGGACCCCTGATTCCCTTTATTCGGGAGGATTTGGGATTTTCAAATGCCTGGGCAGGTTTTTTAACCACACTTCCCCTGATCAGCTTTGCCACGTTCTCCTTGTTTTCGGCTGGAATTGGAAAAAAGCTTGGCCATGCCCGCGCCATTCTACTTGGTATGATTATCCTCACGGCAGGGTCAGTGCTTCGGGTCTTAGGTGGCCCATGGATCCTGTTTATTGGCACCGGCCTGACGGGTATTGGCATTGTGATCTGCAACGTTTTACTGATACCCTTGGTCAAGGTACGTATGCCTGGCAAAGTAGGTAAGGTAACCGGCATTTATGCAACAGCCATGTCGCTGATGGCTGCCATAGCTTCCGCCATCAGTGTTCCGTTGGCCATAGAATTTGGCTGGGGATGGCGCGGGTCACTGTTATTTTGGGTGCTTTTTCTGGGGATCGCCATATTCTTTTGGATACCTCAGATAAAGCCCCAGAAAATAATTTCAAAAAACTTAGACCCGCAGAAAAACGCGAATGTTTGGCGTTCTTCCCTCGCCTGGCAGGTTAGTTTGTTTATGGGTGCCCAGTCGTTCCTGTTTTTCACCCTGATTACCTGGCTTCCGGATTTTTTTATTTTTAGGGGTGTGAGCCCCACCAATGCCGGCCTGATCATCGCACTCATGCAGGTAGTGGGTCTTATCGGCACCTTTGTTTCTCCCATTATCGCCCTAAAATTTCGGGAACAATCCATAATGATTTTAATGCTTGGAACATCTTATTTGGTTGGTTTTGGCCTGTTGTTGTCTCAGAATTTGCTGGTCAATGTTATTGGAATTTCCTTGAGTGGACTGTGTATGGGAGCGAGCCTCAGTATGGCCTACACGCTGATTACCCTTCGGGCAGGGAATGACCAAACCACCGCCGCACTCTCTGGAATGGCACAATCGACCGGATACTATTTGGCAGCCTGCGGCCCTTTGTTGTTTGGCGTGGCTATAGATATTTGGCCCAATTGGAACATTTTAATCTACCTGATGTTGGTTTGCTCGGTTTGCTTTGCAGGATTCGGATATTTCGCCGGTAAGAACCGGACCGTCTGAACATATTATTTAAGTTTAATTACTTTTAAAAAAACTCCCTTTTCAATAATAGCCTTTGATGGCTGCTGTAATTTGCCTTACTATGGATGAGGGAAAAAACTAAATTCAAAATAGACATTAATATTTTGTGACTTCATGAGTTGTGAGTGTGAGAATATTCTTTTGGCATTTCGCCTTTATGTTCAAAAATGGGGTAAACGCAACTGGATGGTGTCTATTAACAATGGCTATAGCCCGTTAAATCTCTTTTCCATGACAACGGGCTGAGATCGGGAAGGAATTTTAAATCGTTCAGTACCATCTATTTCCGATGATTCGCCCATTTCATGTAAATTTCTCAATCTATCGGGCGTATTGATGGACTGCATCAGGGACATCTACCCATATAATTAGCGTAAATTGATGAATACCAGAATTACCTGTTTTTTTTGGGATATAATGGATATTTTTGCTACCTACATAACAGTCCCACCATGCAAGAATTCTTTGAATCATTCGGGATATCCTCCCAGGTTTTTTCTTATGTGATCATGCCGCTGCTCATTTTTTTTGCCCGGATTGGGGATGTATCCATCAATACACTGCGCATTGTATTTGTGATGTCCGGCAAGAAATTCATCGCCCCACTCATGGGTTTTTTTGAATCCATGATCTGGCTGTTGGCTATTGGGCAGATTTTTCAGAACATTGACAACCCCCTGTCTTACATTGCTTATTCGGGAGGCTTTGCCATGGGCATCTATGTGGGGATGACCATTGAGGAAAAATTGGCTTTGGGCAGGGTGCTGGTGCGAATCATCACTCCCGAACCGATGAATGAGCTGGTAGAGTATATGAAGGAGAAAGGGCATCGCTTTACCATCGTTGGCGCAGAAGGCAGATACGGCCGCGTGCAGCTGATGTTTACGGTGCTGAAACGGGAAAATCTGAAAGCTTATATTGAAAAAGTCAAACAGGTGAATGACAAGGCCTTCTATACCATAGAAAGTGTCAAGCGGGCAAGTGAAGACGATTTTACGGTAACAGAAGACCGTCCCAATTTTGCTACCCGGCTTTTCTGGAAGATAAGGAAGTAGATTGGGGTTTTAGTTTAATTGACGGTTAGGTTGGAGAGGATGCAGGAATTAAATGCCAACGGCCAAACTTTCGCCTAGCCGTTGGGGTCGGGATTGGCGAACCGCTCCCGCTGTTTGATGCCCATATCCGCCGACCTTTCGGCATGCCATACAGCCGCCCAAGGTTACAACCTGAGCAGGCGTGACCTTTGGCAGTGGAAACGTGTCCCACCGCTACCATCCCGATGGCGATCGTACGGCAACAGCCACTGCACCATGAACTCAGTCCGGTCATCTTGGGCAACGAAAGCAGACTGTTTGAGACCTTCTTTCAGGCAACAGGCGGATAATATGGCAGCTCTGGCATAGCCCAAAGAACCTCCCCGAGATTGGCCTTTTGATTTCATGCTTTTTTGTACCAGTCCCAGAGAAGCTAACCGGAAGGTAAAACTTACCTTTCCAAAGTTAAGTGATTAATATCATTTTAGCTTGAAAAAATTATGCAGGTATAGAATAAATTAAACAAGGTTTTTTCATCCAAAAAATATAAGGACTTGAACTTTCAAAAAGGCTAAAGCTGGAACAATAGGAGTTAATGGGGTAATGTGTAAGCATTCGAACTCAAATGGAAAATATAACTCATTGAATTCTATCAGCAACTAAAAGTTAGCCCGCTTGCTTAATCTCCCGCTCCAA
>JBBQXZ010000090.1:0-16965 GCA_038209145.1 Cytophagales bacterium | reverse complement strand
GCGGGGTTTGATTTGGGATATGGATCAATGGTATTGGAAAGAAAAACGATTTCCGAATGGAACGAGCATTCCTGGTTTGAAGGAGGGCTGATGATTCATCCAACCGCGGGATTGCAATTTAGAAAAAGAAAATCTTCCACCATGACTTTCAGCATGGGTTACAAGAGACAGGATACTGCCTATTATGTTGGCACTCCAGTGAATGACCCGTGGATGGAATTTCCTTCCCCTGCTAACCCGGATGATTGGCAGAACATGCGCAAAGACGATATTATCCTCAGGAGCATGAGTGTTAAATTGGGATTTATTTTTCATTAAAATAACCCTTGTGGAAGAATCAAGGGACTCAACGGAATAGAAATCCGGAGGGTCCCTTACCTACTTCCAAAGTATGTTGCAATATTCCTGAATCGTTCACTACCAAAACCTTACCATTGGACTGCCAGCCTGCATTATCCCCGATATACAAGTTCTTTTGTGCGGAATCATATCCTACCCCATAAAAGTTTGGCCCCTGAAACAAATTTTCATTTAAGATCTGACCTGTCAAAAGGGATACAGCCACTATCCTGTCTGTCGTCCCTCCAGTTTGGATGATATAGATGGTACCGTTTTCACCGAGTGCAAAGTTTCCGTTGTAAATTGAATTTGCAAGCGGTATCTCTTTGGTATCGGTTATGGAAAAGTTTGCAGGGTTAAGCAGGTGAAAGTACACATGTGACGCATTTCGGGCATATAGGTAAATCTGCCCGTCAAAGTTAAAAAACGAATAGGGTGATCCCTGATTCACCGGAATAGAAGAAACGACTTCTTCTTTTTGCGTGTCAATAACCACCAACTCACCACCACTGGCACATGCCACCAATAACCTGCTTTCTACAACAATAAGTCCTTCTGGCTGGCTGGGTACAGGTATGGTCTTGTATACTTCCCCTCCTTCTCTCCGAGCCACTACGGCAACAAAAGAATTGGGATTATTCCACTGATCGTCATAGGGGCCATAATCACTGATAAACAGCTTTTGACCGGCTACCGCAAGTGCCCTGGGGATAACCAATGCATCACTGTTGACAGCTCCCACGCTTACAAAATCGGTAGCATTCACTACTTCCACTTTTCCTGTATTTGCGACAAGATAGAAATAGGGATCGTAATGCGCCAGCTGTTGGACGAGTCCCGCAAAAGGCCGGGCATTGACACGCTCAAAAATATTCGAAGTAACCGCGTCTGCTTCTCGGTCATAATGGTAAACTTCCCCGTCATTGGTACCAAAAGCCCCTTCATTGATGATCAAGACACCTCTTTCATAGGCACCGAGCGGCGTTTCCACCGGATCCGGTGTACAGGAAAGGACAGCAACAAGAAATAAACCAACAAAAAGATACTGGTAAAATTTAAATGATTTCATAGAGATATAGTTAAATTAATTTGAAAATTTCTTCCCGGCATGGGCCTAAGCCGCAATACTTCGTATCGGGTATTCAGGATATTGTTGGCTTGAAATCCTACCGACCCGACCATTTTTTTTCCGAGGGACCACTTTCGGTCTATCCCAATATCCACAAGAAGGTAGGGACTCAAGCTAGTTTGGTTGTCCATGCTGATGTATCGGGTTCCTATCCGGTGCGTATTTATAAAGTATCCCATGGATTTATTTTTCAAGCGCACAGTGCCCTGGCTTTTATGGGCTGGGGTGTATGGAAGTTGGTTCCCGTTATTTGATCCACTTGAATCGCCAGTCTTGATAATTTGTGTGGCATTCCAAGCATGATTTACTGTGAGCTGGATTGCGCCAAAAGAAAGTGGGATGTCTGAATTTAGAAAAATCTCCAATCCCTGATTGTTCACCTCCTGTATATTTTGGGGTGCCCAATAGCTGGGTTGGGGCAACCAAACGATCCATTGGTCCACAGCCATTCGGTAATAGGTCACCCTGGCATCCAACTTCCAGCTCTCCCTGGTATACAGGTAGCCCAACCCGATTTCCCCACTTAAGCTCCTCTCTGGAAGAAGCTCCGGGTTTCCGCCGGGAATCCAAAAGCGGTCATTCAAGGTAGGGACTTTAAAACTCCTTGAGAGCGCTGCAGAACCTGAGATTTTGTGCTGCCCATATTCCAAAACCGTGTATTCAATACCCAGGCTGGGCGTAAATGGAGCCAACTCTCCTGAATATATCAGCTGCCTAAGATTCATGGAAAGCCCCAGTTTTTCCGTTGGCCTGAAGTTGGTCGACTGATATAGCTCTACCCGCAGCTCATCTTCCGAAAAGGTGCTGAGGTTCCCTCTAATATCAGCGAGGCGGACTCCAGATTTGGACTGGAGCATTTTAGATAGATCCCAATCCAGCTCTCCGGACAGAAAAAATTGATTGGTCCGGTTGTCAGCCTGTTCGTTGAATACCTGTTGATCCGATACATATCCTGTCTTCAAATTCCAGACCCGGTTATTTTCAAAATGATGCACATCAGCCACCCACCGGAGATTTTGGTCTTGCTGCACATCCCGGTTACTGCTACCCATTACGGGTTGGATTTGTCGGTCGTTAACGTTCCACCAGAGGGAAGTGCTCACTTGCGTCTGGGCAGAAAGGTTCCTGGCCAAGTCTTGGACTATTCCCCACTGCGAAACGGCGGCATGGTTCTGTCGTTCTTCGGGTGTCCCGATTTTGGCTACATTGGTAAATGAAAAATTATTTGCTGCCTGCTGCCTGTAAACTTGGGTTTTGGATGAAAATTGGGAATTCGAATAACTTCCCTGAACTTGGTTATGGAAGGTTCCGAAGCTACCGAAGCGATGACTTGTTCTAAAGGACAGACCTTGATTAAAAACTAGCTCATTGCTCAAATGAACGGATCCCCCAATGGCATCTGTCCCATACAATGCCCCACTCCCACCGAAATGTACTTGGGCAAGATCAAAACCTTCCACAGGCAAAATTGAAAAATCCATCTGACCCAATGAAGGACTGTTGATGGGCAACCCATTCCAAAAAACAGCATTATGACCGACAGACGTACCACGCATGGTGAGGGAAGCGACCATTCCTGGACCATATTGCCGCAAAAACAATCCCGATCGGGCCTGCAAGAAATCCCCCAAGGACTGTCCGCCAAACTCCTCCAAGGATTCCTTTCCAAACCTCAGGATGTATTGGCCCATGGCATACTTTCCCAAGGAATCACTGTACACTTCTACAGTTCCCAGCTCCACCGTGTCTGCCGGGGTAATGCCAAGAACATCCCCAACGGGGAACCAACTGAATAAAACGGTAACTAAAAACCCAAACAAGACTGTTTCAACTTACTAATGGAACAATTGAAAATTTATTCCAACGTATCAGTAAAGTGGGTTGAGAAAAATCACGAAACGACATAATTCACAAGGGTATAATGATTATGCCGTAAAGAGAAAATATTCCCTAAAAAACCAACCAAAATCCCTTAAAATTTGCGTAACAATAAATTCTTTCTCAGCCTTTCACCCGAAAGCGTTGAATATTATCCGAAAATGGCAGGTCTCCTGGCTTCCCTGAATTTGCCGGCCTTCTCATCCCGATTTTTCGGGACAATGGCGATGTAAGGGCAAATTACCAATCGGCAGGACCGATTAGGGTTACAGTTGCGGGGACAGCTTCGGTTTTTCACCGAATTCCCTATTAATCCCAAGCTCCTAGAAACAGGTTTGGGAACCAATCTTCGGAACAAACATACGTAAAAAGGGATAATTAAAATCTACTTCCCAAAATAATTTTTTGGATATCGCGCTAACAATGGCTTATTTTGAGTCAAATCTATTTTATGAGTTGATGCGTGTTTTCCTAAAATATCTCTTGATTTCAGTACTCTTTCCCTGCTTCCTGTGGACCTGTACTCCTTCAGGAAAGACCCCAGAAAGTGGGATTGGCTGGGAAAATATTGCCTTGGTAGAAGCCAGGGGATTTACAATTAAAAAATCCGGTGCCAATTTTCTGCTTGAGGTGTTGGCCCCATTTCCAAATGCTGAAAGCTCCTTTCGGTACCTTGTACTTGCGGAACTGGATGCCGCTTTGGACACAACGGGATTCGATGCTGTCATTCATTTACCCACGGATAAGGTTGTCCTTACCTCCACCACCCAAATCCCCCATTTGGACTTATTGGGTAGTTCCAACTACCTGGCTGGATTTCCAAACCTGGACTTGATCTCCTCAGAAACAGTTCGAAAACGGATCAACTTGGGAGAAGTGTTAGATTTGGGAAGCGGTCCTACCTCCAACGTGGAAAAAGTGATTGAACTGGGTCCGGATTGGATCATGCTTTCCACCTTGGGAAATGACCTGGATCAAATGGACTTATACCAGAGAGCAGGAATTCCAGTTGTCATCAACGGAGATTACGTGGAGGGAACGCCTTTGGGTAGGGCAGAATGGATCAAGTTTACGGGTATCTTGTTGGGGAAACTGGATGAAGCCACGGTGGTTTTTGATTCCATTTCTACTGCATTTGCGGCTGCCGAAACATTGATCCAAAACAGTGAAGGAATCGAAAAACCCACCGTATTGTCAGGGGTGTTGTATGGGGACATTTGGTATGCACCCGGAAACAAATCCTGGGCCACGGCCCTAGTCAAATCAGCGGGTGCCGAATATATTTTCAGCGACTTGGAGGGGACTGGCAGTATGACATTGAGTTATGAATATGTGCTTGACCGGGCGCAAAATACCGACTTTTGGATAGGCGCGGCAGACTTCGACAACTTAACCGCCATGTCACAAGCTGATCAAAGGTACTTGGCCTTTGATGCATTCCGTAACCAAAAAATATTCACCTACACCCATAAAAAAGGAGAAAAGGGAGGACTTCCTTATTTTGAACTAGGCTATATGCGGCCTGACTTAGTGCTGCTTGATCTTATAAAAATTCTTCACCCGGAACTATTGCGGGAATATGAATTGTATTTTTACACCCGATTGGATGAAAAATAAGTTTACGCCCATGCTGTTTTTCCTACTTTCGGGGGTGGTATGCCTACTCGTTTGGGTTTTAAATCTGGGGTTGGGCTCTGTGGCTATTCCATTTACTGAACTGGTAAGTAGAATACTGGGCAACGAGTTCAGTAAGTCTTCCTGGGAAATCATTTTTTTGGAATATCGCTTGCCCAAATCCTTAACGGCCATCCTTGTCGGTGTCGCCTTATCCGCAAGTGGCCTTCAGATGCAGACCTTTTTCAGAAATCCCCTGGCTGGACCCTTTGTGCTGGGCATCAGTTCCGGTGCGGGTCTGGGTGTTGCCATTTGGCTGATGGCAGGAGCGGTTATAGGTTCCCTTATTCCGGGAATGTTCGGCAATGCCTGGATGCTCTTCTTGGCCGCAACTGCCGGTTCGATGGCAGTTTTACTTTTGATGAGTCTGGCCGCATGGAGGGTTCGAGACAGCATGAGCCTCTTGATCATCGGCCTCATGTTTGGCAGTTTGGCGGCAGCCATTATTGCTGTAATATCCTATTTTAGCCAGGCGGAACAACTTAAACTGTTTACCGTTTGGTCCATGGGAAGCTTGGGAAGTACAGGCTGGGATCAGCTCATGGTGTTTTTGGTTGCCATTTTAATAGGTTTTTCCCCTGCGATGTATTTGGCCAAATCATACAATGCCATGCTGTTGGGGGAAAATTATGCCCAAAGTATGGGTGTCAATATTTCGCGACTCCGTTGGATCATGATCATCAGTACGGGAATATTGACGGGGTGTGCGACTGCTTTTTGTGGTCCGATTGCCTTTATCGGTATTGCCGTGCCACATATTGCCAGGATGCTGCTGAAGACAGGTGACCACCGGTTACTTTTTCCGGGATCGGTCATTTTGGGTGCCATCGTCATGCTTCTCTGTGATACGATTAGTCAGTTGCCCGGGTCTGCCCAGACGCTCCCCATCAATGCCGTTACTTCTCTTTTTGGCGCACCTGTAGTGATCTGGTTGATTTTAAGAAGAAATTTCAGCAAGGAATTTTAGCCTCCTATGAAAAAGCCCGCCGCACTTATCGGAAAAAACCTAAGCCTCGGCTATCGGAAAGGAAAACAAATCCACGAAGTGGCCAGTGGGGTTTCCTTTGAGCTGGAAGCCGGTGAATTAACTTGTCTATTGGGTCCAAACGGTGTAGGAAAGTCCACCCTTTTGCGCACCATAATGGGCGTATTGCCTCCTTTAGCCGGTGAGTTGCGGATTAATGGCAAAGAAATCAATGATTATTCCAAAGGAGAACTGTCAAAAAATTTATCCGTTGTTTTGACAGATCGCTTACAGGTAGGTAATCTGAAGGCGGAGGATTTGGTTTCGCTGGGTAGAATTCCGCACACTGGATGGATGGGCAGGCTGGGGAAAAACGATTTGGCCCAAATCAATGTGGCTATTTCGGCGACCAAAACAGAATACCTCAGGAATTTTCCCGTACATGAACTCAGTGATGGCCAGTTGCAAAAGGTAATGATCGCACGGGCATTGGCGCAAGACGGAGAAATCCTACTTTTGGATGAACCGACTGCCCACCTGGATTTGGTTAACCGGTATGAAATCATGTTTTTATTGAGGCAAATTGCCCGAAAGGCAAATAAAGCCATTTTGGTTGTTACCCATGACCTGGAAATTGCATTGGAATCGGCGGATAAGCTCTTGCTGATGCCGTGTGGGCAGCCGATTATTTCGGGGTTTCCTGAAGATCTGGTCATTCAAGGTAAACTGGATACCTTACTTCCCAATGGCAAACTGCATTTTCACAAGAAAACCGGCAAAATCAAGCCGCTAACTTCCAATCCACCCCTAGATATAAGCGGTCCGGGAGAGATAGTGCCCTGGGTGATAGCCGCACTGGAAAAATCGAACCTTATCATTAATGATGATATTATTCAGATACGACTGGAAGCCGATCCGTTTCGTGCAATAGTAGTCATCAATGGGGTTCAACTTGGCTGTGAAAGCATTCAACAGCTAATCATACAATTGCAAAATAGTATAAGTCCAAAATAGATTTAAATCTTTTTATAGAATATTTCAGAATATTTGGTTGTGAAATTATATTTTTTACATATATTCGAACGCACTAGTGATATTTACTTCTTAAAAAAAATTATTACACTGATTGGACAATCGATTGGATCAGTAAAGATAAATTTTGATTTGAGAAAAGGGAATCTGAAGCCCTTTTGATCAATACATTTAGGCTCACCATTTATTTTCAACAACCTATCCCAAATATCCTCTGTACTATGAAAAAGCTGCTTAGAATTGCCAGTTACCTACTTGGTGGACTGCTTATTGCCGCATTTGCAGGAATTCTTTATCTTACACTCGCCCTGCCAAATGTAGGTACTGCCCCTGCTGATTATAAAGTTTCCTCCAGCCAGGAAAAAATTGAACATGGTAAATACTTGGCCAACCATGTTCTTCAATGTGTGGATTGTCATTCAAAACGTGACTTCAGCCTCTTCAGCGGACCACCTGTTCCCGGCACGGAGGCTTCAGGAGGTGAGGTATTTGACCAGACGATGGGATTTCCGGGGACATTTATTTCTCCTAATATCACCCCTTTTGGAATAGGTGAATGGACGGACGGCGAGCTTTTCCGGCTGATTACTACGGGCGTAAAAAAAGACGGGAATCCCATTTTTCCCATCATGCCCTACCACAATTATGGCAAGATCGACCAAGAGGATATTGAGGCTGTGGTTGCCTATTTAAGAACGCTAAAACCCATTCCCTCAAATCACCCAGCATCAAACCCTGATTTTCCATTTTCCCTTATCATGAGAACAATGCCTGCAAAAGCCAGCTTTACTAAAAAGCCTCAGCCTGAAGACGAGGTGGCCTACGGAGCTTATTTGGTAACGGCAAGCTCATGTGGGGATTGCCACACCAAGTTTGAAAATGGAACTTATGTGGGTGAACCCTTGGCTGGCGGAAGAGAGTTTGCATTTCCGACCGGTGTACTCAGGTCATCCAATCTCACCCCACATGCAAACGGGCTAGGTAATTGGACAGAAGATATGTTTGTCCAGAAATTTAAATCCTATGGAAACCATGGGGAACTTGCACATGTGGAACCGGGCGATTTTCAGTCCATTATGCCATGGTATATGTATTCCGGCATGAAAGAAGCTGACATCAGGGCAATTTACAAGTATCTCAAATCGCTTTCACCAGTGAATAATACTGTTGAAAAATTCAGTGCTACCGGATGAATTGGTTAACCATCCAAAAAATTACCGAGGCTTCACCTCGAAATTCGAATTAAAGCGGCTCCAATTTGCCGCTTTTTTTCCAACCATCCAACCAAACGTTAAAGTGCCGTCAAATACCCCCCATCAATGGGAATACTGGCACCGTTGATATATCCTGCCATCGGAGATGCCAAAAAGGCAATCAGATACCCAAACTCCTCAGGCTTTCCAAATCTGCCTGCTGGGATTATACCCCGCTTTTCCTCTTTTAGTTTTTCCAAAGAGGCACCTGATTGCTCGGACTGAGCTTCTAAAATCTCGGTAATTCTTTCGGTATCAAATGAACCAGTCAGAATATTGTTCACCGTAATCCCAAAAGGAGCCACTTCCCTGGACAATGATTTCGCCCAACTGATGACAGCCGAGCGGATTGTGTTGGAGAGTGCCAAGTTAGGAATGGGTTCTTTGACAGAGGTAGAAGACAAGTTGATCACGCGACCGTATCCATTTGCATGCATCCGGGGAAGAAGTAGGTGGGTAAGTAAGTGATAAGATTTAAATAGGAGATCAAAAGCCTGTTGATAGTCATCTATACCTTTTTGCAGCACTGTACCCGGTTTTGGACCATTGGTATTGTTGACTAAAATATCCACTGATTTGTCCTGAAAAAAATCTGTCACTTTCCTCTCGAAATCTGGAAAATCAGCATAATCCACTACTAAATAATCATGCAGCTGCCCGTTAGGGGTTGGTAATTTTTGTCGTATTTCATCAAGTTTTGATTCATTTCTAGCCATAAGAGTAACCTGCGCCCCAGAGGCAGCCAACTGTTTGGCAACAGCCAATCCGAGTCCCCGGCTACTTCCTCCTACCACCGTTTGATATCCACTTAAGTTTATCTTCATCTTTTTTTTCACAAAGATAAAACATCCGAGACAGGAAAAATATTTTAACAAAACCTATAAACATTATAGAGTTAATTACTATGTTATTTTAAATATGCTTATATTTGTTGCACTAACTATTGGTATGACACAGGAGCGGTTTAGCAAGTATTCCTTTCTCTTGGACCGGACGGCCCGAAAGGTAAAACAATATGCGCAGCAGAAGTTCAAGCAAAACGGATTTGATGTCACCGTAGACCAATGGCTTATACTCAAAAATCTGTCTGAAAATGACAGTTTGAGCCAGACTGAACTGGCCCAACTCGTGTTTAAGGACCATCCCACCCTTACCCGGATTATTGATATCTTGTGCAAAAAAGGACATGTAGAGCGGCTCCCTCATCCCTTGGACAGAAGGAGTTTCCAGCTGCTGCTCACTGAATCCGGCAAAAGTAAAGTGGGCGAGTTAAGGCCCCAAATATCGGCAATCCGGCAAAAAGCCTGGGAAAATCTGGGGGGTAATGATTTCAACGAATTTAAACGTATTCTTGATACTATCTATAAAAATTTGGAATCATAAACCATCACCGATTCAAGTTTAGCTGTTACTCGATTTATATTTGCGCAAACAAACGCGTTCCAACTAGGTTACACTTTCAAAAAAAAACACAACATGATTACTACCGACATTTGCATAATCGGCGCGGGCCCAGTTGGTTTATTTGCTGTATTTGAGGCTGGTTTATTGAAGATGCGCTGTCATTTGATTGACGCACTGCCACAAGTAGGAGGTCAGCTTTCTGAAATATATCCCCAAAAACCAATTTACGACATCCCGGGATATCCCGAAGTGAAGGCTCAGGATTTGGTAGATAACCTGATGGAGCAAATCAAACCTTTCAAACCTACCTTTACATTGGGCGAGCGGGTGGATCAGTTAAACAAGCAGGTAGATGGGTCTTATACCCTCACTACCAGCGACAAGACTCAGATCAATGCCCAAGTAATTATCATTGCGGGTGGTTTGGGTTGCTTTGAACCCCGGAAGCCTGTCATAGAAAAACTGGAAGATTTCGAAGGCAAGGGAGTGACCTACATGGTTAAAAACCCCGAATTGTTTCGTGATAAACGGGTTGTATTGGCTGGTGGCGGAGATTCCGCACTTGACTGGACCATTTACTTGGCAAATATCGCAGAGCGGGTGACCCTTGTTCACAGAAACGAGACTTTCAGAGGAGCTCCGGACACTGCAGCCAAGGTATTTGATATGGCAAACAGCGGGAAGATTGACTTGATATTATCTGCCAATCTCAAAGAGCTGGGAGGTAACGGACATCTTAATACCGTCATATTGACTGATAAATCCAAAACTGAAGTCAAAATAGGTACAGATTATCTAATTCCGCTTTTTGGACTAAGCCCCAAGCTGGGACCAATTGCGGACTGGGGGCTGACGATAGATAAAAATGCCATTGAAGTGGATACCCGGGATTATTCCACGGGGGTGGAGCGTATTTTTGCCATTGGGGACATCAACACCTACCCCGGTAAGCTCAAACTAATCCTGTGCGGTTTCCATGAAGCAGCTATCATGATGCATTCTGCCTTTAAATTTGTGTACCCGGATCAAAAATTAAGTTTTAAATACACAACCGTAAATGGTGTCAATGCATTTTAATATTAAATTTGCATCATGATAAATTTTACGATAGAAGACCACCAAGGAAACCGCCAAGTTGTTGAGGCTCCTGCTGACATGGGCTTGAGCCTGATGGAAATTTTGAAAGCGTATGAGTTTCCGGTATTGGCTACCTGTGGAGGCATGGCGCTGTGTGCTACCTGCCACGTAGAGATACTTGATGGAAAAGATGAATTGGGTGAGGCCTCCGATATAGAACTTGATCAATTGGAAGCCTTGCCAGAATACTTCCCAACCAGCAGACTCGCCTGCCAAATCCGAATAAGTGATCTCTTGGAAGGAGCAGTAATAAAACTTAGAGGTGAAGACAACTGAATTCCAACCTCATTGCATAATACCCTGGGGAGGTATCATTCAACGCATTGTATGATCGTTCCTAGGGTATTTTTTTGACCCATTTCTGCACAACTTCTTTAAATGTTTCCTGCCTGACCGGCTTGGAAATAAAGTCATTGAAGCCGGCTTCCTTACATTTTTCTTCCTCACCATGGCTTGCGTTCGCAGTTAAGGCAATAATACCTATGTCTGTTCCCAAGGGAAGCTGTCTTATAGCTGCTGCCAACTCATATCCATTCATCTCAGGCATTTGGATATCTGACACTACTAAATGGGGATTTTCGGAACAAAACATTTGAAGAGCCAGTTTTCCATTTTCTGCCTCCAGCACATTTATTCCCGGAAAAATATTCCCCAAATAAACGCGGACCAACATCCTGTTTACAGCATTGTCTTCGGCCACAAGCACTTTGAAATGGCAATAAGAAAGCTCCTTTCCCTCTGAAATCTCCCTATTGTCACTTTGTGATGACAAGTTGCCCAGCTGATCCAAGGCTTCTGCCAAGTTATCAAGCATCACTGGTTTAATCAACATTTTTGAATATCCAATGGAATTAAACTTGGCAAGAACATCCTCCGAAACACTTGCAGGCACCAACATAAGGCATGGCGGCAAGTTCCTTGTTTTTCCCCAAACCATAAAATCCCTGAGTTTCGGGTAGTTGTTTTCCTTTTCCAAAAGCTGTTGGTCAATAAATATGCATTTTACTCCGGAAATCCGCTGAAGCATGTCCTTTGCATCTGCCAACTCTTCACACTTGCGTATTTCAAAGCCCAACTGATCCAGGTACTGTGTTACATTATTTATCAATTTGGACGAAAACCCGACTAACAAGACTGTAGATAAATCAACAAATGATCGTTGTCCCAGCTTGGAAGAATCCAAATCGTCGACTAACAAATCGAAATAAAATGTGCTGCCTTCATCCAACACGCTTTCCACTTGCAGTCGGCTTCCCATCAAAGCAAGTAGTTTGTTGGAAATAGTCAACCCCAATCCGGTGCCTCCGTATTGTTTGGTTGTGGAAGAATCGGCCTGAGAAAAGGCCTCAAAAATCAGTTCCTGCTTTTGTGGGTCTATTCCTATACCTGAATCCCTGACTTGGAACCTTAACAATATTTTTCTATCTGGCTGCCTGTCCATCACCTCAACCGATAAATCCACCTCTCCCTCTTTGGTGAATTTCAAGGCATTATTCAGTAAATTGATGAGGATTTGTTTAATTTTCAGCTCATCTGTACGAACCAATGTGGGGACATTTGCGGGAAAATTGATAAGGAATTCAATGCCGACCTTATTTGCCTGAAAGCACATTACATCGGAGATAGTCCGATAAAGCCGGGGTAAATTTACCTCCTGCCAATCCAGATCTATCTTACCCGCTTCAATTTTGGATAAATCCAGTACATTATTGATCAATTCCAGCAATGCATTGGCGGAATTATGGGCTGTGGAAACATATCTTTTCTGCTGATCTGATAAAGGTGTGTTACTCAAAAGCTCCGTAAATCCGATAACTCCATTGAGAGGCGTGCGGATTTCGTGGCTCATATTGGCTAAAAATTCTGATTTTGCTTTATTCGCCTTATCGGCCTTCTCCTTGGCTAATTCGAGCTCTCGCTGATAGTCTTTTTCGGATGTCACATCCCTCAATATAACAATTTCCCCCAACAGTTTGCCTTTTGGATTTTTGATGGGTGATTTTGAGGCCGAATACCACCTGTATTCCCCCTTCTGATCCCATTTAAAAACAATTGCTTCTTCCCTCGCTGATCCTTCCAAAACGCCTTTAAGTTGATTCCAGGCATCTTCAGGGGGTGTCCTTGGTTCGCTTTTTAAATTACCCTTTCCATGCTTTAGAAATTCAGATGCGACAGAATTGCAGGTAACAAGGTTTCCTTCCATACCACAAACCAATACGCCGTCCGATATACTCTGGAAGAGGGTTTTATATACGATTGGTGTTTCCTTGAAGAGCTGGTATTTAGCTAAGCCAAAAAAGACAAACAATCCCGTTCCAATAAATGAAATTGGAATGGGATCCAAATCCATCGGAACGATACCCATTAAATGAATGCCGTAAGCCATCAGGGGTAAGGACATCCCGAACCAGAGAAAATTGACCTGCTTGGCTCCAGATACCGTTTCATTCTTAATCATTTCGATTATGAAAAACTGGCTCAAAATCAAAAGAAAAAGCGTATAACCCTGATGAAACCAGTAAAAAAATCGTTTTTCAGTTGACAGCACCTCAAAAACTCCATTATCTATCAACAGATAGGCCCCGTAAAATAAATAATGAAAATCATTCGTCAAAACCAACAAAAGAACTAGCAGCGGAAGTATGAAAATCACTTTTAAAAATTTGAACGTTGTGACCCTGCTTCTTCCTGAATAATTGACTGTCAAAAGAAACATAAACGGCCCAAAGAACACCGCTCCAAAATATTGGGACTTCAAAAAAAACACTTTGGTGGAAAGGTCCAAAGTAGCTAATTCAAACGCATAGGTAATCGAATAAACCGCGCAGGAGAACATAAGATAAATAAAATATTTTACTTCCTCCGATTCGTCCATTTTCGCGGCCTTCCATGCCAGAACCAAAGGGACAATGCCAGACAGGGACATCAACAAAACAATACCATTCAGGCTGAAATTTTCCAACATAATCCGCTATTTCTGGGACATAAAAAATAATTGACCGAGCCGTAAAACAAAACAGTTTTCTCTTTACGTCACCGCTTCAACAAGATTAATAATCCAATTCGATTTTTATCAAATGCTTCTGATCCAAACTGCTTTGAATGTAAAACTAACGATTAATTTAACTCAAATTCAGATCTAATCCCAAATAGTTTACTATTTCCCTTAGTCATGTTTTAGTTGGTCTTCACCAGAGATGACTTTTATAAACAAAAAATTGACTTGTAAGCCATATGTGTGTTTAGGTTAATTTGCAAAAGATTTTTTTGCAAAAAACCCCTAGTTACCATCCATCAAACTGGCATTAAAATATTGGATAAAATTAGCTGACAGATATCAATAAATACCCTTAACAGCACTAAATTGCCAACTTTGAAAAATGTTTTTTTCATAAATCCCCAACAAATCATGCCCTGCTCAATTAAAATGACCGAACTAGCCAATTTATTTTTTGGTTTTTGCCCGAGGTTTAGGCTTCCGAGTCTTTTCATTTTATTTTTTGCCCTGCTTTCCTGCGAAAACAACCAGAAAACACTGCCTCCCAGTGATACCGACAATGGCGGATTAGTTCTACCGGGGGGGTTCGATGCACTGGTGGTCATCGATAGTGTTGGCCCAACCCGGCATATAGCGGTCAATGATGACGGGGACATTTATGCCAAACTCCGCTTTTCCAGGGACGAGGAGGGGGGTACTGTTGGAATACGAGATCTCAATGGGGACGGAAAGGCAGACTCCACCGTCCGGTTTGGAGATTATCAAGATGTAGGCGGCTCAGCGGTTGGGGTTACCATCCACAACGGCTACTTATATACCAGCACCGTAAAGCAGGTTCTTCGAAACAAATTAATTCCAGGCGAGCTCGTGCCTAGCAGTAGAACTGAGATTATACTCACCGACAACCACCCAAATGTGGCCATAAACTGGCACACGACTAAACCCGCCGCATTTGACGGGCGAGGAAATATGTATATTCCTTTTGGATCACCTTCGGACGCTGGTCAGGATATCCAATTGTTTGGCCCCACGGGCATACCTGAGGGGAAAGGACTGGATCCCAGTCCTGAAAGAGAAATGAATGCCGGCATCTGGAAGTTTGATGCCAACAAAGAGGGGCAAGTTCAGACCGATGGCATAAAGTATGCTACCGGGCTTCGTAGCATTGTAGGCATGACTTGGAGTACTTTGGATGACCACCTCTACGCCGTAGTCAACGGAATTGACAATTTCCACACCCTGTATCCAAAACTTTATTCTTCCTGGCAAGCCGCTGTTCTACCATCCGAAACCTTGGTGAGGGTAACCGAGGGGGCTGATTTTGGCTGGCCATATGCGTATTATGATCAGTTGCAGGGGAAAAATGTATTGGCACCCGGCTATGGCGGTGATGGCAATATCGTAGGAAGGGCAGCCGAGTTTGACAATCCTGTGGTCGGGTTTCCCGGTCACTGGGCTCCCATGGAACTACTCTTTTATCAAGGTGATCAATTTCCAGAACGGTACAAAGAGGGTGTTTTCGTTGCCTTTCACGGCTCAACCGATAGGTCTCCCTATCCTCAGGCTGGATACATTGTCTCTTTTGTCCCCTTGATGAATGGAACCGCCGGCGATTGGGAAGTATTTGCGGACGGATTTGCCGGAGTAGATACGGTAGAAAACACGGGAGATGCCAACTATAGACCCATGGGTCTGGCCGAAGGTCCCGATGGTTCCCTTTATATTTCTGATTCGAATAAGGGGAAAATCTGGAGGGTGATGTACAAGGGAAACAAAAAAGCGTTTGGGGAAAAGGAACTTGACGAAATGAACCAACTGACAGCGCATAAAACCTATATCAAGACACCCGTGGAAGGAGTTGACAACTTGGATAAAGGGTCCTTGCTCGAAGGTGGCATTCTTTACAATACTTATTGTGCCACCTGCCATCAACGCAATGGCGAAGGGGACAAAAACCGTTTCCCGCCACTCGCCCAGTCCGGTCGGGTACTTGGAGAGGTGGAACCCCTGGTAGCATCTATCCTAAACGGAATTCAGGGTGAAATCACGGTCCGGGGCAAAACCTACAATGGATACATGCCTCCACACGCCAACATCCTGGATGACCATGCGGTAGCTTCCATCACAACCTATATCCGAAGCAGATGGGGAAACAAAGCCAGTGCTGTCACCCCAAGTGAAGTCACCAAAATTAGGGCTAGGGTGGTAAAGTAGACGTGAAAAGCTGTGGGAATATGACTTATCCTTATATGCCAATAACTACCAGCGTATTCACCAGGCGAAGGGCAAGCGGTAGATTGAACTTTCCGTGGGTGGAAATTCGCAAAATACTGCCGGATCGGTGGTGGCTTTTGCCTTGACGGATTAATAGACCATAAAAGCCTGCACAAGGTTGGTTTTAAATGGTTTTACTGAAAAAAAAATAAACATATTAGAGATATAAGAACATATAAGTTTTTTTGAATGAGGTATTTAGTTGAAGGCCAAATCTGATTCGTTTTACAAGGGTTATGGGAAAAGAGGCCTTCAAGTTAACAACGAAAATATTGCCCTAGGTATGATTTTGGTTGGCACCACCACTTAATATCGGACGGCGCTATGGGGTTTTTAATTTTGATTTTTATCAAAAACCTCCGGTTGAAACTGGAGGGAGTTATATCGGTCGTGCCAAAAGGCACCCACAAATCTTTATCTCATTTTGGGACCTTTCAAAAAAATATAGGCTGTCAAACAGTTGAATAATATGTACATTTGGGTTACATTGAAGAGGTTTGGACCAATATGCGACCGCTTTACTTAGAAAAAAATGAAATAGATGGACAAAGATCAGCAACAAGGTAAATAATATTTTCTGAAATCCATTCTGCCAAAGAACCAGTTACCAACCCAAAATAACTACTCAATGCTAATATCATCGACAGGCATCAAATACATTGCACTTCCATTCATTTTTTTACTGTTGCTACAATCCTTTTCCACCCTGGGCAACGAATTGGATACCATCCGAAAACGGGTGGTGTCCGAATTGCTGGATACCGAAATCTCTGAAGATCAGGTAAAGAATATATTGAACCGAATGGATGCGGATGGTTCGTTCCCAGAAATTGACTATACCGACCTGAGCAGAACGGCCGGATTTCCGCACCGACACCACACA
>JBBQXZ010000089.1:0-17216 GCA_038209145.1 Cytophagales bacterium | reverse complement strand
CCGCAAACTAAAGGAAGTGGCGCCAAAAGCGGAAAAACAGGATATTTACCTGGCCATAGAATCCTGGCTGAGTGCTGAGGAGCATTTAGAAATTATTGAGACCGTGGGGTCCAGCCACGTTCGGGTATATTATGATGTGGCCAATGCCACTGAGATGGGATACGATATTTACCATGAAATGCGGCTACTGGGTACAAAATACATCTGTGAAGTTCATGCCAAGGAAAACGGGAATCTTCTTGGGCAGGGGAAGGTGGACTTCCCGCGGGTAAAGGAAACCCTACTGGACATAGGCTACACCGACTGGATGATCATCGAAGGAGCCGTTCCAAAAGGAACCGAAATGTTCCCCGCCTACGTCAGCAACAGGGCTTACCTGAATCAACTCTTGAATTCCTAAAACTCCTACTCCCTCATGAATAACCACATTGTTATTGCCTTGGCCTCTTGCCTGATTATCGGGTCATGTAATACCCCAGTAGAAGAAAAACCGCTTCTCTTCGTACCGGACGACCTGGAAGTAACCCTTTGGGCATCCTCCCCCCAATTTTTTAACCCAACAAACATGGATGTGGACATAAAAGGTAGGATATGGGTGACCGAGGCCGTTAACTACCGGGATTTCAGAAACGCAGCGGGCCATATGATTCATGAGTCCGGAGACCGAATTATGATCTTGGAGGACAGTGATGGCGATGGGAAAGCAGATATCTCCAAGGTATTCGTGCAGGACGAAGACCTCAGGTCACCTTTGGGTATTGCGGTGGTTGGCAATCAGGTAATTGTTTCGTGTTCTCCTTCCATCATCATTTATACCGATGAGAACGGCGATGATATTCCGGACAAAAAGGAAGTATTTTTGACAGGTTTTGGCGGAAGGGACCACGATCATGGGTTACACGCCGGGGTCTTGGGGCCCGATGGGAAATGGTATTTCATTGCAGGTAACGCAGGCCCCCACCAGGTGACTGACAAATCCGGCTGGACGTTTCGGGCAGGTAGCGTTTACGATGAATCCACACCTTATTCAACCGAAAACGTTCCCAATCAGGTAAGTGACAACGGGCAGGTGTATACCGGAGGATTGATTATCCGTGTCAATCCAGACGGGACAGACTTGGAGGTTCTTTCCCACAATTACCGCAATGCATTTGAGGTGGCCGTGGACTCATTTGGGAATATGTGGCAGAGCGACAACGATGATCAGACAGCCTCTTGCAGGACAACTTGGATCATGGAAGGCAGCAATGCCGGATTCTTCAGCGCTACCGGAGACCGGACGTGGCAGGCAGACAGAAGACCGGGGCACACTGTACCGGAAGCACACTGGCACCAACATGATCCGGGAGTTCTCCCAGCCGGCAACATCTACGGGGCAGGATCACCGACAGGTATCGTCCGCATAGAAAGTGACGCCTTGGGAGAAAAATACCGCGGATTGCTGCTCGCGGCAGATGCTGGAAGAAACATTATTTTTGGGTATTATCCCACCCTTTCTGGCGCAGGTTACCCATTAGCTGACAGGCAGAATTTTATCTCGTCCGTAGATACGGACAATACCAACTATACCTGGCACGAGGTGGAGGACGATGATACCAAATGGTTTCGTCCCAGCGACGTAGCCATTGGGACGGATGGGGCAATCTATGTGGCAGACTGGTACGATCCCATCGTGGGGGGGCATCAAATGATGGATAAAGCAGGCCATGGCAACATCTACCGCATTGCCCCAAAGAAGAAAAAACTTCATGCGCCGACAATTTCATTGGAAACGACAGCAGGTCAGGTGCAGGCCCTGTTAAACCCTGCGATTCATGTTCGTGCGCAGGGATATCAGGCACTTTTGGCGCAAGGCGAATCTGTTATTCCCGAAATTCTTCCTTTACTCGAGGATCCAAACCCATTCCACCGGGCGCGGGCTGTCTTTCTATTGGCAGCTTTGGGAGAAGATGGGAGAGGACATATACTGCCGTTATTGGAAGATGAAGATCCGGAAGTTGTGGCAGCTGCATATCGCGCCATGCGCCAAGATGGTCGCATGGGTCTTTTGGAGTTGGCAAAAAAAGGAGTCGGTTCCAAACATCCCGCCGTAAGAAGGGAAGTGGCTTTATCACTTGTTGATATACCCCTAGCCGAATCATTACCCATTTTTAAAACGCTGATAGATGGGTACGACGGCCAGGATCCTTGGTACTTAAATGCGCTGGGAATAGGGTTAAAAGGAAAAGAAAGTGAAATTTACACCCATCTGTTTGGACGTTATGGTCACCCGGACCCGGAGCAGTGGCCCGATGGATTGGCCAATTTGGTATTTGAACTCCATCCGCCCGTTGCTATGGACGCCATCTATGAGCGCATTCATTCCCCGAAGTTGGGACAACAACAGAAGGACAAGGCCTTGGTTACCTTGGCATTTATGGATCATCCCCAAGCGGCCGAAGCCATGAGGCAACTGGTCGATAGCGGGGAACCCCGCCAAAAAGAAGAGGCACTTTGGTGGCTGCAATACCGTAAAACCAATAACTGGCAGGCGTATTTGATGGATTGGGAGGCGCCGGCATCTTTGCTTCCGGCACCACAAACAGAGGCCTTAGCACTCAGTCAACAGGTTGCGGATACCTTGTTGTCAACGGCATCGCGATTGGAAGCTGCCACCGATTTGTCTGAAAGTTCCCAAGGAAGGCTGCACCTCGTATGGTTGGCCAATACCGGAAAGCTGGACGATTCCCTAATGGTTCAGATACGGCCTCTGCTTGATAAGGAAACCTTTCAGCCCCACCTGTCCCTGATCCGCCAAATTTTCCCTGAGCCCAATATTTCCGACCTTAAGCTCGATAAAATCACTTCCCTACAGGCTGATGCCGCAGCTGGCAAAACGCTGGCCATTCAGCATTGCAGCGTTTGCCACACCATAGGGACCTCCGGGAATGAAATTGGTCCAGACCTGAGTAATATCCAACTCAAGTTAGACCGTAAGACGCTCCTTAGTGCGATCATACATCCCGACGAAGCGGTAGCTTTCGGGTCAGAGGCCCATCTCATCCAGTTGAAAAACGGGGCCATGCTGTATGGTATTTTATTGTCGGCAGGTCCGGTGGTAACGGTAATGGATAGCAGTGGTAGGCGATATACCTTGCCCTCAGACGCCATTGCCGCGAGGAGACAGTTAAAAGCCAGCCTGATGCCTGCTCCTGATATTTTAAAGCTGAGTTCTCAGGACATCGCCCATATTACAGCCTTTCTTCTGCAACAGGGGAATGCGTAAAAAAAGAATGAGGACGTTTAAAACGGGCTGAGGTGGAGCAGTAAATGAGGTTACTTATTAAGTCTGAAACGTTTCCAGTTGGAAAAATTTTGGAACTCAACGGATGGAAATTATTTGCCGGAAGCGGTTTCCGGCAAATTCCTCCTATCTCTCAACTCCTACATCAACAATTACTTTTACACCAATCGTGATTGTTGCTTCGTGTACCCTGCCGTCATCTGGGATAGAAATGATATTACCATCACCATGATGCGCATCTGTTTCCCACGATGAAATTGTTTTTGACGCATCTTGCACGACTGTTAGGTTATATAAAGAACCGCCTACCCGATAGGCCACTTTGACCGAGGGCCAGTGCAATGGAAAGCAGGGCTTGATGACAAGTGTATCCCCGATTTTCTTTATTCCCAAAAGCGATCCCAAGATAAACTCATACATCCAGCCGGAGGATCCGGTATACCAGGTCCATCCGCCCCTTCCCTGATGGGATTTGTTGGCATAGACATCCGCGGCCATGACATAGGGCTCTACCTTGTACCGGGCGACGGATTCGCTGTCTGACCCGTGGCCGATGGGGTGTACCATGGAAAACAGTTCCCAAACCTTTTCCCTGTTTTGTAATGCTGCAAAAGCCATCAATGACCAGATAGCGGCGTGGGAATACTGTCCTCCGTTTTCCCTGACTCCAGGGACGTATCCCTTGATATATCCCGGATTGAGCTCACCAGTGTCAAAAGGAGGATCCAACAGCTGAATAAGCTGGAGGTTTCTGTTGACCAGAAATTTGTCCAGCGAATTCATCCCAGTTTTTATTCTTTCGGCATTTCCCGCACCTGACAATACTGCCCAACTTTGAGCAATCGCATCGATTCGGCATTCGGTATTTACCTTGGAGCCGAGGGGTGTGCCATCGTCAAAGTAGGCACGCCGATACCATTCGCCATCCCATGCCGAGGATTCCAGGTTTTTCTTTAAGATGCAAGCTTCTCTAAGGCAATCCTCCTCAAAATCGAAATCCCCATGTTGTGAGGCAATAGGCCCGAATTGCTTCAATATGTCGTAGAGAAAAAATCCCAGCCAGACGCTTTCACCCAATCCTTCATGACCTACTTGATCCATCCCGTCGTTCCAGTCTCCCGAACCCATCAAGGGCAAGCCATGCCTGCCAAATCGGAGGCTATAGCGGATGGCTTTAGTGCAATGTTCATAAAGGGTACCTGAAACATTGGCAGCCGAAGGCAAGTCATATACTGAATCTTCTCCAAGCGCCAGCTCCCTGGCATCCAGGTAGCTGATCATTTTATTCAATATTTCCGTATCGCCCGTAGATTTTAAGTAACGACAAACCACAAATGGAAGCCAAAGCATATCATCTGAGCACCTTGTCCGAACGCCTCTTCCCTCCGGGGGATGCCACCAATGCTGCACGTCTCCAGCGACAAACTGCCTGGAGGCATGCAATATGATCTGATTTTTGGCAAGCTCCGGTCGGGTATGAAGCAGGGCCAACACATCTTGAAGCTGATCCCTAAATCCAAATGCTCCTCCGGATTGATAAAAGCCGCTTCTTGCAAAAACCCTGCACGCTAGGGTCTGGTAGGCCAACCATCCATTTGCCAGCACATTCAATGCTGCATCGGGCGTAGTCACCTGAACGGCGTCCAAGGTTTCCGTCCAATAATCACGAACTTCGGCCAATGCCTTTTGCACAGATCGGGGATCTTGAAATCCAACAAGTAGATCTTTTACGGCAGCCAGGTTTTCCCCACTGCCTAATCGAAAAATTATTTCCCTCTCCTCCCCCGCAAGCAGGTCTACCCTTACCTGAAGTGCCGCACAGGAATCCAGACCAGCTCCGACCCTTCCCGATAATTTACTCCTGCCCAGTGCTTGGGGCGTGGCAATATTTCCATTTCTTCCCAAAAAGGCAGTTCTGTCTGTGGTATAGCTTTGGTTACTTCCTCCGACTAGCGCAAAAGTAACTTTGTTCGTAAAGGCAGAATTGTATTTGTTTCTAAATAACAGCGCGCCGGTTTCATGGTCTCTCTCAGAAACCACATGTAAGTTTGTTTTGGATTTTAGGTCTCCCAAGATCATTTCGAAGTAGGCAGTGGCGGATAATTTGCGTTCCCTCGCCGTGTTGTTTTTTATCTTCAAGATGACAAATTTGATTGGAAATTCTTTGTCAACAAAGATTGTCATGTTGGAGCTGATACCACCTTCCTCGTATTCAAAGGTGGAAAACCCAAAGCCATGGGTAATGACGTAGGGTTGCCTTCCGCGCACAGGAAAAGGAGCCGGAGACCAGTAATAGGCACTATCTTCATCCCGAATGTAAAAAGCCTCCCCTCCTTGATCGCTAACAGGATCATTTTTCCATGGGGTAATTCGGTATTCGTGGGCATTGGTCGCCCAGGTGTAGGACGATCCCGAGTCAGAAACAACAGTTCCAAAATCTGGGTTTGCCAATACATTCACCCATGGGGCCGGAGTGGTTTGTTTTTCGGTCAGAATGATTTTGTAGGTCTTTCCATCTGCGGAGAACCCTCCCAGGCCGTTAAAAAATAGTAAATTGGTAGAAATCGGTTTCAGGGAAGAAAGCATGTTGGACTGGGGTATAACTTTCTCCATCAAAAGGGGTAATACCACCGGTTTCTGGAGTTGGTTTACCTGCTCAGCCAGGGTTCCTTTGTGGTCATGGAGGATGACACGAGCCACACTTTCAAAGAGTACCCGGTCTTCATAGGATAGCTGATCTGCGGTTTTTACAT
This sequence comes from Cytophagales bacterium, assembly GCA_038209145.1. GTDB lineage: Bacteria > Bacteroidota > Bacteroidia > Cytophagales > Cyclobacteriaceae > Lunatibacter. The sequence goes on along the minus strand of JBBQXZ010000089.1, from coordinate 11,180 downwards.
AAATATTTCCCTGCTTGCCATAAGAACTGGGTTTTGCACCTTCCATTGTGATCAAACCCAAAATCTGTTCTTGCAGTGCCTGTCGGTAGGAACCATGGTCTTCATTCCAAATGACGAGATCCACAGAAAGTCCTTTTAAGCTCCAATAAGCGTGGGCTTGAATCAGTTGCTTGACCAAAGTCAAGTTTTTGGGATCAAAGACATGAACGAGGACAATGGGTAAATCCCCGGAGACAGAATGACTCCAGAGGCTAGATTGCCCCCGGGAATTGGATTGAATAACCGCGCTGTCTGCCCGGAACTTGGGGTGGGGATAAATGATGGACGAGGCCAAACTATCAAAAATAAGTGCGTCTGACTCGGTAGCATTAATCTGTCGCAGCATGACTTGCATGTGCGTCCAGGAAAGCTCCAAGGCCCGCTTTCTCAAATTGTGATCCTTATATTTTCGCAACAGTCCCTCGCAGCCCTCACGAGTCTCCGCAATACCAAATATCAAATCAAAGGCTACAGTCTGCTCGGGTTTTAAGCGGATTCTATACCGGATTGCCACTATTGGATCGAGTACCGCTCCGGATTTTCCGGACAGTCGTGGTGCGTCAAGACTCTGTGGGTGGACCAAGGTATTGCCTCTGCCAATAAATTCCATCCGGTCTGTTTCGAACGAAACAGCTTCCACTTCTGCGCCAAAAACATCCATCAGGTGAAACATCCAGGGTGGAGTTTCGTCTTTGGATCGGGCTCTTCGTGTACAAAGAATGGCTTTTTGATCTTCAAGAATTTCCGTTTGTACAAATAGGTTGCTGAATGCCGGATGGGCTTCGTCGGAGGCCTGGCTTGCCAAGACCACTTCCGCATAACTCGTCACTTCCATCACCTTGGTAGCGTTGGATTTGTTGGTAAGCTTGATCCTACGTAACTCCACATCATCTTCCGGTGAGATGATGATTTGGGTCTTCGTGATGATTCCGTCATCCTTTCTTCTGAATTCCACCTGGCCTTGGGAAAAGATGGCTTCATAACTTTGGGGGACTTGGAGGGTTGGTTGGTAGGTATTGGACCAAAACATTCCTTTGGAAACATCTTTTATGTAGCAAAATATACCTGTATTATCCAAGCTGGTATCTTCTCTCCAGCGGGAAACCGCCAAGTCCTTCCACCTGCTGTATCCACCACCCGCATTGGTCAACATGACCACATACCGGCTGTTGCTCAGCAGTTGAACTTCAGGTATGGCCGTGTTGGGCGTGGGAATGGTTCGGGAGGAATTCTCCACCTTGATCTGCGGCATGATGTTAAGGACAGCCGTGTGGGCGAAAAATTGGACAGCCCTTGGGATTTTTTCCTGAAGCAGCAAGATTGTAGCCTGAAAGCGGAGTTCTGATAAAAATCTCCTGTGCATGGGTTTGTCCAACAACGCATAGGAAAGGGACAGGAAACCCATTCCCTGATGGTGGGCCATATAAGATTCTATAATGCCGAAATCCTTTCCCCTGGGTAATCTACTAGGGGTATAATCAATGGCTTCGTAAAAGCCAAATTCCCCTTCAAACCCATTGGAAGACAAAACTTGCAGGTTTTCACAGGACTTGACGAGTGAAACCATAAGTGCCATCATAGTGGCATAGGGAGCGATTACTAGCTCTTCTTCAAGTCCTCTTTTTAGGCCTAGGCCAGGCACACCAAATGCCTTATACTGATAATTGAGGCTGGCATCCACGGCGTTATAGCCAGACTCCGAAATTCCCCAAGGAACACCCCGCTTTTTCGCATATTCGGCTTGCAACTTCACGGTGGCTTTTGCACTTTGGTGCAGCAAAGTGTTCTTATAACTGGGCATGACCAATAGCGGCATGAGGTATTCGAACATGGATCCGCTCCAGGAAAGCAATATGGGGTCGCTTCCCGAATTGGTAAGTAATCTTCCCAGGGAAAACCAACTTTCCTGAGGTAACTTGCCTTGCGCAATTCCCACAAAAACACCCAATCTGGCTTCGGACGCCAAGAGGTCATAATAACCGTTGTCCATGCGTTGATCTTCCACGTTGTATCCAATGCTTAGCAAATTGGTGGTAGCGTCGAATAAAAAATCGTAATAAACTGTACTCAACCGCTCACACTGATTTCCCAGTCGGGCGATCTGTGCGATCGTCCTTTCGGATTCTTCAGAACCGGATTTAATAGATTCACGCAGCTGGATCAGGTAGGTTTGAATTGAAACCGGCAAGGTTACCGTCTCAAGTTGATCTATCGATTTGACACAAGTAGTCACCAAAGAGCCAATTGAATGTATTGTGGGAATTTTATCCAGCAGTTGAAGTTGTACAAGATCAGCGGGCACGGGCAGTAGGTTCATCCAGGGTATTTGAGCATATAGATCTGCCTTGATATCCCGTAGTTGCCTTGTCAATCTGTCCAGCCATTGTTTGGCCAATATCCCCAAATCCGGAAGCTGGGATAATTTATCAGTCAGATCAATGAGGTGATTGAGATGTTGATCTATAGCCGAAAGTGAATGCTGCTCATCGGTTAACATACGCTCCAGATAGGCGGAAATATCTATTATCATGGAATCATTGGCTACGTTTAGGTAGCGTTCCAAGACCTCGACCGTTGTTTTTATTCCCTCAAAATTCAGGTTGGAAATGACAGGTTGGTAAGGCAATTCAAACAAGCCTTGCCGCAACGTGAGTAAGTGGCCCACAAGATTTCCACTGTCCACAGTAGAGATGTATCTGGGCATCAGTACGCGCAGCGTAAGGGTATCGTACCAGTTATAAAAATGACCCAGATATCGTTCCATATTGACTAACGTGGAAACTGTCTGGTCAATTTTCCCGATAGCCTTTCTGGCAGAAATATATCCGAAATCGTAGGCGGTGAGGTTTGCCAGCAGTGCCAGCCCTATATTGGTAGGAGAAGTCCGATGGGCAAGAACCTCAATGGGAGACTCCTGAAAATTGTCTGGTGGTAGCCAGTTGTCTTGGGCTGTGACAAATTTTTCAAAAAAGGCCCAGGTTTTTCGGGCAGTTTGGTGAAGAAATTTACGCTGATCCTGACTGATGATTTCCGTTTTTTCACTCAGCGTACGGCTCAGCTTCCAGGACAAGTATGGAGAAACAGTCCACAAAAGTAAAAACGGCGCAGAAACCAGCAAGGTCCAAGGGTCAACAAACAAATGAGCTGATAAAGTGACAACTGCCACGCCGGGTGAAACCCACATGGTCTTAAATCCATACCAGGATTTATAGCTGGAGTTCTGGGATACGGTCGCAGAAGGTATCCATTGCAGCAGGTGTTTATGGCTCACCAGTAACCGAAATAGGGTCAGAACAATGGCAGAGGTAAATCTCAAGGCTTCATAGGGCAATACCGAAAGACCGAAGACAAATCGTAGCAAAGTGAGCCTAACGGATCTCCATACTTCCGACAAATGGTTGGTCAGGGAGATGTCTTTGGGTTTATGTAACATTTGCCATCCAGCTGCTGCCATAGCGGCAAGTAAAATAATCACAGTGACGATCAAAGTCCATAACCACGGATTCGGCAATACAAACCAGCCCATTAACAAAAGGGATAGCATGGCTATCGGCAACAGGCTACGGCGCAGGTTGTCTATAATTTTCCATTTGGATAGCGCAGAAAGTCGGTTTTTTATCAAGGTATGATGGCTGTTTTGCACCAAAGGAAGGATCCAGGCTCCGATCTGCCAGTCTCCACGGATCCAACGGTGACTTCGCTTGATGTCTGATTCATAGATTGCGGGATTGTCATCGTACAAGAACACATCACTTACCAAGCCGGACCGCACATAGCACCCTTCGAGCAGGTCATGGCTTAGGATCCTGTTTTCAGGAAACGCCCTGTCTATGGCCTGCTCGAATACAGCGACATCATAGATGCCCTTACCAATAAATGAGCCTTGCCCAAATAAGTCCTGATACACGTCAGATGAAACGTTGGTATAAGGATCCACACCACTTATGTCGCCTTGCATACTCAAATACAGAGAAGTTACCGGCGGAATGGCAGAGGCCATTCTGGGCTGTAAGATCCCGTATCCATCTGTAACCCGTTTTTTGGAGAAGTCATAGGTTGGACGGTTTAGCGGATGGGCCATGGTGGCTATAAGCTTCCATGCGGCGTCTCTTGGAAGTTGGGTGTCTCCATCCAGGGTAAGGACATATTTTACCGAGGAAAGTAACGGCATGTCCCCGACCATCAGACTGAAATGGGATTTATCTTTCCCCAAGATCAAGCTATTAAGTGCGGCGAGTTTACCCCTTTTGCGTTCATAGCCCATCCATTTTTCTTCTTGCTCATTCCAAGTTCTAGGCCGGTGCAGCAAAAAGAAACTCCCTTGGTCTGAATCCTCATATTTGAGGTTGAGGGATTGTATTCCCTCTTTCACACGCTTTAGTAATGCCTCATCGGTTGGCATCTTTTCAGTGTCCGCATCCAAAAAGTCCGTTATCAAGCCGTAAAAAATATTTGATCCGGAATTGGCCAGGAAACGTATTTCCAATTCTTCCAGTAAGTTGTCAACGCCATCTTGGTTAGTCAACATCGTAGGCACTACGACAAGGGTACGCCAAGTCTCGGGAACTCCTTTGGAAAAATCCATTCGGGGCAATACTCTGGGTACCACCCAGATGGTGGATAACCAATTGACAAGGGAAACCGCCAGTTGCGACGCTCCCAAAATAAAAAGGGGAATAAGAACCAGTAGCGCCACCTTGCTTGATACACCATGCTGAAAGGAATAGATAAATAGGCCAGCAGAAACAGCTACGGTCAACAAGATGATGGAAAACAAATATATAAATACAGGCATTTTGCCTGCCGCATTTTTTATCCTTTCCTTCCAAGGATACCGGGTTTTAAAAAGTATTTCAATTTGAGGTAGCCCTTTGCCTATTAGCCAATACCCCAAATGCTCTTGCTTCGGGGGAGTATTTCCAATTTGTTTTTTTTCATTTATAAATGCCAATAGCTTACGCGCCACCTCTGTTTCGGAGTAAGCACTTACTTTTGAAATCCTTTCAACCACATGTCGGTAACTGTCTCTGGTTGTGAAATCCATCTGTGGATAAATTCCGGTAATCTCTTCTCTAAAAACCTGTTCCACACTGCTGAGTGCTTCGACAAATTTCCGCCAGTCCGTAGCCCCCAAAAACCGTAGGGTTCCGATACTGTTTTTGATGGATACCTGGTCGGCCGCTTGTTTTTGATTTTCCTGCCAGACGAGGTCTTTGGCAGTTGTTCCCAAAATATTCAACTGCTGCTCCATCCAACTGAGAGGAAGTTGTAGTTCAGGGCCTTTTCCTTGTAAATAGCGCGTAAACCTGGCGACAAACGGGCCATCAAGAATGGGAGATGAGCGGGCCATGTCTGCAATGGTTAAGATCAAATCGGCAGGCTCATCCCTAACCGTTTCGATCATTCTGCCGGCCCAAAAATCCGCCATGTTATTGTCCAGCATGTCTAGGGCAATCATTCGGGATACACGGCGAAGGTTTTCGATGACCGCCAAACGCAACATAATGGGTATTGCCCATAGCTCTCCCAAAGTAAGAAATGTCTGGGTCTGGTAGGCGGAAATAAAACTGCTTAAGTTGTCCTTGTCAATCCTGCCATCGCTGTGTGAAATTATTTCCAACACAATGTCGTAGACCCGGGGCATGCCGGCAGACACACCTTCTGCCAAATAGGGTAGATCTTCACTATAGCCTTTTGGGAGGTGCTTTCTGGCTAGAACCACCTGCTCTTCGATCAAATAAAAATTGTCCAACAACCAATCTCCAGCCGGAGAAATGGTTTTTCCAGCTTTAATTCCATCTACGAGCAAATTCCTTACTTCCAAAAGCTTTTTCTCATTTTCTTCTAACCTTTCCAGCAACTGATCCTTTGAACTTCCCTCCTGTAATCTGTGGGATTTTGCAAGGATCTTTCCGTGGCGGTCATTTTGCTCGGAACTGTATAGTTCGCTTCGATAGGGGCTTTCCTTGTCTTGAATATTGTGTTGGTCTTTGTGGAAATAATCCCGAAGGCGGGAAAATCCCTCAAAAACGGAAGATGTTGACACTTTTATCATAGGTTCGTTCTAGTCATAATTATAAGCGAAAAGGCGGTAATTTTCGGGTAACGGTAATGGTAATCGATAAAGATCAGGCTGATTAAGAGAAGAAAATCCCTGCGCTGGGTTACCTGATAGGTGGCGCTTATGAGTGTCCCAATGATCGGGGCAACACAAAAAAGTGATGTAACAAAAGTAAAAAATGATCAAGGGATTTTTGTTGTATATTTATTTTAAAAAGTTGCACCTTTCACAGGTTATATAATATTGTGGAGTGCAGGGACACATCCATGTTCCTCTTTTGGCTAAAGATTTGGCTCTCGGATAGGGGCTTTACGGTTATTTGATTGGGGAAAATTCCGCGGTTTCTTTATTTGGTGGTTGAAGGATAATTAAGTGATGGTGGCTTGGAACGATAAATCCCTAAATTTAATTGGGAAAAAATCGTATTTTACAACGGGAAATAGTTTTCTAAAATAAAATGCTAGAAGCCAATGAAGGAATTTTTCAAAGAACTACTTACTTACGGACACCAAGCCAATCAGCACCTGTGGGATGCCATGATGAAAAACGGAGAGAAAGTACCGGAAAAATCCGTCAAATACTATAACCATATCCTCAATGCCCACCAGATATGGAACAACAGGATCGATCCCAAAAGTACCCTTTTTGGTCCATGGGAAAGTCGTCAAATTTTGGGGGAGAGGGAAATCGACCAACATAATTTCGCCCATACCCTGACAATACTGGATAGACATGAGTTAGATCGCATCATCGGGTATATAAACGATTCGACGGGAAAGTCATTTTCGAATTCCCTACGTGATATTCTTTTTCATTTGATTAACCATTCCACCTATCACCGGGGACAGATCGCCAGTGATTTTAGGCAGAATGGTTTGGAACCTTTGAATACGGATTATATTGTGTATAAAAGATATTCGCTATTTTAACTGATTAAACCAATGGAGAACTTGAAACCTGCAAGAAGACGCTTCCTCCTCATGTTTTTATTGTTGCCGTATTGGGTGGATGGGCAGACGGTATGTACGCCGGAAAGCCGGGATCGGCTTGAAACGACGTTGCTCCGACTGTCAAATATGGATGTTTCGGATCGGTCAATGAATGATCTGACTGTGGAAATTGGCAGTTGGTTTCTCCAGACACCCTATGTGGAGAAAACCCTGGAGCTACCCGGAGAGGAGCAGTTGGTGATAAATTTCTTAGGTCTGGACTGTACAACCTTCTTGGAAACCGTGGTAGCTTTGGCCCGGATCGCGGAGCAGGGAGACTGTACCTTTTCGGCCTACGAGCTGGAGTTGCAACTGATCAGGTACCAAGCGGGTATTCGAAAGGAGTATCCTTCGAGACTGCATTATTTTTCAGATTGGATGTATCAAAACCAAGAAAAGGGAATGCTAACGGATATCACCGGATCAATCGGCGGAATCCCTTATGAGAACGCACCTGCCTTTATGTCTTCCAATCCGGGATTTTATGCACAACTAAGCAATCCAGATTATGTGGATCGGCTTCGTGCTGTCGAATCGGCTATTCGTGTCCGCAACTATCATTACATTCCAAAGGAAGCTGTAAGCAGGTACGAGGAAAATATTCAGCCTGGAGATTTGATTGCGATCACCACTACCATTCCCAATTTGGATATCGTACATGTGGGATTGGCGATAGCGCGGGAAGGAAGAATACACCTGCTGCACGCCAGTACCAATTCGAAGGAGGTGGAAGTCTCATCTGAGCCTCTTCACGATTACCTGATGGGCAACAAGTCCCAGTCCGGAATTATGGTTGGTAGGTTGCTAAGTCAGCAATGAAGGGATATGTGTTTCCCACAAGACTCTTCTGGCAAAAGCCAACGTCTTTCTACAAAGTGAAACAATTTCAGTTTTAAAAATTTATAACGCTTGTTTTTTGTATGTTGAAGGACAAGTTCTCATTTTTATTGTTTCAGAAATCTATCCGATGGCTTCAACGAAGAAAAATCAACAAGACAAAGACAGGGAAAAAACGCTTAGCCACCTGAGAAGTATGCCGGAGGAAATTTTCCATCTTGACAGGGAACTGGCTTTTACACGGGATGAAAAAAGGAAGCGGTTGCACATTACCCACCTGGATAGGGGTATCACTGTAGAAGTGGAGGTTCCATTTAAGGAAGATTTTGCTGTAGAAAAGGTAAAAATGGACAAGGACCGGAAAGGCTTTACCATGAGCGGGCTACAGGGAGAGGTTTGGTTTGAGTTGGAAACCTGCTGGAAAAAAGCGAAACCCCTGGGAAAACCAATTCAATCCCCTTTCCCGGATATTGTCATCGACCAGGATCGCCCGTTTTCAATTTATCAGGAATTCGATAAATTCACCATCGAGTGTCCCCTAGCTCAAGCGGGCGAGATCATACTTAAACCAGGTGAAACGGGCTTGTTTCACTTTCGAAACATCCATAAATTCCGCTGCTACCCTGTTTCTGGAAATACGATTATTGAAAATGTAACACCCGTTGCCCATAAGGATTATCTAGTTCTCTTTGAGGCCATACCGGATATGTCTTCATCAAAGGGATTAACTGAGGAAGAAGTACGGATGAATGAAATTGCCATTCAGGTATTTGACGGGATTTACGATGGGGATGATGCCAATTTAGGGACGGAAATTGAGCGGTTGCACGTCAAGTGGACCATGAGCGGCATGTATTTTGATTGTGAGACGGATGATATCAGCTTTAGCTTTCCCCGGCAGTTGCCGATGTGGAGTCATGAAACGGGTGAATATCTAAATACCATCTTGGTGGATTCGGATACGTTTGACCGGAATGATATTCGGTATGTGGTGGATTATTTCCGAAAACTCGAGGATGATGAGTCCATGAACATTATCCATCAGGAATTAGTTGATTTTATGAAAAATCCCGACTGGAATACCTTTCTAAAATGGGCATTTGACGGGACCTTTACAACAGTTGAATTGCGGAGAATCCTGGAAAATATTATCCGCTATTCCATCGATTACCTCGTGGAACTTGGATTGAACCAAACCCGTTCAACAGATATATTTAACTCAAAATGCGATTGATTATGTTTGTTTATAACTTTCTCACCTGACTAAAATGAAAAAAATAGCTTTACTTTTCTTCCTCTCATCTTTTATTTTCTCTTGCTCGATCACCGATCCGGATCCCGTACCTGATTTACCACTCGAATATACTGCTATGGCAGATGTATCCTATGGAAGTCAGCCGCGGCAGGTGTATGATATTTATTTGCCCGCCGACCGTACCTCTTCCACCAAAACCATGGTTCTCATCCATGGAGGCGGATGGAACTCCGGTTCGAAAGCAGATATGAACGCTTTTCGGGATATTTTGCGGGAGCAATTTCCGGAGGTAGCCGTGGTGAATATGAACTACCGGTTGGCAGGTCCCAACCTGTCTCCCTTCCCCATGCAGATCGATGATATCACCACTGTCATTGACGATCTTAGGGCCAAAAAAAGCAACTATGTCATTGGGGAGGAAATTGGATTTATCGGGGCAAGTGCCGGGGGACACCTTGCGTTGCTTTGGAGCTATGGGTACGATATCCGAAAGCAGGTTAATATGGTATGCAGCATAGTCGGCCCCACCAACTTGACAGATAAGGCCTACCTGAGTACAACCAATCAGGAGTTGGAGGAGATGTTGGAACAGTTTGGATTTGACGAAAGTCAGCTGGAAGCCGCCAGCCCGCTTTACCGGGTCGGAGCAGATGCCCCTCCTAGCCTTTTATTTTACGGCGGTCGAGATCCGCTGATTCCCAATTCCCAAGGAATGGATTTGAGGGATCGGCTGCAGGAACTTGGCGTTACCCATCAGTTCCACTTTTATCCCAACGAAGGCCACGGCTGGATAGGCTTAAATTTGCTGGACTCTATTTTGAAGTTACGGGCATTTATGATGGAGTATTTTTAGGAGTTGGTGATGAAACCAGGCCTAGCTGTTTTTTTATTTCATTCCCTTTCATCGTAAACCACTCTGGTAAGGTTTGACGTATCATTACAAAGGTGCTTTCTGGAAGCCCCTGATCCATTTTGATGTTCGAGAAGGCATATGTGGTAATGATTTGCATCCGGTTAATCGATACTACTTTCTCAAGGAATTTTGTTGTCTCATTGATCCACAGCCTTGCCTGATTAAAATCCAGTGCTGAATTGGAAATCGTTAGGTAGATTTGGTTAAGGGAACTTTTGGCTACTGTCTGCTTGTCCTCGTAACGGGCGTTGATACCTTCTTCATTAAATAGGGTAAATACCTTTTCAAAGCTCACCCCTTCTTCAAGATCTTAATCCATGATCTTCAATTCAGCATCCTCTCCCTCACCTAATATATGAATCCAAATGGATTTGCCGTCACAATAAATCTCCTGATCCTTCATAACAACCACGTATTTTCCCTTAGCGTATTGGAGTTTTCCTTTTTTTGAGATCAAAAATGGCTTCCTTGGATTTTCTATGCTGTAGACAAAATCAGCAGTAAAATCCTTTAGCATGTCAAATCGTTCATTGTATTCTTTAAGAATAGCGTTAGCATCCTGAGCGAAACTTGGTATTCCCACAGCAAAGAAGGGGAGGAAAAATGCGGGTATTATAGAATTTCGTTTCATGTTGTTTTTTTGTTAAGCTGTTACAAGCTACTAAATCTCAACTTAATTTAGGTGAGGTATAACCAATTTTATCCATGATAAAAGTTCCACCACCAACGAAAGACTGATTTGGAGTTTATGTTTAATGTGTGAATATTGAAATTATCCTCACATTTTACCAGACTAGATGAATTTGAAGCTATTACTTCCTTAATTGCTTTTTCTTTCAGTATTTCGTAATTTCCTGAATATTACAATGAGCACCTTCAATATTATTACCATCTTGGTCTTCATTTCGGCAGTTTTTGACTTTATCAATACCAAATACCTGAAACTTCCTTTTACCATTGGTTTGATGATCATTGCGAATGTTTTCACGGTTGGGATCACCATTCTGGGGAGTTTTAATCTCTGCTTTGGATGCTGGAGATTTCCCATAGACTTCCAAAGCTTCGTTTACCATATTTTGATCAAAA
>JBBQXZ010000088.1:0-17362 GCA_038209145.1 Cytophagales bacterium | reverse complement strand
GTCTTCACCACTGGGGTTTTGGGCAGTGCCTGTTTTCCCTGCAATGGCGATATCTTTCATAATTGCCCTGGCAGCCGTGCCAGAAAGCGCCTCCACCATGGCATCCTGCACCAAATCAAAATAAGCCGGATCTACTCCTGTATGCTTTTTGGTTCTGAATTTTTCCGGAATAAGGTTGGGGTCACCATCTATTGCCTTTATCATATGGGGAATAAAATAGTGGCCCTTATTGGCAAAAATAGCCGCCAAGTTGGCCATTTGCAGGGGAGTGACCAGCATTTCACCCTGACCTATGGATAAGGAATAAATGGTGGAATATTTCCAACGTCCATTGCCATAAATACGGTCATATAGTGCACTGGAAGGGATGGAGCCTCCTTTTTCGCCATGCATATCAACGCCAAGCTTGTCGCCGAGGCCAAACTTCATGACGGATTCACGCCACTTATCCAAGCCAATCTGGGTATCTCGGAAGGTATTGGAAGACACCTCTCGGTTTATCATCATCCGAAAGGCCTGGTGGTAGTAGGGGTTGCAGGAATTTCTTATCGCTCCGAACAAGTTGACAGGATTGGGGTGATTGTGACAGTTGACTAATGCGCGGTTGCAGGATAAGGTGGTATTTGGCGTAAGAATACCTTCCTGTAAACCCACCAGGGACTGGACAATTTTGAAAATAGATCCGGGAGGATACATGGCCATGATCGGCCTGTTAAAAAGTGGCTTGTTTTCATCCTGATTCAAGAGCATGAAGTTCTGCCCAAACTTGGAACCCGTCAGTTGGTTGGGATCGTAAGTTGGTGCGGAAATAAATGAAAGTATTTCGCCGGTTTTGGGCTCAATGGCCACAACCGATCCCCGCTTTCCCGCCAGTAGTTTTTCACCATACTGCTGCAACTCCAAATCCAAGGTGGACTGAATGTTTTCCCCGGCGATAGAGACGGTATCCAAATCACCGTTTTTGAATTTCCCCTTATCGATCCCGCGCACATTGACCATCCGGTAATTCACCCCTTTCCGGCCTCTGAGCTCCGGCTCATAATACGCTTCTACCCCACTAAGGCCTACATAATCTCCCTGTGTATAGTATTTCAACTCATCCCTATTCAACTGGTTTCCGCTGATTTCACCAATATATCCCAGCGCATTTGCCGCGCTCGGCTGTGGGTACGAGCGAACCGAGCGGGTCATGACGAAGATACCCCGGTAATCTATGAGGTAATCTTGGATCCGCGCAAAGTCTTCATTGGAGATTTGCTTTATCAGGGGAGAAGGTTTTACCCAGGAATAATTTTTGGCTGCGTTAAAATTTTCGATCAATAATTCTTTTTTTATATTAAAAAATTCACAGAATCTGGCCGTATCCTTCACACTAAACTCACGCGGTATGACCATCAGGTCAAAAACCGGATTGTTATAAACTAACAAGTTGCCATTGCGGTCATAGACAAGTCCCCTGTAAGGATGGTCAACGATCCGTTGGATGGCGTTTTGTTCTGCTTTTCGCAAGTAAGAATCATCAGTCACTTGGATCAAAAACAACTTGACCAACAGCACCGCTCCCAGCAGAATGATGACAAACCTAATAATTAGGGGACGGTTTGATTCCATTAAATTCCTTTCTTTTTGGTGTAAAACAGCAACTGAACAATGGCTGCCAAAACATAGGTAAAAAGAACACTGCTCAGAATACGTATAACAAGAGAATGGGAAAAGGACGTTCCCATAAAGTCTATGTAAAAAAAGCAGGTATGGTGTATTAGGACAAGAGGTAAGGTATAGGCAGTAGACCAAGCCAGCCCCATATTTAGCAGCGTAGGAGGAACATTATCATCATATCCTCCCCGTGGCGTATTTACCTTGATCCATGGATTTCTCAAAAAGGCAAGCAAAACCGTCCCCGCTGCATGCATGCCTGGGGTATCATAAAACACATCCATTACCAAGCCCATAAGAAACCCAAGGAGCATTAGGGGGACTGTCTTAATCTCCAAAGGCACAAGTAGGATGGCATATACATATAAAAAGCAAAAGGCATCACCAAACAGTACCAGATCTTTCAGTACAAATACCTGAATAATAAGGTACATTATAAAGGAAACGCCTAATCTAAATAAATTACTGCCCGTCATTCGGAAGAATATTTGTTTCGCTGTTCAAAGAATCCAGTTCCAGCCGCATGCTGTTTTCCACCAAATAGACATAGGACAATTTCGAAAAATCCGTGGTAAACTCCAACGTGATATCTAAATAATTTGTCTCTTCCCCCTCGTTGACTTCGTCAATGATCCCGATGTGGATTCCTTCCGGGAAGGTAGCGTTGAACCCGGATGTGACCACCGTATCTCCTACCTCCACCTCTACATGGCGGGGGACATATAAAAGCTTGGCCTTTTTGGAGTCAACTCCATCCCAGCGGGTAGAGGCGATGACTCCGCCCCGCTTGATCTTCGAAGAAATCAACAAATCTGTATGCAGCAGGGAAATCACTTTGGCAAAATTGGTGGATACACCCGTTACCCTGCCAATCACCCCTTGTTCATTAAATACCCCCATGCCTTCTCTGATTCCCTGACGACGGCCTTTGCTGAGCGTCAGGTAGTTTTGACGCAGGTGGAGGGAATTATTGATCACCTTGGCCGACCAAAAGTCGAACTTATGGGCAAAAACAGAATCTAATTCAAAATAGGTGGTATCACCCGCTGGAGACAGATTTTCAAGGCGCTTCAGTAGCCTGGCATTTTTTTCTATAAGTGCCTCATTGATTCCTCCCAAGTAAAAATACTCGAGCAAATTATCCCTTGTATGAAGAATACTGCCTGTCAACTGACCGGAACTGTTTAGAAAAACAGCCCCCTGTCTGGAATTATAATTTAAAATCATCCAAACAGCTATCAGCTCCAACCCTACAAATAGGATAAATGCTCGTATGCTATATAAAAAGAGTACTATTCGTTGCATTCAATATTTAGGACATCAAGACGGTTTTGTATGCATTGAGGTTTTTCAGGGCTTTGCCTGTACCCCTCACTACAGCCCTCAACGGATCTTCCGCAATGTGGATAGGCAATTTGGTTTTTTGGTGTAGCCTTTTATCCAACCCTTTTAACAATGCGCCTCCACCTGTCAGGTGTATGCCGTTGTCATATATATCCGCAGACAATTCAGGTGGAGCGATTTCTAAGGCTTTCAAAACTGCCTCTTCTATTTTCGATACTGACTTGTCAAGTGCAAAAGCGATTTCGGAGTAGGACACCTTAATAACTTTGGGGATCCCCGTCATCAAATCCCTTCCCCTGATTTCATAGTCATCGGGAGCATCGTCCAGTTCCGTCAGCGCTGATCCGATAGCAATCTTTACTTTTTCAGCAGACCGCTCTCCAATCAACAAATTGTGCTGTCTGCGCATGTAGTCCAAAATGTCCTTCGTGAAGGTATCCCCTGCTACCCGGATAGACTGATCAGATACAATGCCTGAAAGGGCAATAAGGGCAATTTCGGTCGTTCCCCCCCCAATATCCACAATCATGGACCCCATGGGTTTTTCGATATCAATGTCAATCCCGATAGCGGCAGCAATGGGTTCGAAGATCATATAAACCTCTTTGGCCCCCGCATGTTCCGCAGAGTCCCTCACCGCGCGCTTTTCCACTTCCGTAATCCCAGAGGGTATGCAGATTACCATCCGGTGGGATTGGGGAAAGAAGCCTTTTCTATGTCCTGGAATCATTTTGATCATTCCCCTGATCATCTGTTCAGCCGCATAGAAGTCCGCAATCACCCCGTCTTTAAGCGGTCGGATTGTTTTTATATTCTCATGGGTTTTTTCGTGCATATTCATGGCCTCTGTCCCTACAGCCAGCACCCTATTGGTAGTTTTGTCTATCGCAATGATGGACGGCTCGTCCACTACAATTTTCTCTTTGTGGATAATCAGCGTATTGGCTGTCCCTAAGTCTATGGCTATATCACTGGAGAAAAAATCAAATAATCCCATGTTCTAAATTTCTTAATAAGGTTAGTAAAGATCACTAAAGTTAGCATTATTCGGCACCAATATCCCTAAGCCCAGCCAAAATTATACTCGTAATTTGGATTTATTTTAGTGATCACTATATTTTTGATTGAAAAAGGGAAAGGGTTTCAAAACCCTTCTCTTTTTATTGTAATATATTAAACAACGCAACCCAGACGCTATGCCTGAAAACTAAATTAATGTTTGAAATGGCGAACACCCGTTATCACCATACTCATGCCGTTGGCATCACAATAGTCGATGCTTTCCTGGTCCTTTATAGATCCTCCCGGCTGTACGACAGCACTGATCCCCGCATTGCCTGCGATTTCAACACAATCGGGAAATGGAAAAAACGCATCGGACGCCATCACTGAACCTTGGAGGTCAAATCCAAATGCGTGGGCCTTTTCAATAGCCTGCTTAAGTGCGTCGACACGGGAAGTCTGTCCGACACCGCTTGAAAACAATTGGTTTTTATTACTCAAAACAATGGTGTTGGATTTTGTGTGTTTGCATACCTTCAACGCAAACTCCAGGGCATCCAATTCATCATCCGTAGGCTGTTTTTTGGTGGCTACCGTAAACTGTTTCTTAGTTTCCGTTTTCAAATCAAAACCTTGGGAAACGAAACCATTTAAAAGGGTTTTAATTTGCCGGGTACTCGAAAGCTTCTTTTTTTGCTTTAAGAGAATTCGGTTTTTCTTTGCTTTCAACAAGGCCAGGGCATCCTCAGTGAATTCCGGGGCTATCAAAACCTCGAAAAACAACCCCTTCATGGCCACTGCGGCGGACACATCCACCGGCTGATTGGTGATCAAAACTCCTCCAAATGCTGAAATGGTATCAGCGGCAAATGCTTTTTCGTATGCTAGCGCTACCGTATCGGCCACCGCAACACCACAGGCATTGGTGTGTTTCAGAATGGCAAAGGCTGTTTCCCCTTCAAACTCGGCAATAAGGGATACAGCTGCATCTACATCGACCAAGTTGTTGTAGGAAAGCTCCTTCCCATTTAACTGGTCAAATATTTCGGTTAAGTCACCAAAGAATGCGGCATGTTGATGTGGGTTTTCTCCGTACCTGAGGGGTTTGGAATGTGTCTCACTGATTTTTAATACCGGAATTTGATCCGTTTCATTAAAATAGTTAAAAATATGGGTGTCATAGTGGGAGGAAACTTTGAACGCCTGCGCAGCAAAATATCTCCTGTCCTCAAGCGTGGTGCCCCCGTCATTCTTTTCCAACCTTGTTTTTAGCTCTCCATATTGGTCTTTGGAGGCTACGATAACCACATCTTTGAAATTTTTGGCAGCTGCCCGAATCAGCGAAATACCTCCAATATCTATTTTCTCTATCACTTCTCCTTCTGATGCACCTGCAGCTACCGTCTCTTCGAAGGGATATAGATCGACAACTACCAAATCAATTGCGGGAATTTCGTAGGTTCCGGCCTGGCTGACATCATCGGGAAAATCCCTCCTATATAAGATTCCCCCAAATACTTTGGGATGTAGCGTTTTCACCCTACCTCCAAAAATCGAAGGATATCCGGTAAGTTCCTCCACAGGTATCACCGAGGCCCCTTGCTCCTCGATAAAGGCCTGTGTGCCCCCTGTTGAATAGATTTGAACCCCCTGCTTTTTTAATAAGGAAATAATTGGTTCAAGATTATCCTTATAAAATACAGAAATAAGGGCGGATTTTATCTTTTTTACACTCATATTGCTCGTAAAGGATTATTGTCGCAATTTTTTTTTTGGAAGCGCAAAGGTAGGGAAATCAACCCATTAAATCAGACTTTCAATAATTTTTGGAAAGTATTTATGCTCTAATTCGTGAACTTTTTCCGCAATTTGCTCAGTCGTATCCGATTCATCTATAGCGACTTCCTGTTGGAATATAATTTCGCCCTCGTCATAGTTTTCGTTTACCCAATGAATGGTAATTCCTGTTACCTTTTCGCCGGCATCTTTTACGGCCTGATGTACCCGATTGCCATACAAGCCTTTACCTCCAAACTTGGGCAATAATGCCGGATGAATATTAACAACAGCATCCGGAAATGCCTGAATGATATTTCCAGGTACTTTAAGTAAAAATCCTGCCAAGATTATCATGTCAATTCTTTTCAATAAAAGCAATGCTTTAACCGAACCATTTTCAAACTCCTTTTTAGTAAAAGTAAAATGACCAATCCCATTGTTGGCAGCACGCTGCAACACATAAGCATCTGGATTGTTTGAGCCCACTAACGCTACGGTGGCTTGCTTACCGATCTTGAAATGTTGGATAATAGCTTCGGTATTCGTACCGTTGCCTGATGCTAGAATAGCTAATTTTTTCACCTGTAGTTTGGGGTTATAGTTAGGATGTAAAAGTACGCAAAATGATAAAAAAACAGGGGTATAGTTATGTTTTCTGAAATTTTCCCCGAGTATTGATTCAGGGAGCTAGCAGAAATTTATATAAACGCCATGCTTATTGCTCCTGTAAGCATCAATATTTTTGCCATCACGCTCAACTGGGTAAATTGTCTTTTTCGATCAGCCACATAGAGTTTGTATAAGAATAAGATAAAAAGTATGCCCAGCAACCCAAAATAAACAAATAAATCAGGATCATTTATTTTTATTGTTACCACGAAAATCGATATCACGAACAGGGATGCGACGCCAAAAATAATTTTCTTGGTATTTCTGAATCCCACTACGATCGGAAGTGTCCTGCAGCCATGTTTTCTGTCCCCAGGCCGATCTTCTATATCCTTGATGATTTCTCGAATAAGATTGATGAAAAAAGCAAAAATCGCATAGGTTAGCGTCAGCATCTGTGATTCCTGATAATAATAACCGACAATCCATATGGCAAGCCCAGTCAGGCCTGCGACGGTCAGGTTTCCGATGAATGGAAGGCGCTTCAGGGAATTTGAATAGAGCCAAAGCAGAAATGTGGCAAGGAAATTGATCACTCCTATCCTCGGATGAACCAGGTATCCCAGAGCTATCCCCAATACATTCATGAGGGTATGAAGGATCATCACCATTCTCCGCTTCATCCCCCTGCCAATAACTACCTCGTTGGGTCGGTTGACATAATCAATCTTCACATCATAATAATCATTGATCATATATCCGGATGCCGTGAGGACCACGGTGGAGATAATCAGTAGATATAAGTTCCAATCCTGCAATACCGGAAGGCCTGATCTCGTTGTCCCGATCAAAAAATAGGCTGTAATCAATTGAAAAAACGCCACCATAAGCAAATTATTCAGCCGGATGATCTTCACAAACGCCTGAAAGGTAAATATAGGTGAGGTTTTAACTTGATTCATTGAACAAAAATACAACAAAGTCGACTATCAACTAGATGATACCTAAGTTATTTTATAAATAAACCGGAAATAGCTATCTTTATGATAATCAAATAATAACCGATATTTTTTAGAACCATCAATTGGAAAAATTCCTCGTGAAAACCGTTAAGTTGGTTATTTCAAAATACCATCCCATCTTCTATTTTAGATTTCTTCGGAAAATTTTTTTGCCTTCTCTGGATTGCTCCCCAAGATTGGTTTCTTTGGTAATATTCAAGGATATTAGGGATTGTTTTACATTCGATTTTCACAGGGATCCATTTTCCGTACACCGATCAGATACCGAGCGGAGAACACCAAGGAAACAATAATGGATAAAGGAATGGCCAAGGACGTTCCCAAGGTGCTTAGAAATAGCAACATGCCTCAAAAATGCAGCATAAAATCCTTTAATAGATCTCGATAAGCGGCTGAAAACTCCCCCGAATCCTCCTTTATAACCAGGGGATTGGCTGAGAAAATTCCTTTATGAGGGCTATTCCTCACAAAGGCCTGAACTACACGCAGTACTGCTTTCTGCGGGGAGTCTTTGATCTCTACCCTACTGAAAACTCTGAGGCCTTGCGCTATGGCGGCAAACTCAAATTCACCCATTTGCCTTTCGGGTAAAATCACCCACAACTCCCCGTCTTCCTCCAGAAGCTTATCCACACCGACAATGAGTTCGTCAAACGTAAGGGAAGCCTGATGCAGGGCTTGGTTCCTACGGGGATCTTCCGAAAGAAGGTGATTGGGGAAGTAAGGTGGATTGCTAACGATAAGATCGAACTTCCCTCCGAAATCCTGATAATCCTGCAAAGACGATTCGATAACGCTGACCTGATGTTCAAAGGGAGAATTCCGAGCATTTTCAGCAGCCTGGAGATAGGCTTCCTTATCTATTTCCAATGCACAAATCTTTGCGTCTTGATACCGCTGGGCCAACATCAAAGCAATCACTCCAGTACCTGTACCGATGTCCAAGATGGAAGTGGGGACTTTTCTTCCGGATAAGGCTCCCAATACCACCGCATCCGTACTGATTTTCATCGCACAGTTTCCCTGGTCAATCCCAAACTGCTTAAACTGAAAATAAGGATTTCCCATGTTCAAAACAAACTATCCCGGGACTGCGCCTGTTCATAGCCGGTGTCAGCAAGAAGGGATGAATTCCCCGCAGCTGCCACGGCGAGTTGATCACACCGTTCGTTTTCCCTATTGCCGGCGTGCCCCTTCACCCAACGGAAAGTAGGTTTGTATTTCAGGTGTAGGGGGATGTACTGCTTCCACAGGTCCACATTTTTTTTATCTTTGAAGCCTTTTTTTTGCCAATTCCAAATCCATCCCTTCTGAACGGCATCTACCACATATTTACTATCTGAATAAATGGTCACTGGAATACCTTCTACTTTCAATGCCTCCAGTCCTTTTATAACTGCCAAAAGTTCCATGCGGTTATTGGTAGTCAGTCGGAATCCTTCTGACAGTTCCTTTCTCTGGTCCTTGAACAACAATACGGTGCCGTAGCCCCCATTACCGGGATTCCCTTTGGCGGCTCCATCTGTATATATAGTAATCATGCGTCAAAAGTAAATAAAATCGACCAAATCTCGTAAAATTAGGCAGGGTTGTACACGGGGTTTGGTTTCTTCCCAACCTGAGTTCAATTGTTACATACCCAACAGCCAAGCCCAGGTTAGCCAGCAAAAACATTGGATTTAAAAATTTTAATGGCGATGGATAAAAGGATAATTCCAAAAATTCTTCTCAGCACATCCAAGCCTGTCTGACCCAATTTCCTTTCCAGCCAGTTGGTGCTTTTCAACACAATATAGATAATGACGAGATTTAGAACGATACCAATGCCAATATTCAATTGGGAGTACTCAGACTTCAGCGTCAAAATTGTGGTCAAGGTGCCTGCGCCGGCGATTAGGGGAAAGGCGATAGGCACAATGGAGGTACTCGTGGAACTGGCATCGGGATCCGGCTTGAAGATCTCTATGCCTAAAATCATTTCCGCACCCAAGGCGAAAATAATAAGGGCTCCTGCAATGGCAAAGTCCTCCACCCCAATTCCAAATAAATTGAGAATTGATTTTCCCAACAATAAAAATAGCACCATCAACACCCCCGCGGCGATGGTTGCCTTTTCGGATTGGATATGCCCTACTTTCTTCCTTAGGTTGATAATGATGGGTATAGAACCCAAAATATCGATAACCGAAAACAGGATGAGTGTAACGGATAAAATTTCCTTAAAATCAAACATTTCTAGCATATTGCCGCAAAAGTAACCAGAAAAGTCCGGAAAGCTGAGGTTGTGGTCGGATACCTAAACAAACCCTCAGCTTTCCGGCTAGTCAATAGGATTTAAGAAAATCCAACAAGCGGTCAAACTCATCGTCCGTAATGGCGGGGAAATTGGCAATCCTGAAACTGGTAGGTTTGAGGGGTCCGTATCCACCACCCAAGGTCATGCCATTTTCTTCGGCTGCTTTTTTTATTTCCTTAATAAACCCCTCTTCTCCGGAAACTCCCAGAACGGTGCGACTGCGGCACGTTGGATTGGTTACCAAGAAATCGAGGGATTCAGATGCCGCAACCACTTCCTCCAGTGCCATCATGCGCTTTTCGGCTTTTTCGTGAACCTGCTGGATTGCCGGCATTTCCTCCAAAACCCTCATCAAAAAGTAAATCCCCAATACATTGGGGGTGTAATGTGTCTGAAAGATAGCGGCATTTTCCAACATAAAGCTCAGGCTGTTGTACCTTCCCTGCTCTCCTTTGGCAGCTACCTTTTCTATCGCCTTGGGGGAAAGAACCAAAACTCCCAGCCCCGCCGGCAATCCGAAACATTTCTGAACGGAAGCATACCAGATGTCCGCAAGTGAAAAATCCAGATAGGTCCCACCCATGGAGGAGGTCGTGTCTACGGCCAGCATCTTGTCCGGATAGGTAGCACCCAATGCTTGCAGGACACTGTTTTTCACCTGGGTGGCATTTGAGGTTTCATTTTGGGTAATGGCGATTAAATCAGCTTCATTCGGGATATCCAGTTTATCAAGCGCTATTTCCATGTTTTTATCCAGTACAAAACCTTGGGTTTGCGGATTGATATGCTTGGCAAACCCAAACCACTTTTTCCCAAACGAACCGGAATAAATGTGAAAGGAGGAATGCTGCACCAAAGACTGCGTAAGGATTTCCCAGCTTTCGGTAGCACTGGAAGTGAAAAGGAGCCGATAATCACCAGGGACAGAGAGCTTCTCCTTGAACAAACGCTCCGTCTCCCTGTACATGTCCATAAATACCGCACTTCGGTGATTGGCACTCAGGATACCCTGCTGAAAGGCATCGTTAAAATATTCAGGAAGGCGATCATAAACCTTGGAAGGCCCCGGAGCAAATGTGATTTTTGCCATGCGTATGCTTAGTTGTTTTTTGAAATGAAATATTGAAGGCCCAAATCGTATCCGTCCAGACCTAACCCGGCTATCATGCCGACGCACTCCTTTGAGATGATGCTCTTGTGACGAAATTCCTCCCGCTTGTAGATATTTGAAATATGAACCTCGATCACAGGAGTCTTCACACCGGCAATCGCATCTGAAACTGCCACCGACGTGTGCGTATAGGCACCTGCATTCAACAAAATGCCATCGTAGGAAAATCCCACTTCGTGGATTTTATTAACCAACTCTCCCTCCACGTTGTTTTGAAAGTATTCAAGGGTCAGTGCTGGATATTTTTTAACCAGCGTTTCAAAAAATTGCTCAAAAGATAGACTTCCGTATATTTCAGGCTCTCTTTTCCCAAGAAGGTTCAGATTGGGGCCGTTGATGATGATTATTTTCAATGGTTGAATACTTTAATTGGTGAAACAAAACCAGTGTCAAAGTTACAGATAAGAAGAAGAAGTCAAGGATTAATAAAATTCTTTTTTTTGTTGCAAGACAATCTTCAAACGATTACCGAACATTTTCTACTTTTCAATATAAGATTCATTCGAACTAATTAAACCTGTGGATTCTTATATCTTAGAAATGGATATTAAACTCTTTATTCAGCTAGACCAAGTCCAGCCCATGGAAAAGAATGGCTAGGAAGTACCTCGAAAAATAACAAGTCCGCTCATTTTCCTTATTTTTGCTGCTGAACTCATGCTGTTTGACCCTTTCTTTAATGAAAAATACTTTTGTTTCGGCTAATTGGCACCAATCTCCCTGGGTCATTATGGGCGTTTTTTATTTGCTTATAGGTCCATTCTCCCTGAATTTCCATTTCCACTATCCAGACGAAATGTACTATACGGATGCTGCTATCCGAATGATAAAAAACGGGGATTATTTTACCACATATTTGGGTAATGGAGCATTGAGGTTCAAGAAACCCATCCTTACCTATTGGGCGGTCTTGGCGGGTTTCAAAATGTTCGGTATCTCTGCCTTTTCTTCCCGTTTCTTCTTTTTAGTCGCAGGCGGGGCACTTATCGGTTTGGTTTACGGTATAGCCAAACTCGCCAGCGGTAGCAAGCCCATTGCAGCCCTGTCAAGCTGGATGATTGCCGCCCAACCCTTGGTGATTTTCTCCAGTTCCAGATCTATTCCTGACATTCTCCTGGTCGTATTCGTAACCTTGGGTGCGTGGGGAGTTACCGGTGTATTAAAATACGGCAATGATGTCCCCAAAAAATACCTGTGGATGATTTTCTTGGGATTTGGCCTTGCATTTGAAGTCAAGGGGCTGCCTGCCGCGGCATTGGGATTCCTTGCCCTTGGGTATTTGCTCGTCAATCCTTGGAAAAGAATTGAGTGGCAAAATCTGTTCTACTGGCCTGCTGTACTTGTAGGCATTGCAGTTTCCCTGTTTTGGTTTGTTATCATGTACATCAAGTTTGGCCCGTTATACCTGGATTCATTCCTTGAGGATCAGGTGGGCATGCGCGTCGGTCAGCGGCTTACTTTGGTCATCACCTATTTCTTTATGGCGACAGGTTTGATGTTGGCTTTGCTTTTTCCCTGGCTTATTTTTGCCGCCAAAAAAACAGTCTCATCCTTGTTTTTGGTAAGAGAAGAAAATAAAGCATTTTTTGGATTTGTTTTAGTCTGGCTGGTTGCGATCATCTTGATGACTTCCCTGGTATCGAAATTTTATGACAGATACCTCCTTCCGGTTGTACCGCTTGTAACGGTGGGGGTGGCCTGGATGATCATTAGGAGTCAGGTTGAAAATAGAAAAAGCTTAAACGGTTGGGGAATATCCATTCTCGCAATTAATACGCTGTTATTGTTGGTAGCCGTATATTGGAACATCGGATTGGCTAGTCCGCTGATTTTAGCCGTGCATTGGATAGTTGGTGCTGGTTTATTCATTTTCCTTTTAATCATTCTCCGAAGAAATGAACTTCAATTTCATCACCTCAGCCTGGCGATCATGCTGGTATTTTTCAATGGTTGCCTGATTTCCTACCCGCTATCAATTCCCCATCAAGGCGTGCAGGTCGATGAATTAATAGAAAACAAAAAAATCCCCGGTGACACCAAGATAGGATTTGTCGGTAATCCGCATCACGGCAGCAAAATACGAATCGGACTGGAAACTGGCCATGAATTGGTCAACTTGGAAGATAAGTCGATCGAACAAATCAATCAATATGATTATCTGATCTGCGATGAAGAATCCATCATTGAGTTGGGGCTAGGCGACAACCAATCAACGGTTGCCTCAATCAACTGGAATCCAAATTATTTTATGGAAATCATGGAGAGTATTTGGGACGGTGATACGTCTTTTCAAAAATATGACCTAAGTAAAAAATACTATCTGGTCGAAACCAAAAATCCAAGCTAAAAAAAAACCGCCGTATTGGCGGTTTTAAAATTCTATTTTCCCTATTGTTTGGCCAATACCAGCTTTTCCTTGTGTTTTTTGATCTGCCGCCTCAACCCCTCGATCGCTTCATCTGCTGCCGATTCGAAGGAATCGCTCTGGTTTTTGGCAAAAAGTTGCTTGCTTGGGACGTTGAGCTTTATCTCAACGATCTTGTTTTCACTTCTGTCGTTTTTATCCAACCGCATAAAAACCTCTCCGTCAATAATCTGGTCAAAATAGGTGTCTAATTTATCCGCTTTTTTTTGGATAAAGTTGATGAGCTTTTGATCAGCGTCAAAGTGAATGGAATGCATTTGTAATTTCATATTAATAAACGGTTAAAAGTTAAACTTTTATTTAAGCTTTGGGGTGTGCCTGTTCAAACACAGCCTTAAGTTTCTCGATAGAATTGTGGGTATATATCTGGGTAGCGGCCAAACTGCTGTGTCCCAAAAGATCCTTGACCGCATTTAGGTCGGCCCCTTTATTTAATAGGTGAGTCGCAAAAGTATGCCTCAATAGGTGTGGACTTCTCTTAGTCGTCTGTACAAAAAGATCAAGGTGTTCTCTTACGATTCGGTATATCATCATGGGATATGCTTGGCCCTTATTTTTTCTAACGATAAAGTAGTCACTTTCTTCTATATTTGAAAATGTTTCTTCAAATACTTTTTTATAAAAAATGATATTTGCTTTTAACCATTTTGTAAGAGGAATTATTCGGTGTTTTTTCCTTTTTCCCAGTACAGTAACTTCTTCATTATAAAAATTTATGTCCTTCCATCGGATTGACAAAAGCTCGGAAAGCCTTACGCCGGTCATGTAAAGAAATTCCATGACAAGCCTGTCCCGCTGCCCGGTAAAGTCTTGGGTGAAATTCATTTCGGCCAGGATTTTGTCAATGGCATCTTCCTGAATAAATTCCGGCAAGGATCGTCCTTTCTTGAGGGATCGCAACTTGAAAGTAGGGTCTTTGGTGATTTCTCCGGATCGGAGTAAAAATTTATAAAAAGACCGAATTGTGGCCATCTTTCGGTTCACCGACGTGGCAGTTAGTTTTTGCTCAATCAGATCTATCATCCAAGCCCTGATCTCGGCATGACCCGCCTCCACCATATCGTCCAACCCAAAGGAGATAGCTATAAATTCCTGAAACTGTTCAAGATCTTTTTGATAGGCACGAACTGTATGGGGACTGGCCCGCTTCTCATGTTCCAAATAGGCAATAAAAGAAAAAAGCATATCGGTGAATTGAATCACCAATATGCTAATTTTTTCTATATGAAGGAAAAATAAGGTTACTTACTTTCCTGTTCCTGCATTCTTTGCTTATACGCTGCTTTGATAACCTCTGTTCTACGGGTTATTGAAGGCTTTTCAAACGCCTGTCTGCTTCTCAGTTCTCTGATTACGCCAGTTTTGTCAAACTTCTTCTTGAAGCGTTTTAATGCTTTCTCGATGGATTCGTTTTCTTTTACGTTTACTATTATCATATGGTACACCCCCTTTCGCACTGCAAAAGTAAGTAATCTTTTGGAAAAGAAAAATTTATCCTGTTTCTTTTGAATCGAGCGTACCCTTGAAAACCGATATAGATCAATTATCAAACTTGTTCTTATTATTTCGTCCATATTTTTTACGGGAAGTTTATGATTGGCGTATATTTGGCTATGAAAAAAATTTTAATCACTGGCGGTGCCGGATACATAGGATCCCACACCGCCGTAGCCCTGATCAAAGCAGGCTATCAGCCCATCATTATTGATGATTTTTCAAATTCAAACAAGTCTGCTTTGGCAGGCTTAACGCAAATCTTGGGAAAAGACCTCCCCTATTATGAAGGTGACTGCAATGACAAAAAGCTTATGCACCAAATTTTTGGCGAACATCAGCTTACCGGTGTTATCCACTTTGCCGCAAACAAAGCAGTAGGAGAAAGCACCGCATTCCCACTGAAATATTACCGAAATAATGTGGGTTCCCTTGTTGTATTGTTGGAAACAATGGCCGAATTTGGGGTAAAAGACCTGGTATTTTCCTCTTCCTGTACCGTTTACGGACAGCCGGACGAATTGCCGGTAAAGGAAACTACACCTCGGAAGGATGCAGAAAGCCCCTATGGAAACACCAAAAAGATCTGTGAAGACATGTTGGTGGACGTTGTGAAAAGTGGAGCTGCGATGAGAATCATTTCACTCCGGTATTTCAATCCCATTGGCGCACACAAGAGCTCGCTAATCGGTGAATTACCCCTTGGCGTACCTGCCAATCTTATCCCATTTGTTACCCAAACGGGAATTGGGCTCAGAGAAAAACTTACCATTCATGGAAATGATTATGACACCCCAGACGGAACCTGCGTCCGCGATTATATCCATGTGATGGACCTTGCCGATGCCCATGTGAAGGCGATTGCTTACCTGCGGGATAAAGCAGACAACTATTACGACCTCTTCAATGTCGGTACCGGAAACGGAAACACGGTGTTGGAAGTCATTCAAACATTCGAAAAGGTAAGTGGCAAACCGCTAAATTATCACGTGGGCCCCAGAAGACCGGGAGATGTGGTGAAAGTGTGGGCCGACACCAAAAAAATTGAAGAAAAGTTGGGCTGGAAACCTCAGTATAGCCTGGAAGATGCACTGCGGGACAGCTGGAACTGGCAACTGGCCCTTTCCAAAGAATAAACTTTTCTCTGCGCACATCCTTTCAACAAACTCCATGAAAAACTACCTGTATATCAGTTTCATCTTATCCTTTCTTGGATGTCAGCAGCCCCAGGAGTCCTTAGAAGAAACATTTCGCCCCGTAGAATTGGTTTATCCCCTATTGGATGCGGCAAATTCCAGGTGGTTTTTCTTTAGCTCCGCAACCCGGCCTTTTGGCATGGTCAACCTAAGCCCGGACAACCAGATCGATGGCGCCTGGGGGACGGGATACCGCTATGATACAGATACCGTCAAGGGATTCAGCCACATCCATGCCTGGCAGATGTCGGGGGTGTCGGTGATGCCTATTGCTTTTGAAGATTCAGCTTCGGCCTATCTATCGGATTACTATTCCCATTTCAGTCACGATACCGAAACCGTGGAACCGGGTTATCATCAGGTACACCTCTCCCGGTTTGGCGTAGATGCTGAACTCACTTGCACCCATCGGGTAGGCCTGCACCGCTACACATTTCCCGAAAATAAGCAAGCAGGGATCCTTTTCAATCTGGCAGGCATGCTAGGTCCCAGCGAAATCGTAGACGGTCAATTGACCCAGTTAACTAGTCGTACGCTGCGGGGTCAAGTCACCAACAGCCCTACTTCCAGAAGGCCCAAGCCGATAACCGTTTATTTTCAGGTTGAAGTGGATCGTGACATTCAATCCATTGAAGCCATGGACGGAGAGGCAAATCAGATCCTGGTTTTTGGAAATGGAGTAGACAAACCTGTATTGATGAAGGTTGGCATCTCCTATACCAGTCCGGAGAATGCGGCATTGAATATGGAAAGCGAATTGCCGGGTTGGGACTTTGACGCTACCGTTGCCGAAACCCAGGCAGTATGGAATGAATTCCTTGGAAGGATACAGGTGGAAGGCGGAACGGAAGAGCAGCAGCAACGCTTCTATACCGATCTTTGGAAAGCCCTACAGGGTAGAAGAACCATCTCGGATGTCAATGGAGCCTATCCTGACAATACAGGTGAGCAATTCCGCATCGGTCAGCTGCCCTTGGATGACAAGGGCAATCCCAAGTTCCGACAGTTTAATTCGGATTCTTTCTGGGGCGCACAATGGACCATCAGTGTGCTTTGGGGATTGGTATATCCCGACATCATGGAAGAATTTGCAAACAGCTTTTTACAGTATTACAAAGACGGGGGCCTAATCCCAAGAGGGCCTTCTGGTGGAAATTATACCTATGTGATGACGGGGGCCTCATCCACACCGTTTTTTGTAGCTGCTTATCAAAAAGGCATTCGGGGATTTGACGTAGACTTAGCTTATGAAGGCCTCAAGAAAAACCACATGCCCGGAGGAATGATGAGTAAATCCGGCTACGAACATACTTCGGCGATGGGAGGTAATGTGGAAGATTATATATCCCTGGGATACGTCCCCTACCC
>JBBQXZ010000087.1:0-17483 GCA_038209145.1 Cytophagales bacterium | reverse complement strand
CACATAGGTCATGCCTAAACGATTCTCAATTTAGTATCTTTAAATCTCTTACATAAGTTAATGCAAACCCAACTTAATCATGGATAACCTTCATCTGCCTTATCGCAGAGATTTTCTAAAAAAATCAGCACTCGCTACGGCAGGTCTTGGCCTAGGCCTGTGTACTCCCTCTGAAGCATTTATCCCTATAAAATCTAAAAATAAACTCCCCAAATGGAGGGGGTTTAATCTGTTGGATTTCTTCTCCCCTGAAATGGAAAAGGGAAGGAAAAACAAAGCCGAGAACCTTAAGTGGATGGCGGATTGGGGGTTTGACTTTGTCCGGATACCCATTTCCTATCCCAGCTATCTCCTATTTGACCGATCCAAACCAATACTTCCGGAGGAAGTATTGAATTTCGATGAGGCAAAGCTCGAGGAAATCGACAAACTCGTTTATCAGGCGCATTCCCACGGTCTTCATGTTAGCCTTAACCTTCACCGGGCTCCCGGGTTTTGTATTAACGCCGGATTTATAGAGCCCTATAATTTATGGGAAGATCAAGAAGCTTTGGACGCTTTTTGTGCGCATTGGGAAATGTGGTCCAAGAGATACAAGCATATTTCTTCTAAGAAGTTAAGCTTTGACTTGGTCAATGAGCCCTTTAAGCGACTGGATCCCAATGACCAACATTCCCCAGGCGGTCCCGTACCTGTGGAGGAATACCATAAGGTGGCCAAAGCTGCCCTTGATACCATCAAGGGAATCAACAAAAAAAGGCTGGTAATTGCTGACGGCAACGGAGGCGGGGGAATGGCTATTCCCGAATTTGCGGATTTGGATTTGGGACAAAGTTGTAGGGGTTACTTCCCATCTCATATTTCTCATCATAAAGCCACATGGGTATATAAGGATCCCGATGCGCTTCCTGAACCCAGCTGGCCAGGGAAAAACAATGAAGTCTATTTTGGTCGTGAGAATCTGGAGAAGCACTACGCACCATGGATAGAACTGCTCAAAAAAGGGGTGGGTGTACATTGTGGGGAATGTGGCTGTTTTAATAAAACTCCCCATGATGTTTTTTTGGTCTGGTTTGGAGATGTGCTGGACATCCTGGATGAGAATGGCATCGGTTTCGGAATATGGGAGTTTTCAGGGGCTTTTGGCGTCATGAACTCCGGACGGGCGGATGTGGAATATGAAGATTGGTACGGCCAAAAATTAGACCGGAAAATGTTAAACTTATTGACAAAATATGCCTGATATTGCCTATACAGAACTTGGATTTGGAAACCCTGTCATTTTGCTTCATGGATTCTGTGAGAGCAAAGAAATGTGGGAGTTTTTTCAAAAAAATCTTTCTGCCAATTATCGGGTTCTTTGTCCGGATCTACCGGGTTTTGGGGATTCCCCTCTACCCGAGGGAGAGTTAAGTATTGACACAGTTGCCTTTTCCCTATGCAGCTGGATGAAAATGTTGAACATAGTGGATCCAGTTGTGATCGGACACTCCCTGGGGGGATATGTCACCTTGGGATTGGCGGATCAGCTGGGGGAGGCAATAAAAGGGATAGGCTTGTTTCATTCAACTGCCTTGGCCGATGATGAGGATAAAGTAGGTGTTAGAAATAAAACAATTACCTTTTTGGGGAAATTTGGCGCAGAACCCTTTGTAAATTCATTTTTGCCCCAGCTTTTTCCTGAGAATAAGCAGGAGGAAGTAAAAGAGATCATCGATAAACTCTTGCAAATGGCAAGAACCATTGCAACCGAGACCCTGATTGCCTACACGGAGGCGATGCGTGATCGTACTGACCGAAGGGATGTTTTGGAAAGCTTTGTCGGGAGCAAGTTTTTTATCGCCGGGGAATTTGACGCTGCAATCCCATTGGAAAATAGCAGAAAACATTCCAGTTGGGTGACCCACTATTTAGAGCTGAAGGAAACCGGACATATGGGCATGTTCGAGAAACCCAATGAGACGTTGGTCTATATCGATCAGTTTCTGAGAAAAACTTTTGATTAGTTTTAACACTATTCTGTACCTTTTATCAGGTAGTACAAAAAGAAAAAATTGAGGGCAAATGCCGAAATCCGGTTCATCCACATGGCCCAATCGTACGTAACGTATTTTGTTGGATTACTTTTGACAAGATAAAACCAGGTAAAAAAATATAATATGACTGGCAACATGGCTCCCAAAAAAACCCAGGTTGCCCAGGTTTCACCAGCCCATTTGAAATAACCAACAAACCCTATTCCCGAAAATATAAACCATATAGCCGCAAAAATAAAGGTTCCCAAAATCCCCAAAGAAATACTCAGGGTGAAATCTCCCCTTTTTTTATCTTCCCGATGCTGATAAATTTGGGTGAGCGGATAGGAACCCATTAAGATAATGGTAGTCAAAATACCCGGTATGTACACGGCCTGCATCAAAAACACCTTCCACCCGCCGCCTGTAAGACCCGCATATGCCATACAAAAAGTAAAGTATCCCTGAAACATCCCTGCGGTGATCCAGCTTATATAGGCATATTTTTTGAGACGGATGGCCGGATGACTGTAAGCCATGGAAACAAGTCCATAAACCAGCATCATCAAACTGTATGAATAATTTATACCTAGGCCCAATAGCAATGCAACTAAGAAAAACACCATCGATAGGGTATAGAGACCTTTCGTTACCTTTGGCGGGCTTTTGAGTCCGCCGATACTTTCCTCGTCTTTATCGAAATAACTGTTGTAACCGTTGCTGGATGGATAAAGAAATAGATGCAAAGTCAGAAAAACCAAAACTACATTTGCGATTTCTCCATCTCCAGACACGGCCCAGGCGAAAATAAATACGGGCAATAAATAAAAAGAAAATGGAATACGTAGATGTTTCCATGATGAAATTTCAAACATAATCAGGGTAGCTAAGAAACTTTTGTGGATACGTTATGTTTTTTTACTTACCTTGAAATTACTATTATTTTACCCGAAAAAAAAGCGGATGAACAACCATATTGTTAGTATAGGCACAGCAAATCCTGGAGAGCCAATTCCTCAGCACCTAATCGGTGAGTTTATGAAACTAGCCCACGGGTTATCGCCGGAGGAAGCCAGAAAGTTGAGTTATGTATACCGTGTATCAGGTATTGAAACCAGACACAGTGTTTTGACAGATTTTAACCATACAGATCCTTCCCGCTTTAGTTTCTTTCCAAAAAACAAGGAACTCGAACCATTTCCTTCCACCAAACAACGGATGAAGGTATTTGAGGAAAGAGCGGCAGGTATGGGTATTGAAGCCATTTCCAACTGCTTGGAGCATTCAAACGTTAAGGTAAAGGATGTTTCCCATTTGATTTTGGTATCCTGTACCGGCATGTACGCGCCTGGTGTGGAAATGAAAATTATTGAGCAGATGGGTTTTAAATCTACCATTGAAAGGTACTCCATTCACTTTATGGGATGCTACGCATCTTTCAATGCCATCAAATTGGCAGATAGAATTTGCGACAGTGATCCAAAAGCCAACGTGTTGGTACTTTCTGTGGAAATCTGTACCATTCATTTTCAAAAAGCCTATACAGAGGACAATCTCATCGCCAATGCACTTTTTGGAGATGGGGCGGCGGCGGCTTTGATCACCAAATCCCAACATGGCATTCGGATCAAAGATTATGAAAGTCAGATCTATCGGGAAGGTGAGTCGGATATGGCATGGCATATTGGCGATTTCGGATTTGAGATGAAACTAAGCAAATACGTTCCCGAGCTGCTCGACAAGGGTATTCGAAAATTTAAACAAGGCTTGGAAACCCGGTTTGGGCTGAGCAAAATCAAGAATTTTGCCATTCACCCCGGTGGCCGGCAAATTTTGAACAAAGTGGAACAGGTCATGGGAATAGGCAAAGAACAAAACAATCATTCCCATGATGTTCTTCGCAATTTTGGAAACATGTCTTCAGCAAGTATTTTATTTGTATTGGAGGCTGTCATGAAGGACACGTTGATCAAAGGAGATATTTTGGTCATGGGGTTTGGCCCCGGGCTTACTTTGGAAACACTCTTGGTAGAACGGATATGAAGGATTTGAGCAAAAGAAGTTACGAACCCGAACTAATGGACGATTTGTCCTGCGATGGAGAAGTATTGAAGCAGACTTTGGCAGAACTGAAAACCATTAATAAGCTCTTGGGGGGCAACAAGGTAACCACAGAAGGAATAAAAAAACTGCTAAAAAATCATTCCGGGGGTACCATTCGCATAGCCGATGTCGGTTGTGGAGGAGGTGATATGTTGCGGGTGATGCAGACTTGGGGAACTAAAACAGGATTGGATTTAGAATTTCTCGGTATAGATGCCAACCCCCATATCATCCAATTGGCAAAAGAGAAATTTCTCGGAAATCCCAACATTTCTTTTGAGGTTGATAATGTCCTGGCTGAGTCATTTCACAGAGAACCTGTGGACATTGTGACCTGCACCCTCTTTACCCATCATTTTACCGATGAAGAATTGAGACATATGTTTGGAAGTTTTTTGAAGAAAGCAAGGCTCGGTGTAGTGGTAAATGACCTTCATAGAAATTCACTCGCCTATTACAGTATTAAATACCTAACCAAGCTGTTTTCCAAATCTCCGATGGTCATTCATGACGCACCTTTATCCGTGCGGCGAAGTTTCACTAGAGGTGAGCTTCTTGGGTTATTCCAAGGTCTGGGATACAAAAGAATTGAAGTTTCTTGGCATTGGGCCTTTAGATGGCAGGTTGTATGTTGGATTTAATCAAGAACTGTCGAATTTTCCAAACGGGTTAAATTTTATTCCCATGAGGGACAAACCAATATAAATCAAGCAAATAGATCTCTATGTGTTGACAAAAGATGAGAGAATTCATGCTAATCCTGTGCTTTTAGTTAAACTTCACCAATTTTGGCTGGCATTTGCCCAGTCTTTCTATATCTTGCCGGAAAGATAAACCTTACTTTTGGAAAAATTTTTGGGTTAACAGGTAAATAGGGCTTTCGAAGCCAGTAACACTAAGATTCTAATTCCTCAGCAAAATAGTATTAACAATTATTTGGAAGATAAAAAATTAAAAAAATGCCGGAGCCTCTTACCACTACCACGTACAAGAGGCTCCGGGCAAACCCTACATCAAAAAATAATCAACTATCAAAACTAACTTCAACACTTCACATGCATCAACTTCACTTTCCACGCTCCAACTTCACTTTCCAACTTTCAACTTCACGTATGCACATTCCAACCTCAACTAGTTTTAAAAAATTTGTAATGAAAAAATTCAAAAATATAGCTGTTAATTAATCTATAAGTTTTTTATTCACAGGCGGCATTGAAATTCACCACCAGTGTTTCTGACTGACTTCTTATGATAGCCAAGCTTCCGGAAGACGGGGTGGGTGTCCCATGATTCATACATGATTCTTGAAAGATCATTGGTTGGACAATTTCAGCCAATAATGAATTACCCTTTTTGTCTTTAATTTCTGTTTTTCCGATTAGGCTAAAGGAGAATCCGGATTTTCCTGTTGGGAATGAAATCGTTCTGTCATGCCGGTATTCCGTAAATAGCGGCTGTTCCGTGGGCCAGGTAACTATTCCCCGGTGCATAACAGCCTCAAAATTCAACTGACGGTTGACCTGATCAAATCCTTTGTTGGTCAATGTCCGGGTGCCTGACACTTTCACCCCATCAATATATAAACTATCCATAATGATCTTAGTCACGCTTCCCTTAGACCAGAAATTATCCAAACTGATTACTTTTATATATCCCTCTCTTTTTACGCCTTTTGAACTTACACATCCATCACCAAAATCAGCAGTAACGGATTTTTCTTTTGTGTTTTTGATGATGATTGTCTCTTGACAAAAACCATCAACTGTCAGCGTCATCTTGCGATCATTTCCTGATTCATGTTGAATCATAGCCAAAGCAATCATGTCAATTTCTTCAAATACAGAAAGAACGGCCACACCTTTGTTTGCTTCGATCAAGCCGGGCATTTCCACCGGTTTTTCATCCAACGATTGGCAAGAACCAAAAGCAAATATTTGAATGCCAAAAACAATTTTTGCAATAGTTAATTTTAAATGATTCATCGCTTTAGCTTAATAGCTTGATGATTATTTGTAATAATAGAATAAATGTAAAAGTGAAACAGGTGGATTCAAAATAAAAATCGAGGTATTTTACTTTTGAAATAAACAAAGCAAAATATCAATTTGGAACTGCATTAAAAGCTATTTATAAAATTGCAAAAGCAATAAAAGTGGTTTTCACCAACTGAAAAATGAGGTTTGTAAAAACCCATGACGTGATATTTATTCCCAAAGCGTAGAATAGCCTTGAATAAGATAAAAAAATGGTAAAAATATCAAATGCTATACAACATTAAGATGATTTAAATGACCTAAGAAACAAGTAGGTTGCTAATCTATATAGGCCAAGAATCTGTAAAGATTTGTCCTTCCTGATAATCCAAAATTTCATCCTTTGATAGAATGCAATTGCTAAGTTCTAACGCTATTTCTTTCTTCTTCATATCCTGACCAATGATTACCAATTCATTGACTCTATCCCCAAAGACCCTGTCCCACTTACCTTCTATAATGGCTTGATTTTCCACATAGGAAAGAAAACTGATCCGCTTTCCGTAAGGCATGCTTGCCCACCAGACTCCTGCTTGCTCTGCTTTCATCGAGCCCCCTGCCTGGGACCAGGAAATGGCAACATCTTTGCGTGATGCAAGATAAATAAGTCCTTTGCTGCGAATAATGTTTGCCGGCCAGTTTGCGGTGATATACGTCCATAACCTTTCTGGGTGAAAGGGTCGTTTGTTACGGAAAACGAAGGAGCTAATTCCATAAGCTTCCGTTTCGGGTGTATGTTCTTTTGCCAATTCTTCCTGCCATCCGGCTGAATTGGATGCTTCTTCAAAATCAAATAGGCCTGTATTGAGAATAGCTTTTGGCGATACCTTACCATTTTGGGTTGGGATTATGGTAGCCTTTGGGTTGAGCTTGCGAAGGATCGCCGTAAGTTCGCTTGCTTCATGCCCGCTTACCAAGTCGGTCTTGTTAACTATTATGACATTGGCATATTCGATCTGATCGGTCAATAAGTTGACGATCGCCCGTTGATCATCCGCGTTGTCATTCAATTTTTTGCTATAGACCGTTTCTGCACTTCCAAAATCGGTTAAGAAATTTCTGGCATCTACCACCGTAACCAAGGTATCTAGCCTGCTATACTTAGATAGATCAATCCCGTTTTCCTCGTCAACAAAGCTAAATGTCTGAGCAACAGGGAGCGGTTCCGATATACCGGAGCTTTCAATGAGCAGGTAATCAAACCTTTTTTCTTTCGCCAACTTTTCTACCTCAATCATCAAATCCTCTCGTAACGTACAACAGATACAGCCATTACTCATCTCGACCAGCCTTTCCTCCGTGCGGGATAGGGTATTACCTCTTTGGATTAGTTGTGCGTCTACATTGACTTCACTCATATCATTGACGATGACGGCTACCTTCAATCCTTCTTTGTTGTGAAGGATGTGATTCAGCAAGGTGGTTTTTCCAGCACCTAAAAAACCGCTTAGGACTGTAACGGGGAGTTTTTTACTCATAACTGATAATTTTTGCCTCTTTGATTATAAAATTTAATTCATCTACATCCTTTTCATTTAGCAATAACTTGCCACTGATACGAACGATATCATCCATCTTCAATCTTTTGGAGGGCTTTTCAAGCAGATAAACAACGGCCACACTTTCAGGCCCTGATCCACCACAAAAAAAACACTCCGCCATCGGGAATTTGGAAAGAATAAGCATTTTGGCATCGGTAACTTCTAATGGGATATGAAATCCCGTCAGCTCTACTTCTTTTCCCTCAAGGGCTTTCAACTCATCTGGAAAGGCCGGGTATAAAAAATACATGGAAAGCTGCCTATTCAATTTCTCCACAAACCTTGTTTTTGCAAATATTCCCCAAAGATCCTTCGCAGGGGGACTGCCAATTGCAAGTAGGGACAACAGTGACAAGGAAAATATAAACAGGAAGAATTTCTTCATAGAGTTAGTACATATAAATGAGACTCCGGAACCACCCGGAGTCTCTGTCTGTCAAACAACCTTTCAACCTTATGATAGAAAAATTGATGTGGTAAAAATAATTAATTATTTTTATTAATGCAACTATGTTGCATTAAATATCTTATTAGACTTTGTGCTTTTTGATGGCGATAAAGCGGGGTGATCCCGAAAAGATTTATGTTATCTTTACAGTAGTAAAGCCCCAAAACCCGATGGACGACATTTCCTATGAAGATTGACTTTGACTTTTCCGATCCGGTATCTCTCCTGAATTTGTGCAAAAAGCGGTTAGCCGGCTTTTCGATCGCCAGGTTGGTCGTATTTATATTGCTGTTGGTCGTGGTAGTCATCGGGGTCTCAGATCGGAGTTCTGTGGCGCTGTTGTTTTTCCCCCTGAGCTTCTTATTTATTTATTTGATCAAAGCGTTCAATGGGGAGAAAGACAAGCAACGGTTTTTGGAGGCAATTTTGGTCATGAAATCAGACAGAGAACTGCGGAAAAAGAGGGAGCTGTCTTCTTTTGAGGAGGGAGATGAGTTCCTGGACAAAACCCACCCCTTCGCCAGTGACCTAGATCTTTTCGGGATGCACTCGTTGTTTCAACTGATTAACCATACCGTAAGTGCCGGAGCAAAAAAACAATTGGCAGACTGGTTGCTTTCGGCCACCAATGTTTCCCTTTCAGATAAGCGTAGAGCGGCCATTCAGGAACTGGCGGGCAAAGGCAGATTTCTGGAGGAGTTTGAAGGAATAGGGAAGGCATTTTTAAGGGAAGAAAAGTCTAAGGCAAGTTTTTATAGCTGGCTGGCAACACCGGATGCCTGGAGAAGTTGGTATTGGGTTCCGGCAGCGGTGGGTCCGGTATTGGGTATTGTATTGCTTGCAGGCGTTTTATTTGGATGGATTCGTTTTGAATTTCTGAGTTTATTTATCCTGGTAGGTGTTTTTTTCTTGAGTTTCGTTTTTAAGCCTTTGTTGTCAGCCATGAAAGCGATGCCCAACGAAGGAGATCTCAAGACCTATAAATTATGGTGCCTGGTGATGGAAAGTCAATCCTTTGAAGATCCTTATTTAAAAACGCTTCACAAACCACTTGTGGATACGGGTTTCGAAGCATCCATCGTTTTAAACGCATTGGAGGCCCGGACTTTTTTGATTCAAAATCGGTCGAATCTCATGTATCTTATTTTCAATTTACTATTTTGGATTGATTTCTTGGTCTTGGCCAGAATCGAACGATGGCGCAAAACGTACGGTAAACATATGCAGGTATGGGAACGCACTTTCGAGGAGTGGCAAGTGCTGGTTTCTTTGGCTTCCTTTGAGCGGGAGGAACAGGTAAGCTGCGATTTTCGATGGCAGGCTGATCTGACGCTTGATGTCGAAAACATCAGGCATCCCCTGATTTCTCCCCAAACTTGTGTAAGCAATGATTTTCAGCTTGGAAAGGACATAAAGCTTGGACTGCTGACCGGTTCTAATATGTCCGGTAAGACCACCTTTATGCGTACCTTGGGAATCAACCAGGTAATGGCAAATATTGGCCTTTCCCCCATGGCTTCCAAGTATCATTCCGGTCCGTTTCTTCTATATACAAGTATGAGGAATACCGATAACCTGGGTGAAAGTGTCAGCTCCTTTTATGCGGAATTGAGTCGGATAAAAGGATTGCTGACATTAACGGAAGCAGGAACGCCGGTATTTTTCCTTTTGGATGAGATTCTAAAAGGTACAAACACCTCCGACCGAATTATGGGAAGTGAGGCACTGATCCGGCAACTGCTGGCTACCCCGGCAAAAGGGATCATCTCTACCCACGATATCGAGCTCAGTGAATTGGCAGCGAAAATCCCCGAATTGGCTAATTATAGTTTTCATCACGACATCCATGATAATGAAATTAGCTTTGATTATAAAATTAAAAGCGGTCCCTGCCCAAATTTCAACGCACATAAATTGATGGAGCTCATGGGAATCCGCTTTTCCCGTTAGTTTTTTGGCATTAATATTGATTTATCCACTTTATCTTTTAATTCTAAACAATTTCAATTATGGGTTCTTTATTATATATAATTGCCATAATCCTTGTAATAGGATGGGTTTTGGGCACTTTTGTTTATAGCGTTGGAGGCTTAATTCATATTCTCCTGGTTTTAGCTATTATCGCAGTATTATTTAGAGTAATATCAGGGCGAGGCGTATAAAACCTTTTCAACTAGGCGGCAAGCCCAGTGAACTGGTTCATTGTAAAATGATAGTAGCTCGATGGAGTTACCATTCACAAATAATAGTATTATAACAAATAA
Organism: Cytophagales bacterium; assembly: GCA_038209145.1. Taxonomy (GTDB): domain Bacteria; phylum Bacteroidota; class Bacteroidia; order Cytophagales; family Cyclobacteriaceae; genus Lunatibacter. The sequence continues at coordinate 7,079 of JBBQXZ010000087.1, read as the reverse complement.
ATTCAAAAGGGCCACAGGAGTATTTCTGTGGCCCTTTAATTTTATATGTGTATTTTTGTCACTATTCAAGGCAATGGAATCTCTTTTATGATGCAGGACAATTATCTATCAAAGACATTGGGAATATTGGGAGGTGGGCAACTGGGCAGGATGGTCATCCAGTCAGCGATCAATTATAACCTGAATATCCACATCCTCGATCCTGATGCGGAAGCCCCCTGCAGGGATATTTGCAAGGAATTCACACAGGGTGACCTCAAGGATTTTGAAACCGTTTATGCCTTTGGAAAGGAATGCGATGTGATCACGATTGAAATAGAACATGTGAATACCCAAGCCCTGTACAAGTTGCAAAGCGAAGGGAAGAAGGTATTTCCCCAACCACATATCATTGAACTGATTCAGGACAAACGAACGCAGAAGCAGTTTTATAAGGATCATCAAATTCCCACTTCGGATTTCATTTTGACAGAAAGTAAAGCGGATGTATATGCGCGGGAGGATTTTTTGCCGGCTGTTCACAAATTGGGGAAAGAGGGCTACGACGGACGGGGTGTTCAACTGCTGAAAGAAGCTTCCGATATGGATAAAGCCTTTGACGCTCCGGGACTCTTGGAAAAATGGGTAAACTTTGAGAAAGAACTGGCCGTAATAGTCGCAAGAAACGAGAGGGGTGAACTCCGAACATTCCCTGCCGTTGAATGTGCCTTTCACCCCGTGCACAATCTCGTGGAATTTTTATTTTCTCCGGCTGATGTTTCTCCTGAAATTGCCGAAAAAGCAAAACGGGTGGCAATTGATGTTATACAGAAGTTAGATATGGTGGGCTTACTGGCAGTTGAACTTTTCGTCACGAAAGACGGGGAAGTCTTGGTCAACGAGATTGCACCCAGGCCGCATAACAGCGGGCATCATACGATAGAGGCTAACTTTACCTCCCAGTTTGAACAGCACATCCGTTCTGTTATGAACATGCCATTGGGTGCTACAGAAGCAAGGAGCCCTGCTGCGATGGTCAACTTATTGGGAGAAGATGGCTTTACCGGGGATGCTTTGGTGGAAGGTATGGATGAGACTTTATCCCAAAAGGGGGTTTATATCCACCTCTATGGGAAAAAAACTACCAAACCCTTCCGCAAAATGGGGCACGTAACCCTACTGGAAGAAGACCTAATCGCATTAAAAGCCAATGCGATGAAAATCAAAAATACCCTTAAAATAAAAGCATAGATGAACGTACAGGTAGGAATTATCATGGGAAGCAAGTCAGATCTGCCCATTATGGCTGAAGCCGCGGAAGTATTGGAAGAATTGGGCGTCACGTATGAACTGACCATTGTCTCTGCCCACAGGACGCCACTTCGGATGATTGATTATGCCGAAAGTGCAAGGGACCGGGGGTTGAAGGTAATCGTAGCAGGAGCTGGCGGGGCGGCGCATTTACCCGGAATGGTGGCTTCACTGACAACGCTTCCCGTGGTGGGAGTGCCCATAAAGTCATCCAATTCAATAGACGGATGGGACAGCATCTTATCCATCCTGCAAATGCCATCAGGCATACCTGTAGCCACAGTGGCACTTAATGGCGCAAGAAACGCAGGAATTTTGGCGGCTTCCATCGTTGGTGCTTATGATGAAGTTGTATCTAAAAAGCTGAAGGCATTCAAGGAAAGCTTGAAAGAAAAGGTAGAAACCACTGCCAACGAAGTAGAAGTTGCGGGGTGGAGAAAAACTTTGGGAAAGTAATTGTCAATAAGCAATCCATCAAACGACTTATTGCTTTTGTTTTTTTTCTCGTAATTGTTTTTTTGTGGTTAGCCAGCCAGATTAGCTAGAATCATATAGTATTTATTCAACAAATGGCTATTCCTCTTCTGGGACAGCCATGGTGTGGTTACCTATCAACAGGCATTTTCCATCTACTTCGACATAGGTTCGCATAAAATGGTAGGTAGTCGGAGTAGGGCCCCTATCCACTATTGTAAATCCGGTAACTACAGCAGCTTTGCCTGTAATCGCAACTTTCACCTCACTTTGGATTCTGGATTTTGTGTTACTGGTTCCGTTGGCTTTTTGCTTTTTAGCTCGCTGTACAGCAGCTTCTTTGGAATCGATCATTGAGGCATGATTATGCACCCACACAAATTCCCCGGCTAAAGTATTTTCCATAAAATCAGGATCAGGATTAAGATTTGCCTCTTCCCAATTGGCGTCCAGCGCCATGATGTTTTCCGCCGTCATGCAGGCTTGCTGGGCAGAAGCGGAAAAATTGGTGAGAAAGCTGACAAGGAATAAAAGGGTCAATGATTTCATAAATTATAAGGTTTTGGAGTGTCAAATTACGTCAATACCATTTCTTCTAATAGCATGCACTTTACTCAATTACTATTTGATCTGGGTGAGATATTTCTTGCAATCTCAATTAGTTTCGAATCGAACAGGGAACGCCAGAGGGATTAGCCCATTAAATATCTTCATTTTAAGTTCCTATTTGGATATAAATATATGCAATTAATTTTTGACCTCCATGCTTTTTATGTGGAAGTGTTTAACGCTATAACGAAGCTTTAATTAGCTTAAAGCTTGTGGGGTTACTTTCTACTAATTTGTAATTCCAAGTTTTACCGATAAGTTATCCATAAAAAGCCATTTCGATGGCTTCAACCTTGCAATTGAGAAAACTACAATAACGAGAGGAAAAAGGCATTTCCTTTATTGAAAAGAAATTCCATTTACTATTAATTATTATTCTAATAATGTCTAATGTACCTCTCAAACTTATTATACATTAAGGGATTATAAAAATCCCTCAGTGATATAAAAATAATTTAGATTAAAGCTTGGCATAAACTTTGAGCAATTAGTGGAAGCATATAAGGGTTGGGTAATTTCATTATTATAACCAATATAGTGACAGTAAGAATAAATTCAGTCATCATTGAAATCCTCCCTAACCGCTGAAAATTATTTTAATTTATTAATTAAAAACCAAACTATCATGAAAAATTTATCAAGAATTTACTTACTAAGTCTGGCAACGCTAGTTTTTTTCGCTTGCTCTTCCAAGGGTATGGTTACAGTGGGTGCAGATGAAAGACTAGATGCGAATATTTCTGAATTTCGGACTTTTAAATGGGTTTCTAATGTGGGAGAAATGCCTACCACCCATATTTTTTTAGGATCACAAGGTGCCTATATCTTCCACAAAGAGCCAGCAAGAAGCCATTTAAAAGATGCTATTGAGACACAACTTGAAGCGAAAGGCTTTACAGAGGCTTCTAACAATGCTGATATGCTTGTCAATTATATGGTTTTAGAGGAATCTGGGCAATTAAGAACCTATGTAAGGGGAAACCAAACCTACTTAGGGGAAGGACCGGTAGAGCGGGATGTTGAAATGGTGAATGTAAAAGCGGGAACCATCCTGGTCAATTTTATTGATGGAAAAACTGGTACGCAAGTGTGGCAGGGCTTTGCATCAGGTGCATTAAAGGAGAGTGATGCAAAAGATAAAAATACAATTCAAGCCAAAGTAGCGGCCATATTCGACCAATTTGATTTTAGTGCATTTTCCATAAATACGCAACAAGCTTCCAGATAATCAGCAATTATTGCGATTGAAAGCTTGAAAGATGGGTATTATTAGGCAGTTGTCACCGTAAAAAGGGGATAACTGCCTTTATTTCTTTTTGTGGTATTCCCCCCAGTCCTATCGTAAAAAAATAAAACCGACCTAAATTTTGTGGATAGAATAGATTTTTCGTCTTGTTGTCTTGCCAGGAACAGATAATGGCAATCGACTTTTAGAGTCAGTAGTAAAGGATGGGAAAAAAATTCCACAAAACGTTGCTTTTTTTGAATAGCAACAAAATATAAAAATCCTGATACTGGTGTTATTAATCATCTTAAAGGACTTGTTGTTTAATTTAAATTTCTACCTGATATATTGGCTCAATTTAATATTTTTCATTTTTAATCCGAAGATATTCTCAGCCAACTGATACCAGATTATTGGTAATGCTTTTCATATTTTATGATATTAATAAATAAAATTTAATTCGGATAAAAATTTGGATACAACAAAAAATATATCTCTAAATTAGCGGAAAACCGCACTTTAATCGCTTTAACCATATTCATTATTCGATAAAAATTAACTTTATTGTCACTACTTGAAAAAGTAGGTAGATTTAAAAGAAATCAATCATGAAAATATCGAACTTGCATTTTTTATGTTCCAAAATTCGAACTTTCACTTTAGCTTCAAAACGCCACCTTTTTTAGGTCATTGAATCCGGGCCAACATACTTTGGTAAAAAAAATTAAAGCATAACGATCTGCTAAACCAGACCTGAATCACCCATTGACATCTATTGCCATCAAATACCACAAAATCACATTCCTGTCTCTCCCTGAAATAGAATAATTTCTGGAATTTTTTTCTCAGGTTCAGGTAAACAAGATTTTCCAAAAGCCTTCCTTCGTCTTTGGTAAAACTCAAAGAATTGGATTTTGCAAAACCGGTATCAATACAATAAACTTTTTTGGGATTTTTGGAGACACTTTTGGCTGACCAACTGAATCTTGTGAGGAAAAAAAGAAGATATGCATCCTCCATCCAAGAAAGATAATCTGAAACTGTAGCTGGAGAACCTACATTGAAAGTGTTTCTAATTCCGTTGAAACTTATTTCTTTCCCGACATTTGATACCAAAAAAAGAGCTATTTCCATAAGGATGCCGGTGTCTTTGATGCCATGCCGGATTGCAATATCCCTGAATAAAATATCTTTGAGAAGCATCTGGAATAATTCAGGGTTTTGGTCACGTAGAAACTCAGGAAAACCTCCATTTTGTAGGTAATTATTGAAAGTGTCCGAAGTATCGGTATAAGTGAAATACGATACATACTCCCCGTATGAAAAAGGAAATACCTCGTGACTTAGTTGCCTTCCAGTCAGTCTCGTACCCAACTCTTTGCTCAGTAAAGATGTATTTGAGCCAGTTACAAAAACTTTTTCGCCCCTTTCATGAAGCTGTCTGACGAAAACCTCCCAACCTGATACATTTTGGATTTCATCAAAAAAGTATGCGGCCACATCCTGACCGATTACCTCATCCAATTTCGAGAAGTCCCCAACCTCAAAACCAAAGACCCGGGAATCTTCAAAATTGAAATAGACCACTTTGTTATAGAACCTATTTGCAATCTGCCTCATAAGTGTACTCTTGCCATATCTCCTTATACCAGCTATGACCTCCATATGGGATGAGGAAGGATTTAATTTCTTTAAATAATCACGTGCTACAAACCCTTTCTCCTTCTTCAAAAAATTTTGCTGTTCCTTGTAAGCGGCTGATATATCTTCCTTAAAAAACCATTTTTTCAATATCTTAACCTGGTAAATTTAAGGTAAATTTTGTCAAAAATAAATAGTTTACGTCGTAAATGTAAATAGATTTACTTTTATAAAGTAAACTAATTTTTGTGGAAAATCAGGCAAGAAACTTCCGGACTTTTTTGCTGATAACGTTTTTTACCGAATCCCAGGTCTGTCCTTTCAAGCTGACAGGATCTTCATCATCGTCAGCCTCAGAAAAATAAATCATGGCCTGGGGAATGGAAATCAAAAGGTATTGATTGGGGTATTTTTGGCTATGAAAATCAATAAAATCCTGGACAGAAAACTGTTGCAGTAATTCCGCAATGTCCCAAAAATCTTTCTTTTTGGCCCTACCCAAGATTGCCTGTACCTTCATGGCAACAATATCTTCTTTGGAAAAAAAACGCAGTCCCTCTATTTCCAGCATGGGTTTGAGCATTACATGGGGGTGTCTTACAATGTCAACTTTTATCCCATTGATATAACAAAAAACACCAAATTGGGGTGGTTTTTTCTCGGATTGGAAATTGGTTCCGAATTTATCTGCTAAATGCTTGCTAATTTCTTCATTCGTAAATGGTTCTGGAGAGAAAAAATCAAGATCAACAGATAGTCGATGCCCAAACATTAAGGACAAGGCAGTTCCACCTACCAGTGCAAATTCCTGAAATTTAGGTAGCGTATGAAGTTCCTCTAATAAGGAAAAAGCCCCGGGTTTGACTGTCTGAGTTTGTAGCATCGGAATTCAGTGACAGGTTTATCTATAACGGCCGCTGCAAGATATATCCGTGTTTCAGGAAGAAACTTTACATTCAGCAATACTTCTGAAATTTTATCATCTCCATAATACCTTCTGCAATTTCGTATATCCGGTACATCACCCCTTTCAAAAACACGGGCAATCACAAAAGCAGCCTTTTTGTCGTAATCTATATTTTCGAAATTGACATCCCAAAAAATCCTTTTGTGGAATACAGGTTTCTCTTTTTTTTCCATAACCTACTAGTAAAATTAAATTTAGAAACGCAATTTTTAAAAAACCATTTGCATTGGCCTGACACCAACCTTGATTGGGAGAAATTCCGTCTATTCTTCTATGGTTAAAAAGACAGCCTGACTTACAACCTACCTGATCAGCAGCAACAGGCTATCCCAGTTAGTCGATTCACATACATTGGTTACACTTACATCCAAGAACTTTTAGCAAAGAAGGACGTATGGTTACTGTTAAAACGGCAAAATATCATCCCCACTTTCATCGTTGAAAGTGCTGACGTCGGGTTGACTTCCGGAAGCAGGAGCTGATACGGCTCCATTTCCGTCCTTATTTACTTTCCAAACTTTTACATCGGTATACCAACGCCCGTTGAATTCCCTGCTTTCGATTTCAATGCCCGCATTCACCTCATCGCCGGATTGCAGATTAAACTGGTCTATTTTGTCCCCCCATACCGTCATGCAGACTTTTTTGGGGTATTGTCCGCCAGTTTCTAGAATATAGTCTCTTTTTCTCCAAACACCGTTTCTTCCATTGCCGGCTTGTTCTTCCTGCACCTGTACGATTTTGCCAGTGATTTCCATAATTGTGTTTTTTATATTTTAAACGAAGATAGCTAAAACCTCTGGAAATTTATATGGTTTGGACGCTTCATTAGCCAAAAATCAGAAACAGTGAAGGGTAGAAAAGCCTTTAATG
>JBBQXZ010000086.1:0-17508 GCA_038209145.1 Cytophagales bacterium | reverse complement strand
ATCAAGCCGCTCAAAATCTGTCTGAATTCTTCCGTGTGTATGTCCGTCAAAGGAACTGTGAATGTCTACCCTGATTTGTGCAATGCCGGATGGGTCATCCACTCCAAATCTGACGTCAAGATGATGATTGGAAGCCGGATTGACTTCTTCCTCTTCGGGTCGAACGGCATCTCTGCCATCCGCTGTCCCGATGACAGGTGGTTCCATTTCTCTGATTTGATCATCACCTGTCTCGCAGGAAAATGCTAAAAAGACGGATCCGAATAGTAAATATAACAGTGGCTTTTTCATGGTAATCATAATTATTTAATCAATGTTGCACATGCAATTAAGTTGCAATATAAAAACATCCAGACTTAACTCCCAAAAGAAACAAGATATTTTTTAATTTTTTATTCCAATGGGTATTTTGAGACTGAGGCTGATGTTTCTTCCCTGTTCAGGAAGATTAAGCAGGCGATACCTACTTAAATGGTTAAAATAAAAGGCATCTGTCAAATTTTGACCGCTGAGTTGGAATTTGAGCGGCTGTTTCCAAAGTAGGGTTTGCCATCCCACCCCTCCCTCGAGTAACTGATAGCCATCCGTTGTACGTTCGTTTCGGTCCACGCGATTTTGGTCCGCCGCATACCTGTATTCGATATACACAAACAGTTGCTCGGCGATGGAACCCAGACTGGGGATTTTATATTCCAATCCGCCCAAAAAACTCAAAGGGGGTGTAAGTGGTAAAGGCAGCCTTGTTTCCAGGTTGAAATTATAGATATATTCACCGGCCATAGAAAGGCTCAAATTTGGAATAATTACCCAGTCTGCTTTAATCTCCCCACCGGTAAAAACGGCATTGTGTTGCCTATATTCCCAAGCTGTGCTTGATCCGGGCAGTCTGGAAAATCTTCCAGTGGGAGCTAAATATATATAGTCTTGAAAATACCCCCAGAAAGGACTAATGCCTAGTAGAAAGTTTCTTTTCGAGTAGGTGTAGTTTGCGTCTGCCTGATAGCTTCGTTCGGAGACCAAATCCTTATTTCCGATTTCATGGCGGAAGTTTCCGTGATGAATCCCGTTGGTTGATAATTCGATGGGAGTAGGCATTCTAAAGCTACTTCCCAAATTTAATTTTAAATTATGGGTGGTATTTAGTATCCATGACATTCCCGACGACCCACTTATATTATAAAAAGTGCGTGCAATATCGGGATTTCTCTGGTCAAATTGTCCAGTAGGCGTTAACCGTTCATAGATGGGCTGTAAATGTTCCTGTATGACATGCCTCCCTGCATCGGCACGGAGGCCAGCATTGACAATAAAGTTTTTCTTCCACCTGTATTCATGAAAATAGAAGATGCCGCCTTGTAAACTTGTGAAGTTTGGAATCAAAAACTCAAATCCACCTTGGTTGTTAACCATATAGGAGGATTGAATTCCCAGAATAGTTTGATTTTTTTCGTCAACTTGTTTGTTATACCGCATGTTGGCGGTATACGTGTCGAGGTAAAGTGCAAGGGCAAGATTTCCTTCGGGCGTAGGGCCAACACCATGGGCATGGGGAAAAGACTCTTCCAATCTGCGGTTTTTTTGGTAACCTAAGTCTATTTCCAGCCAGTTTCGGTTAAGCTGTATGGTGGTGTTGGAAATGATTTTCAGGTGTTTATTGTCCTGCCTGGGATAGTCTATGCCGCGGTTGTCCCCGTTGTGGCGTAAACTGTATGCCGTTGGAATACCCACCGCACCGGTAAAGATTCCAGCTTGTTGGCTAAATTGCGAAACGGTAAGGGTTGATTTTCCCCATTCTTTTCTGATACCTCCCATTACCGAGAAATGCCGCTCTTTGCCTGCGGTATTTTTAAGCCGATTCTCAAAAACGGGAAGTACAAATCCGGCATAGTTAAACTCATCGGTTGGAACCTGGTAATCCTGAAAATCTTGGGCAGTAAACCGTGCCTTGAATACTACATCCTTTTCGTTGCCTTCCACCATGGCAGTATTTCCCACCATGGCATTGTTGCTGCGATAGCTACTGACGACATGCCCTCTTATGGTGCCGGGTTCAGGAAGGGCACCCGGTGCGATATTGATCACTCCTGCCATCCCGTCTGAGCCATAGATAAGCGACGCGGGCCCTTTGATGACTTCTACCCGGTCAACGTCAAAGGGATCAATTTCCAGCCCATGGTCTGCGCCCCATTGCTGCCCTTCTTGCTTGATTCCCCTGTCATTTACCATGATCCGATTAAAACTCATTCCCCTAATGACGGGCTTGCTGATGCCCACACCCGTATTGATGGTACTGATCCCGGGAAGTTTTTCGAGTGCGTTGGCAAAGGTACCGGTATTGTTTTTTTCGATGTAATCCCTATCGATGACTTCTATACTTTGGGATTGTTCTACAGGGCCATTTTTGAAAGGGTTTGCTTCAATGGTAAGGGCTTGTAAGGTTATGGCCGACTCTAGCATGGTCACAGAAAGACGTACCTCATCATCTTGGATCATCACATTTTCAGTATGGGATCTAAAACCCATATGGGTGAAGTGAAAATGGTAGGTGCCGGGTCGAAGATTCTTTATCGAAAAATTGCCGTCCATATCGGCTACTGCGCCCTTTCCCAATTCATGAATATGGATATGCGCCATTAGTGGCTCCCCGTTTTCTCCTTTCACCATTCCCGAAACCGAATAAGTTTGCACTTGCTGTGCGTACAGGGTAAGGGGAAATTTCACCATCAAAACGAGTATAAGAAGGGTTAGGAGTTTCAAGAAAGCTGGATATAAGGAGAGATGCAATAGAGTTTCAAATGCAAATATATTGCAAGATTACTACAGATACAAAAAACAACCCCGCAAATCGGCAATCCTGAAAAAAAGGTGATAATTTCTCTATTTCGGTAAAAGGCAATTAAATTGACTTTTTGATTCCATCCAATAGATAGGTAAGTCCATTAAGCCGTATTTCGTACATGGTTTGCATCCACATGCCCAATTTTCCCGGGGGAAATCCCTGCCGATGAAACCAAACCAAATAATGCTCGGGCAAATCGCAAATTAGCTTGTCTTTATATTTCCCGAAAGGCATCTTTTGGGTTACTATTTCAATCAGTAAATGCTTATCCATATATTTTAAGAATGAAAAAGAAAAAGGGACCCTATATGCCCTTTCTTATTAATTTAACCAGGCAGCCCAAGGTATTCGGCTTAAAATTAGAATAAGTCCAACACCATAGAACATATAAATACTTCGGAAGCGGTTACGGCTTTCCGTTAATTTCTTCGCACGGACATACCCAACAGTTATCACTATCACGGCAATGATATTGATCACCGGATGCTCCACGGCATAGAGGCGACTCACGGAATCAGACATGGTAGCTCCGCTCAAGTTGGCAAAACCCAGTGGACTCAGAAAATACAAGACCAGGCCGATTACCAATTGGAGGTGGGTGGGAATCAACCCTATAAGACCAAATTTCCTGTCTTTTTCCTCAAAGGAGCGGCCACTCAGCGCACCTATTAAAGCAAATACAAAACTGATGATAATCCCCAACAAGGCTATATAAGCCAGAAAGGAATGAAGGTGTTGGAATCCTGTAGTCATAATTGATAGCGTTTAAGAAATAGCTAAATAAAGAAAAAATATTGAGATATATTTGGTTTAGGCGGGTATTCTTGATTGAAAACAAATAATTAATTTAAGGTCAGCAGGGAATTTTTTTTTAATTTTGATTTCTGTCCCACATTGGAGTTTAATTCGTCAAAAGGAATGCCTCTGTTGAAGATCCAGGGCAGGTCAGTTTTCTTGGTGTTTAATTTGCATCGATTCACCTTATTTATGAACTACATACCTTTCATTAAAGCCAACAGCAAGTTACTTTTTTTCGGCCTCTTGATGACTTGTTTGTCAGGGTATGGGCAAACGTATTTGTTGGCATTGTATGTGCCATTTTTGATTGAGGAATTTTCCCTTCAAAATGCCCAAATCAGTATCTATTATATGGTGGCAACGATTGCCAGTGCCTTACTGCTTCCCCAGCTCGGTAAGCTCATCGACAGTGTGCGGCTAAAACCGTATACCCTCGCTGCTACTTTGGTGTTTATCATTTCTATGATTGCCATGAGTTACGTCTAACATTGGTACATCATTGTCTTGGCATTTTTCGGATTGAGGATCGCCGGACAGGGACTTTTTAGCCATATATCCATGACCGTCATGTCCAAGTACTTTGACAAGGGTAGGGGGAAGGCTATTAGTTTGGCCTCCTTGGGACATCCTTTTGGTCAGGCCATTCTGCCTGTCATGGTGGTAGGCATAATTGGGTTGGTAGGTTGGCGTGCCTCCCTGTTGGTAAATGCAGGAATTGTGCTGTTGGTCGTTCCGGTTTTTTTGTATTTCTTTATCGATGAAGATAAGCTGGTAATACATGAGAAAAGCGATTCGGCCACGAACGACCTGACAAAAAAAGTGTCCTCCTGGCAAATCATGAAATCCAGAGCATTTCTGCTGCTCGCTCCCAATTTGTTTGTGCTGGCCTTTACCATTACTGGGCTATTCTTCTACCAATTTGCCATTGCTGAATTCAAGGATTGGTCGTTGCAGTGGATGGCTATCGGGTTGACATTTTATGCAGTTGCCGGATCTATTGCCATTTTGTTTGCAGGTCCATTGATTGATAAATATACTGCGGGGATGTTTTTCCCTTTTTACCTCATTCCCTTTATGTTAGCTATTGGTTTTATGGTAGTTTTCCCCCAGTCATGGGTGATTTTTCCCTACATGATATTGATGGGTATTTCCGCAGGAATGGGCAATGCCATCATTTCTGCCTTACAAGTTGAGCTTTTTGGGCCGGCTTACATTGGAAAGGTCAGGAGTCTGTTTGCTTCCATCATGGTGTTGAGCTCAGCAGTGGGACCTGCGGTATTTGGGGTAGTCATAGATGCCGGATATTCCTTTGATGTGCTTTTCCTTTTATCCATCATCCTGATGTTTTTGGTGATAGTCCAGTCATTCCGTTTCATTCCTAATTTCACCTATGCCAAAATAAAATACAAGTTTAAAAACCGCCATCGCAGGTTTGATTTCTTTCATAACTTCAACCTAAAGCATTGAAAATCAAATTAAAGGTTTTCACCAGCGAAAAAGTTTTGAGTTTTGCAATTGTTTCCTTACCTTTAAAAAATAAGTTACGAGTATGCAAGTCCTAACAACTTTATTTATTTTCACACTTTCTTACAGCCTACTGTTTCTTTCCCTTTTTCCTATACGTTCTCTAAGGCGTATCCATAAATTATCTGAAAATCCAACTGAGAGTCATTACCGACAATACGACCTGACTTGGCCCTATTTTCTCTCGTTTCTGGGAGGGTATATTGTAGCCATTGTAATGGTTTATATCATTTGGGATTGGATTTAAAGCATCAACCGAAAGTTGGTTAACTGTCCTTTGCCAATAGCTTCTCCATACTTTTCTCAACATGCTCAAAATTGAAGGAATCGAGTGCCTTTTGCATTTTACCCTTGATTTCATCCAAACAAAGGTTTCCGATACTCCCTTCATGGGTATGGTTAACCTGAGTAGAAGGTTGAAATTCCCCAGCTTCAATATCCATCCCTATTTTCTTGTATGCATCCCGGAAAGGCATTCCTTTCAATACCAACCGATTGACCTCTTCCACACTGAAAAGATGGGCATAAAAATTATCCTCCAGAATGTTGGGTTTGATGGCGATGTGTTTCAACATAAAAACTGTCATCTGCAAACATTCTTTCAACTTACTTAGGTCTGGAAAAACAGTTTCCTTCAACAGCTGCAAATCCCGGTGGTACCCTGTGGTCATGTTCGTCAGCTGAAGTAAAATTGCTTGGGGGCTGCTTTGAAGTTGGTTGGTTTTCGCCCGGAGGAGTTCGAATACATCCGGGTTTTTTTTGTGCGGCATGATGCTGGACCCAGTTGTCAATTCATCAGGAAAAGTCACGAAGCCGAAATGCTGATTCATGAACAGGATGATATCCGCAGACAGTTTATTCAAGGTGCCTGCCGTGCTGGCAGTGGCAAATGAGAGAAACTTCTCGGATTTTCCCCGGCTGTTTTGGGCGTTGATAACGTTGTAGTGGAGATCTGCAAACCCCAACAACTGGGTAGTAAGGGTTCGGTTAAGGGGAAAGGATGAACCATAACCAGCAGCCGATCCAAGGGGGTTTTGGTTGACCAAGTGATAAGCCGCACGCCAAAGTTCCAAGTCCTCTACCAACGCTTCTGCCAATCCCCCAAACCACAGCCCAAATGAAGAAGGCATGGCTAACTGGGTATGGGTGTAACCCGGCATCAGGTGGTTTTTGTACCGTTCAGCCAGGATTATCAAATCCGTAAACAGGTGGTTTATATCATTAATAATTATCTGAATTTCATGCCTGTAATAAAGCTTTAGATCAACCAATACTTGGTCATTTCTGGATCTTCCACTATGCAGTTTTTTACCTACATCCCCGTACCTTTGGGTTAGCAAAAATTCAACCTGACTGTGAACATCTTCTACACCAGGTGCGATGGAAAAGGTACCAGCCTCAATTTCTTCCCAAATCTCAATTAACCCTTTTCGCAATGCCCTAAGTTCCTCTGCGGTAAGCAGTCTTATTTCTTCCAGCATTTGGGCATGTGCCAAAGAACCCAGCACGTCAAAGGGTGCCAAAATAATGTCAAATTCCGGATCGCGGCCTATGGTGAATGATTCTACCTCTTTTTTATTGCTGGTGTTTTTTTGCCAAAGTTTCATGGAGTGATTTGGTTTTTTTCTAAATAAAGGCGGAAGGCATGCTTTCCAAACGATTAGTCTTTTGAAGTCCCGTTTAATTCAAAATAATGGTTCAATAGATTTATATAGGCATCAATCCCTCCGAATACCTCATGGACATAAATAAATTCATCTGGGGTATGGGAGCGGGCTGAGTCTCCTGGTCCCATTTTTACCGATGGATAGGGAATAAGTGCCTGATCCGAAAGTGTTGGACTGCCATATTGTGTAATACCCATTCTTTCAGCCAATTCAATGATCTTATGGGTTGGATCTATCCGCGAGGAATTTAGCCGAAGCGAGCGAGGAGTTAATTCCGCCTTTACCTGTTGTTTCAATTCATTTAAAGCTTCTTCCAGGGTATAAGCATCCGTGACACGGACATCCAAGGTATAGGTACATGTATCGGGAACAACGTTATGCTGGCTTCCCGCTTGAATAATGGTTACCGTCACTTTATTTTTTCCCAGATAATCGGATGTTTTTTGGAAATCATAATCCCTGATGACGAGCAGGTCATCCATAGCAAGGTATATGGCATTGATACCTTCATTTCGGGCAGCATGTCCGGCTTTGCCTTTTATCAGGGCGTCGATGACAACGAGCCCTTTCTCGGCTACTGCCATTTGTAGAAGAGTTGGTTCACCTACCACGGCAAGCTCCAAGGCTGGCAATTGGGGCAATAGGCTTTCGATACCATTCCTTCCACTGATTTCCTCTTCAGCTGTAGCTGCCAATATCAGGTTATAGGGGAGTTTTTTTTCGTAAAAATACACAAATGTAGCCATTAGGCTTACCAGGCATCCTCCGGCATCGTTACTCCCCAAACCGTATAATTTCCCGTCTTCCACTATGGCTTTGAAGGGATCCCGCGTATAGCCTTGATTCGGTTTTACCGTGTCATGATGGGAGTTCAATAAGATGGAAGGAAGGGAAGGGTCAAAGTGCTTGTTTTTGGCCCAAATGTTATTGTCCGACCTTTCAAAAAAAATATTATTTGCTGTCAGGTATATCGAAAGAATATGGGCAGTTTGATCCTCCTCCCGACTTATTGACGGCGTTTCAATGAGTGATTTGAGGAGATTGAGTGCTTCTTCTTTAAGATTGTTCAAGATTACTTTTGGTAGGCTTCGCTTAGCGAATTAATATAAATCGTATTTCTGACTTCGGATAGTAGTGCCTGAATTTTTACCTTTTGCCGCCATAAGCAGATTTTCGGGTAGACCTACCCAAACGTTGGCCACCCCTTTATTAAGGGCATCAAAGGCATTGTCCAGTTTTGGTATCATCCCGGAATGGATGATTTTTTCCTTTTTGAGTTCTTCGTAAATGTCTTCGTTGATAAAAGGAACCAAACTGTTTTCATTTTTTTCATCCATCAATACCCCACATCGGTCAAAACAATAGAAAAGATTGACAGTGTGTTTTTTGGCCAACGCAGTGGCTACACATGATGCTATGGTATCCGCGTTGGTATTGAGTAGCTGCCCTTTTTTGTCGTGTGTGATGGCACATAGTGTAGGCGCAATGTGTTCACAGACTAAGGTGGTAAGTAGGTGGGTATTAACCTCCACCACATCTCCGACAAAACCGTAGTCGATGTCTTTCACTGGACGTTTGACGGATCGGATTACATTTCCATCCGCTCCGGTCATACCGATGGCATTTTGTCCAAACCGCTGCAACTGTGCAACCAGTTGCTTGTTGATCAATCCGGCATAGACCATGGTCACCACATCCAAGGTTTCGGCATCGGTAATTCTTCGCCCATCTTTCATTTGGGGGGGAATCCCCAATGAATTTCCGATTCGCGAAGCCAAAACACCACCACCATGCACAAGGATTTTGTAACCAGGAAAGGCAGCGAAAGCACGTAGGAATTCCGTGGATTTTTCGGGGTGGTCGATGACATTCCCACCTATTTTGATCACATTGATTTCCATAAACCTCCGGTTTTTTAAGAAATTATTTTATCCAAGACTGCCTGAGCGGCAAAAATTCTGTTTTTTGCCTGCTGCTGCACCAAACTTCTCGAACTGTCCAAAATTTCATCCGACAATTCAAGGTTCCTTCTTACGGGAAGACAATGCATTACTTTGGCTTTGGGACTTTTCCCAAGCTTCTCCTCAGTAAGCAGCCAAGGCTCGTTCACGTGGATGATTTTACCATAAGACTGGAAGGCACTCCAGTTTTTGACATAGACAAAATCGGCATCCTCAAGCGCTTTGGCTTGGTTGTGCTCAATGGTAGCACCTTTCGTAAATCGGTCATCCAGCTCATAGCCTTCTGGATGGGTGATGGTCAGATCGTAGTTACACCCCAATGTCCATTCCGCAAACGAATTGGCTACCGCATGGGGAATGGCCTTGATATGGGGAGCCCAGGTAAGGACTATCTTGGGTTTGGTTTTTCCCGATAGGGTTTCTTTGATGGTTACCATATCAGCCAAGCTCTGTAAGGGATGCCTTATGGCTGACTCCAGACTGATTACAGGCAGGTTGGCGTATTTGATGAATTGGTTTAAAGTAAAGTCATCCGAATCCTCCGTTTTATTGGTCAGTGAGGGAAAGGCACGGATTGCCAGTATATCAAAATAACTTCCAAGTACCGCGGCAGCATCCTTGATATGCTCCACGGTATTTTTATTCATGACGACTCCATCCTGCATTTCCAAGGCCCAGCTTTCCTTGTCCATATTCAGCACGACACTTTCTATACCCAAATTGGAAGCGGCTAATTGTGTACTTACCCGAGTCCGTAGACTTGGGTTTAGGAATATCAATCCCAAGCGCTTTCCTTTACCTTTTCCTTCGGAGGCTAGGGGAGCATTTTTAAAATACAGTGATTTATCAATTAATTCCTGTGCGAGGTTATTGGATTCAAATTGGGTAAAATGCTTCATCAAGGGTAGTTATTTTCAAGCTTCTTTTAGTTCCAAGACAGCCTGGAGACTATCTATAAATAAATGTAAGGCTTTTGCGTCAATACTTAAAGGCGGGAGCAGGCGAATGGTATATTTTCCCGCGGCACTACCTGTGAAAATCCGAAATTTATGAACCAGTTCTGACCTTACAGATCCCGCTTCCCTGTCCAAGTCTATCCCTATCATGAGGCCTTTTCCCCGGACATCGGTGACTGACTCAATTTTGGAAAGCTCCTCCATGACCCAAGTACCTTGGTGCAGGGCATTTTCCATTAGCCTTTCTTTTTCAATCACTTCCAATACGGCCAATCCTGCGGCACAGGCCAGGTGATTGCCACCAAAGGTAGTTCCCAGCAATCCATAGGAAGCTTTGAAATCGGGATGAATTAACACGCCACCGATGGGGAATCCATTTCCCATACCTTTGGCTATGGTTATCAAATCCGGTCGCAATCCTTCGATCCAATGATGGGCAAAAAAACGGCCAGTTCTTCCATACCCGGACTGTACTTCATCCAGGATAAGTTTGGCCTTGTATTTTATGCATAAGTCAGCCAATCCCAAAACAAAATCAGCTTCTGGTACACGAATACCGTTGACTCCCTGGATTCCTTCGATGATGATACCTGCCACGTGACCGTTTTTCAGCAGTTCCTCAACACCATCCAAATCGCCAAACGACAGGAAATGAACCTTGTGGTGGCTGTTGAATGGGGCTACAATTTTTGGGTTGTCGGTAATGGCTACCACCCCGGAGGTCCTTCCGTGAAAGGCACCGTTGAAAGTAATAAAAGCATCTTTTCCGGTGGCAAAAGAGGCCATTTTTAGGGCGTTTTCATTCGCCTCTGCACCCGAATTACACAAGAACATCTCATATTCAGGGTAACCGGACAAATTTCCCAATTTCTCGGAAAATTCCTGTTGGATGGGGATTTTTACGGAGTTTGAATAAAAGGCAATCTGATTCAGTTGGGTCGTGATTCTATCCACGAAGTGGGGATGGGTATGACCAATGGAGATGACCGCATGTCCTCCATACAGGTCGAGGTATGCATTGCCTTCCTCGTCCCATAGCGTGGTTCCCAGTGCTTTTACCGGGGTAATATCGATTAGTGGGTAAACGTCAAACGGTTTCATAATGGTAAGTTAAAAGACGGTACTTTTTAGTCGTAATCCTGTTTTTTCATCTAACCCAAAAGCCAGGTTTAAGTTTTGGACGGCCTGCCCTGAAGCTCCTTTCAGTAAGTTGTCAATGGCCGCATAGATGACCAGTTGACCAGCTTCCTTCGTAAGATGGACCACGCATTTATTGGTGTTCACTACCTGCTTTAGGTCTATTTCTTTTCTTGAAACGTGGGTAAAAGCTGCTTCCCGGTAAAAATCCCCGTAGACTTCATAGGCCTCCTCCAAACCGCCGGCATATGGAAAATAGGCCGTAATCCAGATCCCCCGGGTGAAATTCCCCCGGTAGGGGACAAACAGCAATTCATTTTCAAAACCTGCCTTCAATTGGCCAAAAGTCCGTTTGATTTCCTCAAGGTGCTGATGGGTGAATAGCTTGTAAATCGATACGTTGTCATTTCTGTGGCTGAAATGTGTCGCCTCACTGAGCTTCTTGCCCGCCCCGGTACTTCCGGTGATTCCCGTGATATGGAGCCCGGCACCTTCGGGCAAGCCTGAGGCTACGGCAGGTGCAAGGGCCAATTGGATCCCCGTGGCGAAACACCCGGGGTTGGCAATTTTCTTCGAATTTTGAATAGCCTCTTTGTTCACTTCCGGAAGACCATATACAAACCCATCTGTTTCATTTCTGAAATCCGTGCTGAGGTCTATAATTACCGTCGAATCCGCAAACCTGTGCTTTTCCAAAAAGGGTTTTGTCTCCCCATGTGGAAGGCATAGGAAAACCGCATCAAGTCCTGCGGTACCTATTTCATCGGTAAAAACCAAGGTTGACTCACCGATCAAATCAGGGTGAACCTCCTCCAGTTTTTTATTTTTTTGGCTGTTGCTGTGTATGTAGCTTATTTCTACCTGCGGATGGTGGACGAGCAAGCGAAGGAGTTCTCCCCCGGTATACCCGGCTGCACCGATCACTGCGGTTTTAATTTTCATCTTCAGAAAGGGTTTGGTTCACTTTGTGGAAAATGGCCGTTTGATTGCCCAGGATTTTGGTAAAGCCCTTGACGTCATCGGCAGTATATCCTTTGTTCATTTCTCCGTAACTTCCAAATCTGGATGACATCAGGTCATGGGGCGATTCAATACCTATGAGGTTGAACCGATACGGGTTGAGCGCAACCATCACTTTTCCCGTCACGAACTTTTGGGTATCTTCCAAAAATGCTTCCAGGTTTCTCATCACGGGATCCAAATAATGTCCCTCATGCAGGTGGTTACCGTAAAACTCCGACAGCTGGTTTTTCCAGAAAGTCTGCCATTTCGTTAGGGTGTGTTTTTCCAGCAATTGATGTGATTTGATAATGATCAATGGTGCAGCGGCTTCAAATCCTACTCTTCCTTTGATTCCGATGATGGTATCTCCCACATGGGTGTCTCTCCCAATGCCATAAGGTCCTGCCAGTTCCTGTACTTTTAATATGGCTTCCACGGGATTGTCGTATTGCTCTTCGTTTACGCCTTTCAGCTCACCGTGCTCAAAAGTCAGTGTCAAGGTCTGCGTTTCCTTTGCGGTGGCTTGGGTCGGATAGGCATCTTCAGGAAGGGATAAGTTGGACGTCAACGTCTCTTTACCACCTACGGAAGTTCCCCAAATGCCTTTATTGATGGAGTAAGCCGCTTTTTCAAAATTCATACCTACGCCATGCTTTTTCAAATAGGCGATTTCTTCTTCCCTGGTGAGTTTAAGGTCACGGATAGGGGTGATGATCTCGGCTTCCGGAAGGATGGTTTGGAAAATCATGTCAAATCGAACCTGATCATTTCCCGCACCCGTACTGCCGTGGGCCACTGCCGTAGCTCCTATTCCTTTTGCATATTCGGCAAGTGACTTGGCTTGAAGGATTCTTTCCGCACTTACAGATAGGGGATAGGTCTGATTTTTTAATACATTACCGAAAACCAGGTATTTGATCACTTCCTGATAATACGCAGTGGTAACATCCAAAACTTTAAATGAGGCCACTCCAAGTGTTTTTGCCCTGGTTTCAATTTGAGTCAGTTCCTCTTCACTAAACCCACCGGTATTGACCAATACAGCGTGAACCTCATACCCTTTATCCTTTGTCAAATGGATGGCGCAGAAGGTGGTATCCAATCCCCCGCTGTAGGCTAAAACGACTTTTTTCATGAATATTTGATTGGTTATATTCTCCATTATAATAGTATGAGAAACGTCTAAGAGTTGTTTTTTTCTTGGTTTGAATTTTCCAGCTCTCTTTTTTTCTTAAATTTCAGAAACACGTCTTTCTTCACCTTCATCAGGTTGATAAAGAGCTGTATGTTTTTTTGGAAGTCTTCCCTCAGTTTCGTCTGAACACTTTTTTTCTCAGGCTTGGGCTCGTAAAGCATGGCCGTACAGAGGCAATTTTGGCGGTTTTTGCTCATGAGGATCTCATAGTTCACGCAACTTTTGCATCCTTTCCAAAATTCATCATCGGTAGTCAGATCGGAATAGCTTACCGGATAATACCCCAATTCAGAATTGATTTTCATCACAGCGGCTCCGGTTGTAAGTCCGAATATTTTGGAATCGGGATACCTCTGCCGGCTTAGTTTAAATACCTCTTTTTTGATTTCCCGGGCCAACCCGCACTTTCGGAATTCCGGTGAGACAATTAGCCCGGAGTTTGCCACAAACTTGCCGTGTCCCCAAGCCTCAATATAGCAAAATCCCGCCCACTTACCGTCCTTGGTAAGTGCGATGACGGCCTTGCCTTCCGACATCTTTGTTTTGATATATTCAGGAGACCGCTTAGCTATTCCCGTACCTCTTGCCTGGGCGGAAAGCTCCATTTCAGCTGTAATGGTGTCTGCATATGCATGATGCTGTTCACCAGCAGGTTTTATAATGAATTTTTGGTTTGTCATGGACATGAGTTGAATTCGGAAACCCTTCTACCCCCTTGTTAGTTCTTCGAAATATTAGGTAATCCCAGAAAGCTTGATGAATGGTGAATTGGTGATGCGCAAATCAATATCCACATAGGATATTATAAATAATAGCAGGGACTATGCCCTGAAAGCAAACCTAAAAGTTCTCAACGGAAGAAATAACAACTCAACCATCTGATCAAAAGATACAGAATAAAATCTGGTCGATATGGATGTATTATTTCTCATTATTTTCGAATTACAAATATTTAAACAAATTCCCACTATTGCAAATTTTTGGGAAATTTATTGAAAACGTTGATCAAATTACAAGATTAGTGCCAAATCATTTGAAAATTGATTGAAAGTGTTCGATTGATTTTGACAAATTTGGCAGGCATTCTAAAAGCCAAAACAGAACCCAATTGGATTAGAGATCGGCAAGAAAAAAGATAGACTGTTTTACTATGGGAAACGTGCCGGATTTGTTCTTGCAATAGCTGTGCATGGTTTTTTGGCTTAACTTGTCAACCATTCTATTACCCTTTGGATCAAGATGGTTTAATTTCCCGAAACAAATGTCAACCAAGCAAACACATTCAGATCTTGCTGAGAAAAATGGTCAACCCCTAGCAGCCTGTTGCGGTGAAGAAGGAATAACCAACCCGCCAAAAAAAGGTAAGGTAAGTGTAGATTGGAAACGCTATTTTCCAGCTTACCTGAGTTTTATCCTGCTTTTGGCGGGGATTTTAATGGACTATTTTCAGGTTTATTGGTTTCAGGGAGTTTTTCGCATTGCGACCTATGCAGTGGCCTACTTGTTGGTTGGTTGGGAGGTGATCCGGATGGCTGCCATCCACTTGTTTAAAGGAGGTCTGTTTAATGAATTCTTTTTAATGACTATTGCCACCTGGGGGGCCTTTTACCTGGGAGAGTATGCCGAAGGGGTAGCGGTCATGCTTTTTTATACCATCGGTGAATTGGTTCAGGGGAATGCCGTTCGGAGGTCAAAAAAATCCATCAGGGACCTGATTGATAGCCGACCGACCACGGTACGGGTTAAACGGGGAAATGAATTTGTATCTATAAGCCCGGAGGAGGCGACTACAGGTGAAATAATACAGGTAAGGGTAGGGGAAAGGTTGGCATTGGACGGAGTCTTACTAAATGACACAGCCGAACTGGACACTGCCGCACTTACGGGCGAATCGGTACCCAGAAACGTTTCTTCCGGTGGCTCGGTCTTGGCAGGGATGATCAACCTGGGACAACTCATAGAGGTAAAAGTAACCAAATCATATAAAAACAGTGCGTTGTCAAGGATTTTATTTTTGGTCGAGCAGGCCAGTGGTAAGAAGGCCAAGACCCAGCGATTTATAGCTTCATTTGCCAAAATATATACTCCTGTAGTAGTGTTTTTGGCTTTGGGATTAGTGTTTTTGCCTTATTTGGTAATTGACAACTATGTGTTCAATGACTGGCTATATAGGGCACTGGTATTTTTGGTCATCTCGTGTCCTTGTGCGTTGGTCATTTCCATTCCTTTGGGCTATTTTGGTGGTTTGGGTGCAGCGGCACAGCGGGGAATTCTATTTAAAGGTGCGAATTACCTGGATGTAATTACAAGGCTCCAAACGGTGGTGTTTGACAAAACCGGTACCCTTACAGAAGGGAAATTGCGGGTCATAAAATCCGACTTTGGCCTGTATGCCGGAGATGAAAATAAATTAATGGGTGCGATGGCAGGGCTGGAATCAAACTCCAACCACCCTGTGGCAAAAGCCATTTTGGAATATTTGTCCCCTGACAAAGATTTACCAACTATTACCCAAATCTCCGAACGGGCAGGAAAAGGGCTAACAGGCAGCTGGGAAGGCAAACCGTTGGTTGCCGGAAATTTGGCATTGATGGATGAAGCTGAAATTTCCTATGCAGCGGACTTCAGGGAATTTCAGCAAACGTTAATTGCCGTTGGAATTGATGGGGTCTTGGCAGGATATTTTTTACTGGCCGATACGGCCAAAAAGGAGGCTTCCGAAGTAATAGGATCATTGAAGTCATTGGGTGTCAACAACTTTTCCGTTCTTTCGGGAGATCGAACGGCGGTAGTAAAGAAATTGGCCGATGATCTGGGGATCACCAATGCCTATGGGGATCTTTTGCCCGAGGACAAAGTAAGAAAGTTAGAGCAGCTATTGGGTAAAAAAGGTTCGGTGGCTTTTGTCGGAGATGGAATTAATGATGCCCCTGTGTTAGGGTTGGCTGATGTAGGGATAGCCATGGGTGGCATGGGTTCCGATGCGGCCATAGAAACAGCAGATGTGGTGATTCAGGATGACAACTTATCCAAGATTCCCTTGGCCATAGAAATTGGACGAAAAACCCGGCAGATCGTATGGCAAAACATTGGATTAGCATTTGGGGTAAAAGCTGTGGTGCTAACGCTAGGGGCTTTCGGCATGGCTTCGCTTTGGGAAGCGGTTTTTGCAGACGTAGGGGTGGCCTTGTTGGCCATAGCCAATTCGATGCGTATTCAATGGCACTTTAAAAGATAGGCAAAAGAATGAGTTAAGCATTCTGCCTAACACGTT
Organism: Cytophagales bacterium; assembly: GCA_038209145.1. Taxonomy (GTDB): domain Bacteria; phylum Bacteroidota; class Bacteroidia; order Cytophagales; family Cyclobacteriaceae; genus Lunatibacter. The sequence goes on along the minus strand of JBBQXZ010000086.1, from coordinate 1,155 downwards.
ACATCCAACCCTTCCAGTTCAAGGTCTCTCACACATTTTCCGGCTTCAATCCATTCGTCATTTTTTAGGTGTTGCCTGCATTGATAGATAATTCCCAGTAATTTCTTCGCCTTGTTGATCCGCTCAAATGGAAAGGGATTGAGGTTTTGTTCCAAAATCCGGGTAAGTTTTGCTTCAATTTGCTTTTCCCGCTTATCCAAACCGGAAATTAAGGGTTCTATTTCCATTTTGTTTATTTTATTAACATTTTTATGTCAATAATATAATCATTATGAGTTGAATAATTATTGATTGGCCTTTGTTTATTTACGGCTGTCTGCATACTTATATGCGAATCCACCCCATTTACCGGGGAGGGGAGAGGTACCCAACGGAAAAGGTATGCAGCTTGGCGGGGAGTATAATTGATGTGTATGGGTTGAGAAAGTAAAAAGATTATAAAAAGTATGGCTCAAATTCCGCATCCAAGCCCGACGGGCCTGAACAACAATAACCGTGGGTGCAACCCACGGCTTTCGAGCCACAAATTACCTCCAACCCCGGATGGGGTTGAACCTGATGTGAATGCCTTTAAAAGATTAAATTTCTCGAAAGTAGACTGTTATTTCGAACCGGGGTTTGCAGGGGAGATATTATCCCGGAAATGACAGTTGGTTCGCAGGACATTGTTCAACCCACTTCGGGGTTGTGGCTGAAACTGATTGCCAGAATCCCCGGGTTTCGCCCGGGGTTATTGTTGTTGAAGCCCTTCAGGCTTCTGTAAGGAAAGAATTTTAGGTTGATAGTCAAGATATTAATCAATATGATAGGTCAGAATTGATATGATTTTCTTTGATATTTATTTCGATTGAAATAATTACCCTGTTAACTCAGTCCTGACGGGACTGAACAACAATAACCGTGGGTGCAACCCACGGCTTTCGAACCACCAATTACCTCCAACCCCGGATGGGGTTAAACCTGACGTGAATGCCTTTAAAAGATTAAATTTCTCGACCGCAGACTATTATTTCGATCCGGGTTTGCAGGGGAGACATTATCCCGGACATGACAGTTGGTTCGCAGGACATTGTTCAACCCACTTCGGGGTTGTGGCTGAAACTGATTGCCAGAATCCCCGGGTTTCGCCCGGGGTTATTGTTGTTGAAGCCCTTT
>JBBQXZ010000085.1:0-17791 GCA_038209145.1 Cytophagales bacterium | reverse complement strand
TTAAATAATATCCAAGTCCTGATTGGCCAGATTAGCGAATTCCAAGAGAAAGAACCATACGAAATTGGTCTATCCAACCATTTATTTTCAAATTTTAGAGTGATCCCTTCTTTGTTATTTTAGAACCTGAGTTCGGTTATTCATCGATAATCCCAGCCCTGAAAGGGCGAAACACCCTAGCACAGGGTAACGCCCTGTGTAAAAACAAATGACATAGTAATCCCAGCCCTGAAAGGGCGTGACAAAACCACTAGTGTTTTCAGATTGGGCATAGGAGATATCCCGCCCTTCCAGGGCTTGCATTGGCTGGTCTTTTGGATCATGCGATGGGCTGCACCCATCGCTTTGGTATGACGCCCTTTCAGGGCTGGAGCGGATTTTAGATAATCCCAGCCCCGAAAGGGCGAAATATCCTAGCACGGGGTAACGCCCTGTGTAAAAACAAATGACATAGTAATCCCAGCCCTGGAAGGGCGTGACAAAACCACTAGTGGTGTCAGGTTGAGCATAGAAGATATTCCGCCCATTCAGGGCTAGGGTAAATAACAATCGAACTCAGGTTTATACTACACCGCTCTTATGTGCAATAAATTACTACAAGGATAAATCCCATTTAAGTGAGAATCATTTGCGATTAACAAAAGCAGTATGATTAATTTCATCTGAGAAATACAAGTGCCTAAATTTAGAAAGCTGCCTAGGCCGCATAAAAGTTATCCGTTGAAGGATTGAAAAATACAAAAGTAGCTTCTATCTTTAGCCACATGTTTTACCAAACTAGAACAATCGACCCTTATGAAAAAAATTAAAGTCGCTGTCGTTGGCACAGGATTTATTGGTCCTGCCCACGTAGAAGCACTCCGAAGAATCCCCAACGTGGAAGTAGCCGCACTTGTAGAAGTAACTCAAGAACTTGCCGAACAAAAAGCCGAACTCTTGAGTATTCCAAAGGCCATGCTTTTTGAGGATATGTTGAAAGAATCGGACATTCAATCCGTCCATATATGTACGCCGAACTTTTTACATTTCAGCCAATCCAAAGCCGTGCTGGAGGCGGGAAAGCATATCATCTGCGAAAAACCCCTTGCCACCAAACTGGAAGAGGCCGAAGAGTTGGTTGCATTGGCAAAATCAAAAGGTTTGGTAAATGCCGTCCATTTCAACTTGAGGTATTATCCCATGGTGAGGCAGATGAAAACCATGCGGGAATCTGGCGAACTAGGAGACGTGTACTCCATCATGGGATCTTACCTACAGGATTGGCTTTTTCTCCAAACCGACTACAACTGGCGCCTGGAGCCGGACAAATCCGGTGAATCCAGGGCAATTGCGGATATTGGCTCCCACTTGCTGGACTTGACAGAATATGTCACGGGATTGAAAATCACCGCTGTCATGGCAGATTTCTCTACCATCCATAAGACAAGATTAAAACCACTTAAAGCGATTGAAACCTATTCGGGGAAAATGCTACAGCCTTCTGATTACCAGGAAGTACCAATAAACACCGAAGACCATGCGTCCGTCCTGTTGAAGTTTGACAATGGCAACAAAGGGTCCGTGACAGTGAGTCAGGTTAACGCAGGCCGTAAAAACAGGTTGAATATTGAAATTGCGGGATCCAAGGCAAATTTTGAATGGTGCTCTGAAAAACCCAATGAACTTTGGATTGGAAAAAGAGAGACTGCCAATCAGCACCTGATGAAAGACCCCTCCTTATTTACTGCCGAAGCTGCTAAGCTAATCAGTTTCCCCGGAGGACATAACGAAGGATTCCCAGACACTTCCAAGCAAATGTTTAAAGAAGTCTATGCGGCGGTGAATTCGGGAAAGCAACCGGATAAACCCAGTTACCCCACCTTTGAGGATGGATACCGGGAGCTTTTGATCTGTGAGCGGATCATCGAAAGCCACAAAAAACAAGCTTGGGTTACCATATAAATTTACAAAGCGAAACATTTACTTATCCATTACGTTAAAAGTTCATTAACCAACTTACAAAAAACCGATGAAAATAACTTATTTAAAAAAGGCCGGAATATCAAGTATACTCATGTTTACTGTGATTTTTATGTCGTATTGCCAAGAAAAACCCAGCCCTCCCATGACGGCTGAGGGTACTATCAACGGAGCAAACATTACTGTGAATTACAGCAGTCCCGCAGTAAAGGGAAGAACCATCTTTGGTGACCTTGTACCATTGGGGAAAGTATGGAGAGCAGGAGCCAATGAGGCGACCATTTTTGCAACCTCCAAGAATATCAATGTGGAGGGCAAGCCGCTTCCTGCCGGCAAGTACAGTTTGTTCATTATTCCGGGAGAATCAACCAGCACCATCATTTTCAATAAAGAAACTGGTCAGTGGGGAACGAAATACGATCAATCCCAAGATGCCCTTCGGGTAAATGTACCTTCCGGCCAAACCTCCACATTAACTGAAAGGTTGACGTACGAAGTCGCTTCAGGAGGTATGGAAATCAAATGGGAATATGGCAGAGCCATGGTAAAAATCGAATAAAAAAAAATATTACTTTTGAAGCCGGATAGGAAACTGTCCGGCTTTTTTGTTTTGAGAAACTATCGCTTTCATCTATGGTGACAAATCTTCCATTATTCCCTATTCAGGAAGTTGTACCCGACGTAAAAAAACTGCTGGGCGAACAGGGAACAGTGATCCTACAATCTCCTCCGGGAGCTGGTAAAAGTACCATTCTACCTTTGGAGTTGATGGATGAGCCTTGGTTGAAGGATAAAAAAATCCTGGTGCTAGAACCGCGCAGACTGGCAGCAAGCAGCATTGCCTACCGCATGGCGGATTTGCTGGGAGAAGAAGTTGGAGAACGGGTTGGATACCGCATTCGCTTTGATACCAGAATTTCCGGCAAAACACGCATAGAAGTCATCACTGAGGGCATACTAAGCCGGATGATCCAGCGGGACAACGCGCTGGAAGATATCGGGTTGGTTATTTTTGATGAATTTCATGAACGAAGCATTCATGCCGATCTTGGGTTGGCGTTATGCAGGGAAATACAACAAATTTTGCGGCCGGATTTGCGCATTTTACTGATGTCCGCCACCTTGGAGACAGAAGCGCTGTCGTCTTTGCTTTCTGCTCCAGTGGTAGCTAGTCTTGGCAAGCAATACCCGGTCAAGGTCATTTATGCCGGAGAGAACGATCCCTATTTAATACCCGAATTGAGCAGCCAAGCCGTCACAAGAGCATTACAAGAAACCCAGGGTGACCTGTTGGTATTTTTACCGGGCGAGGGAGAAATAAAAAAAACAGCTGAAATCCTTAATAAAAGACATCCCGAAGTAGCTATTGCCCTATTATACGGGCAACTTAACCATGCCATGCAACAGGCAGCCCTGCTGCCTCATCCAAGTGGAAAACGAAAAGTCGTCCTCTCCACCTCAATTGCCGAAACAAGTCTTACCATTGAAGGAATTCAGGTAGTCATTGACGCGGGCTTTACGCGTAGCTCCAGGTTTGATCCCAAAAGCGGCCTTTCCCGATTGACTACGCTTTCTATTACCAAAGATGCCGCTGACCAGCGGGCAGGAAGGGCAGGAAGACTAATGCCGGGAACCTGTTATCGAATGTGGACACCGGCCACGCACCATAATTTACTCCCTTTCCGAACACCCGAAATTATGGAAACCGATCTAACCCCGTTGGTGTTGGAGCTGACGAAATGGGGGACGAAAGACATCCACTCCCTTACCTGGCTTACACCCCCTCCGATGGGTTCGATCCAACAGGCAAAGGAGACACTGGAGGATATCGGGGCGATTGATTCCGGGAAAATCACTGCACATGGAGAGGCTATCTATGAACTACCCTGCCATCCCAGAATCGCCCATATGTTGCAGAAGGGAAGAGAATTGCTTATCCCTGAACTTGCCACTGATTTGGCGGCCATATTGGAAGAAAAAGATCCCTTAGATCATGCGCCCAGTTTAGACGTTTCCCTCCGGGTGGAGTTTTTAAGGAGAAAAAGGAGAGATAAAATGAATCACAGGGGGTTAGAGAGAATTGAAAAAGTGGCCCAAGTATATCGGAAATTGCTTCAGGTCCCACAAGATAATGGTCCAGTAGACCCCTATGCGGTGGGGCTGCTGCTTGCCTATGCTTACCCAGAGCGCATAGCCTCAAGCAAACCGGGTAATCAGGCGCAGTTTCAGCTTGCGAATGGCAAACTGGCAGCCATGGATTACAAAGATGACCTTGCACACCAACCCTGGTTGGCCATCGCCCACATGGATGTCCGTGAAAAACTCGGCAAGATATTTTCGGCGGCCCCCCTCAATCCCAAAGACCTTGGGCCAATGATCAAAAAAAGGGATAATATCAGCTGGGAGACAAAAAAAGGGGGACTGATTATGCAGGAAGAATGGAGAATTGGTCAGATTGTCCTTCAACGAATACCGCTCAAAACTCCTGATAAACCGATCCAGGTGGCTGTTGTACTCCAAGCGATAAAAAACGAAGGCCAATATTTACTCAGTTTCACAGAGGAAGTCATCAACTGGCAAAATCGGGTAAATTGCCTGCGTCAATGGAACCCGGAAGAAGGATGGCCTGATGTTACCACTGCCACGCTGCTTCAAACCTGCGGTGACTGGCTTAGCATGTATATCGACCGGGTAAAAACTGTTGAGGATTTAAAAAAAATAAACTTAATTGAAGTCTTGCAAAACAGCTTGCCCTATGAATTGGGCAAGTTATTGCCACGGCTGGCACCCGAAACTTTGGAGGTCCCCAGCGGGTCAAAAATCGGAATACAATACCAGGAGTTGGGGCCTCCCATCTTAGCGGCAAGGCTACAGGAATTGTTTGGTCTCATGGAAACACCCACCGTAAATGCCGGAAAGATTACCTTGCTAATCCATTTGCTTTCCCCCGGATTCAAGCCTGTCCAAGTGACTACTGACTTGAAAAGTTTCTGGAATAACACCTACCATGAAGTGAAAAAAGAAATGAAAAGGCGTTATCCCAAACACTATTGGCCGCAAGATCCGCTCATTGCGGAGGCCGTCAGCGGTGTGAGGCGAAAAGCTAAGTCGTAAGTTAATTTAGGAGGTCATGGATTTTCTTTTTGCTTTTTCCCAAGTGCCTTTCTGTCCTCCTTTTAGAAAACGGATAAGACCTGCAACTACTGCATAATTCATCACACAAAAATAATAGGGCACAAATAGAAGCTTCATTCGGATTTGCCTGTTTTCGAGGAAATAACCCAGTGCCGCAGCCAAATAAAAGATGATCTGTCCGGTTAAAAATAACGGATAAACCCAACCCAAGTCCAGTAGAAAAAAATTGAGAATGAAAACGAAAATGAGGAGAAAAGGGGTGACTGTCCACCTCAAAACCCGATGAGAGAGGTATTGGAAATACAGTAAGGGTTGGTTAAAGGGAGTGATTTTATCCCAGAGCCTTTTCATGGATTGCCAACCTCCTGCACTGATGCGGATTTTTCTTTTTAATTCTTCGGCTACAGATGCCGAGCCGGTTTCCAGCGCATATGCTTCCGGTTCATAGATAATTTTGTATCCCTTTGCGGCTATCAACATGGACTGCATGAAATCATCCAATATGGTGTCTTCCGGAAGATCTTCGTAAAGGGAGGTACGGAATGCCACCAATTCCCCGGCGGCACCAACTGCACTATATAGCTCGGAGTCTAGTTTTTTCAGGAAAGATTCGTATTTCCAATAAATTCCTTCCCCGGCAGCACTTGCGGTATCTTTCTCATCACTTAGTACCCGCTTTTCACCCGAAACACAGCCCACATCTTCCCTTTCGAAATGTCTGACTATATTTTTCACCGCGTCTTGGTTCAAAAGTGTGTTTGCGTCCGAGAAAATAACTACCGGTGTGGTTATCCAATTCATGGCTCGATTTTCAGCGGCGGTTTTTCCACCCCTTCGGTCTTCATGCAGCAGTGTCACTTCCGGGAACTCCATCAATACTTCTCTGAAATCATCTGTCGATCCGTCAGTGATAAAAAATAACTCAAGCTTTTGTTTGTTATAATCCAAGTCCAAGGAATTAAGTACTTTATCTCGAATTATATCTGCCTCATTGTAGCATGGAATCACCAAACTTACCTCCGGTTGAAACCCAATACTAGCGGCTCGCCGGGAAGTTGAAAGCATTTGTTTTACTTTTACCAGAAAAAACAAAACCAATCCATAACCCAAAAAAGCGTAAAAAACAATGAAAAGGCAAATCCAAAATATTATTTCCTGTAGAATCATAATCTTCAAAAATTAAAAGTAAATTTATAGAAAGATGTGAATGTGCATTAATTCCGTAAAGATAAAACAAGGTTTCAGAATTTACCACTTTGAATTATCATTTTAAAAATCTTAAATTCACGCAGTGAAATATAGATTTGTGCCTTTTTTATTGCTTAATATAATCTACAAAACCTTGTTTTGGCCATAAACTTTGACCGATGAATGATTTTATCAACAAACAGGATGGAAAGAAAGCAGATAATACACCGACCAAGTTTTATTTGGGTAAAGAAGTCAAAAATGAATTTCTTGACCAAATCGTACAGATTGCCTGTGTTTCTGTAACCCGTTCTTTGGGATTTCTCGGTTTCTTCGAAAATAACAGCTTCTGGATAAAGTCTGCTTATGGCTTTGACCCCAAAAGTTTCACCCTACCGGAATACTTTACAACTTATTTAAAATCGGTGGAGCAATTGACCGACACGATTGATTTCAAAGGTGACAGTGAGAGTCCTTGCCATTTTCTTTCCAAAGAGCCTTGGAATCTCCAAGCTGCATGTATAATTCCCATACAACAGCCCGAAGGGCAAAAGTTAGGCGTTTTGGTAGTTATGGGTACCGGAAGAGAGCAGCTTCTGCCCCACCAACAAAAAACCATCCTGCTTTTGGCGGAGCAAGCTTTTACCGCAGTTTTAGCAAAAAACAACAGGTTCGAAGAAAAACTGTTGGGGAAAGCGCTCGAATTATCCCAAGACCTGATCTGTGTTTTACGGTTTGACGGTAAATTCATCAAAGTAAACCCCAGTTTCAAAAACCTGCTGGGATATAATGAAGAGGAATTGTCGAACACCCCTATACTGTCATTTATCCATGCGGAAGACATTCGGATCACGGAAACGGAAATCAACGATTTGATACATGGAAAGCAAACTTCCCATTTTCAACATCGAATTAAAAGCAAGGATGAATCCTATAAGACTTTTGCCTGGACAGCGACCGCAGACCAGCGAAACAAATTGATATTTGCCATCGGCAGGGATATCTCTGAGGAGAAAGAAAGGGAATACAAACTCGTCATGAGCGAAAACAAATTCCGCTCATTTTTTGAAAACAGTCAGGGCTTGATGTTAACCCATGACCTTGAAGGGCGGTTTCTGAGTTTCAACCACTACGGAGCTAGGCTGTTGGGCTATACCACAGAAGAAATTCTCGAAAAAAAACTATGGGATATCATCCCCGCTAAATATCATCCCGATATAACCAATTACTTTGAGCAAGTAAAAGCTGACGGAACCGCCAAAGGACTGATGACCACCAAATTATCCAATGGAACCTACAAAGTCTGGCTGTACAGCAATACCCTGGAAAAAGACAGTGAGGGCAATGAGTATGTCATCGGCAATTCGGTGGATGTCACAGAGCGGCTACGACTCGAAAGGTCGATACAAAATGCCAAAGAACTGATCAGTCAAACCCATATGATGGCACGGATTGGCGGATGGAAAATGGACCTGACCAATAAGCAAATGACTTGGACTGACATCACCAAAAATATCCATTTCGTACCCGACCACTACAAGCCTACCTTGGAGGAATCGATTATGTTCTATAAGGAAGGGGAGTTTAGGGATAAAATGAAGGAGCTTGTCCAGTTAGGTTTGGAATATGGGAAAGCTTGGGATGAAAAACTAAAGCTTATCACTGCCGAGGGAAAAGAAATATGGGTGAGAACGATTGGTGACGCCAACGTAGAGGAAGGCGTGGTGACCTATTTATTCGGTACCATTCAGGACATCGATGAACAGGTGTTCAATGATGAGAAATTGAAGCAAAAAGAGCAAATGCTTCAGGCCATTTCGGTTGCTACAGACGAATTGCTCTCAAACGGAAATTTATATCAGGCTATTTCAAATTCGTTGGAAATTATAGGGAAATCCGTCAATGTGGACCGCGTCTATTTCTTTGAAAATTCCCAGGATGAGGATGGAAACTTCCTTACTTCCCAACGTTTTGAATGGAGTTCTGAAGCGGCTGAACCCCAAATCAACAATCCAGATCTGCAAAATATCCCGATGGAGGTTTTTGGAGATTTTGCCGCACTGATGGTCAAAGGGATGCCCTTCATAGCCATCATGAAAGACCTGCCGGTGGACAATCCCACACGGCAATTTTTGGAGAACCAAGGGATCAAATCCATTCTCACTATCCCCATATTCAACGAAGACGAGTTCTGGGGATTCACCGGCTATGATGAGTGCAAGTTTGATAGGGTTTGGTCTGAGGCAGAATTATCACTGTTGAAAAGTTTTGTCAACAGTATTGGAAATGCCATTGACCGAAAAAATCTGGAGCGAAGGCTCATAAAATCAAAAGAGCAAGCTGAAAAAGCCAGTCTGGCAAAATCAGAATTTCTCGCAAACATGAGTCACGAAATCCGAACGCCACTGAATGGCATCATCGGTTTTACAGACCTGCTCATCAAAACAGAACTGAATGATTCCCAGCTACAGTACATTGACATTGTAAACCAATCAGCAAATACCCTGCTCAACATCATCAATGACATTTTGGATTTCTCCAAAATTGAGGCTGGAAAGTTGGAACTGGATATTAACCGGGCAGACATTTACGACCTAGCTGGACAAGCCACTGACGTAGTTTCCTATCAAGCCCAAAAAAAAGGGATTGAAATGCTACTCAACCTAGCCCCAGATCTTCCGCGATACATTTTCATAGACGATATACGCCTCAAGCAAATAATAATCAACCTACTTGGAAACGCAGTCAAGTTTACCGAGCATGGAGAGATTGAACTCAAAATTACCATTGCAGAAAAGATCAATACCAATCTGTCAAAATTCAAGTTTGAAGTGAGGGATACAGGCATTGGTGTCTCCAAAGATATGCAACTGAAAATCTTCGACGCATTTGCCCAAGAAGATGGTTCCACAACCAAAAAATACGGAGGAACAGGCCTTGGATTGACCATATCCAACAAACTACTTCATATGATGGGAAGTGAGTTGAAGTTGGAAAGTACGTTAAGCAAAGGCAGTACTTTTTACTTTGAGGTTGAATTAAAAACAGAACAGGGGGAAGGCATTGACTGGATGGATCTATCCTTCATCAAAAGGGCGCTGGTAGTGGATGACAACGCCAACAACCGGCTAATTCTCAAAGAGATGTTTGCCCTCAAAAATATTCAGGTAATGGAAGCACATAATGGATATGATGCCCTTCAGAAGCTGGAGCAACATCCAAATTGTGAGGTTATTTTGATGGATTTAAACATGCCGTATATGGATGGTTTGGAAACCATCAGGAAAATACGGGAGAACTTTTCAACCCCTACCTCTGAAATTTCCATACTTTTATTACATAGTTCAGCGGATGATGAGTACATACATGTTACTTCCAGAGAGTTAAATGTGGCTGGGAAGCTCTCTAAGCCAATAAAGCTAAATGACCTGTTCAAAACCCTAGCCAAAATTAATCCCAAAAACAACGTATATCCCAAAAAACAACTTGATACAAGTGCCGCATCTTTTGAGAACAGCTTCAAGGTTCTTATTGCGGAAGACAATACCATCAATATGTTTTTGGCAAAGACCATCGTAAAAAAAATATCTCCCAATGCAGAAATTATAGAAGCCAAAAATGGTATGGAAGCCTTCACCTTAGCAGAAAAGATGCAACCGGATATCATCCTGATGGACATTCAAATGCCAATAATGAGTGGCTATGAGGCAACGGATGCCATAAGAAAAAACCCAGCGTTGGTTCATATCCCCATTATAGCGGTGACTGCGGGCAATATTAAAGGAGAAAAAGAAAAAAGTCAGGTAGCAGGTATGGTGGATTTTGTAGCCAAACCTATCGTTGAAAATACCATCAAATTAATTTTTGAGAAATGGCTGCCTTCCCAAAAGGGCAAATTAGCTTCTGCTGAAAACGAAAGTAACCGTTCCGGCCCTGCCATATCCACCCGTGATTCCCCTAAAGATCACTTTGACATCGAAAAACTCAAAGAATATTTGGGAGATGACGCTTTAATAATCCGCGAAGTATTCATCCTCACCATTCAAGAATTAAATCTTTCCAGGAATAAACTGGTTGATTTAGTTCAAAAAGGAGACCTCATAGGCCTAAATGCAGAGGGACACAAAATAAAAGGATCTGCACTCACTGCAGGGTTAGGTGCCATGTTGAAAATAGCATTGGCTTTTGAAGGGTTGACCGAATTTGAAAATGGAATCGCCGAAGAATTGCTGAACAAATTTATTCTGGAAGAAAAAGTGGTCACTGATTTGATCGAAAAATACCTAGCTGGATAGTAAATATCATTCATTACAAAAATTTGACACTGTTTTTAAGGTGTTCTCTATATTTGGCTCCAATTGGAATGATTTTCCCGGAAACTACTGCCGTTTCGTTGTCAAAGTCCGTCAGAAAATGGAGGTTAATTACCCAACTTCGATGAACTTGCACAAATTCAGCATGTCCGTTCAGTTTTTCCAAAAAATTGCCAATGGTAGATTTGATCATATAGGTTTGACTGCTGCATTTGATGCTGATATAATCCCCCTTTCCTTCACAATAGTTAATCTCAGAAAAAAGAAGTTTCTTGAAAATCCGGTCATCTTTGACAAAAATGAAGTCTCCGGAATAGGATTCAGGGTCTATTTTGACAGTTTTTTCTTTGTATTTCTCCAAACCTCTCAAAAAATTGTCATAACTGAAAGGCTTGGGCAGGTAGTAACAGGCGTTGGTCTCGAATGCCGATATGGCATTTTCCATATTTGCCGATATAATGATTAAAGAACCATCATACTGACTGTGCTTCAGTATTTCAAATCCATTCATCTCCGGCATCTCAATGTCCAAATAAATCAGGTCAATCTCCGATCTGTTCTCCAAGAGGTAATTCAATCCCTCAATCGAATCCGTAAAAGATGCTTTAAGAAAGGTATCTTTGGTCTTTGAAATATAAAAAGTAAGGACTTGAATGGTAGCTGGATCATCGTCTATAATTACACAGTTTATCATATTCAGTTGGTTAAGGTATTAAATGGCAAAATTTTGATTTTTTATTGAGGCTTGGTTAAGTGGCGGATAACTTTGGCTGGAACCCCACCCACCAAGGTGTAGGGAGGTACATTTTTTGTAACTACCGCACCTGCGGCTACGGTTGATCCTTTACCTATCGTCACTCCCTTCAATATCATCGCACGGGTAGCGATCCATACGTCATCTTCTATAATGATCTCACCTGGTACCTTCATCACATCCCGGTCATCCACTCCGTGAAAATCCCCATCCATTAAGATAACCTGATTGGCTATCTGTACATTGTTGCCAATGACAATCCGGTTGCTTGCCGACAAAATAGTTCCCGTATTTACAAAGGTATTGTTTCCTATAATTAATTCCGCCCTGGGACCCGCATAAAGTTGGGTTACTCCCATGTGGGACCAGATCCTACAATGATCCCCGACTATTATTTTCCCTTTTACTTCGATTCGGGGATTTCCCCTTACCGTGACAAATTTCCCGGTGGTACAGGACCGCAATCGTATGACCCCGTTTACAAGCCTCCAAAAGCCCATCCACAAGTCTATCATCACATAGCGGTATAAGCGCCATTTTTCTTGCTTACTATTCCATTTCCGTCCATAAATATCAAGGCTCTTTTGGGAAATTTTTTCTTTAATTCTTTCTTGAATCATAATAAAAACTGAATGCTTTTTTGAATATAGAGGGAGAAATATTAATTTCAAAAAAAGGATATAATAAAAAAAGACTAACTTTGGGAATTGATTATATCACATTACTTAATACTTAATTACATATATAAAAAAATGAAATTCGCACATATAATAATGAAATTAACATTTTTACTAAGTTAGAATAGAATGGTAAAAAAAATAATTTTAGGGGTATATCTATGTATGATAAGCAATGGGATAATGGCTCAAGAAGAAATCCCCCCTGTTTATAATTTTAATTTACAATTAAATATAGAAGATCAATTGCCGTCACTAGATTCATTGATTCAAATCGCAATTTCATACCATCCTACCGTGAAGTTAAATGAAGCCCTGATTGGTTCTGCAACATCGAGAATAAACCTGGCGAAAAAATCCTGGACCACCTTACTACGGGGGTATATAGATTACGGCTACGGCAACCAAGCAATCATTGCTACCGGCCAACAGGGCGGAGATCTGTCGAATATCGCCAATGGATACCGGGCCGGAGCAAACCTGAGCATACCTCTTTCAGAACTATACACCCGAAAGGACCGGATTGACTTGCAGAAAAACGAATTGGAGGCCACCTATTATAAAACCCGTGAAATGGAATTGGTAGTCGCTACACAGATAGTAGAGGAATACAATATGTTAGTCACCGGACAGCGACTGATGACTATCCGGTATGAAATGCAACAAAAAGCCAAAAGTAATTTGGCACAGATGGAATTGGAGTATATCAGCGGCAACATTGACGGCGGTATTTATACCCGAAATGCGGAAATCTTCACAATATCCCAATCTGAATATGAAAACGCCAGAAGGAACTTCATGACCGCCGCTCAAAAGCTGGAAATTTTGCTTGGACTTCCCCTGAGTCAAATCGTTAAAAAGCCATGACCTTCAAACAAATCGTACTGCTATTTTTTAAGCACAAATATTGGATTGTCTTTGTACCTTTCCTAGTTGCTTTTTTGGTTTTTACTTTTGCCAAAACCCTTCCGCAAAAATTCGAATCATCAACAACCATTTTCACAAACCCAACTTCCAACAATGGGGTGAATGACGGTGGGGCCATACGGATGGATTTTTACACTTCCAATAATTTATTCGACAACCTGACGCTATTGATCAAATCCAGAGAAACGGTTCAAGCCGCCTCTTTAAAGTTGCTGGCACTTCACCTTATTCAAAAAGAACCCAACGAAGAACTGTTTTCGGAGAAAGATTTTGAAGAAATTAAAACCCATATTCCCGATGCACTCAGAAAAGAATTGGTAGTTCCTGAAAACCTGGAGTTGACCTACGCTGCTATCGTTGACCATTATGCGCAATTCCCCGATTCCCCCATCGACTACCTGTTGCGCGAACACCCACATTACAGCGTTCAGGGAATTTTGAACAACCTTTTTGTGGCTAGAAAGTCATCATCGGACATGATGGAGGTAACTTTTCAATCCGACGATGCTTCCATTTGTTATTATACGCTTCAGTTTATCACGGATGCCTTCATGGACAGGTATACCCAGATGAAAGAGTTGGAAAATGTCAATAGCATCAAATACTTCGAAGATCAATTGATCATTGCCCAGGCAAGATTGAGGGTTGCAGAATCAGATTTGAAAGTATTCATGACCGATAACAGAATACTCAACTACTATGAACAGGGAAAATACCTGGATATTGCCAAACTTGAACATGAACAGGCCGAAGAAAAATCCACCCAATTGATGTCAGGCACCAAAGCTAACTTGGATAAATTGGAGGAATTATTTTCCAATTTTGAAAATAGGCAAATAGTTATTAAAAAAATAAGTAAACTTCAAGATGAAATTATCACCAGGAACCAACAACTTTCGGGAATTAGGCTAAACCGGAACACATCGCAGCTGGGTGAGGCCATTGAAAAAGAAATCCGGGAATTTCAAAAAGAGATTGAAGATGAATCCCAGAAGCTTTTCAACGGCAGCATGTCTTTGGAGGGACTTCAGCGCAAGGAGGCACTTGACGAATGGCTAAGACTCAAGATCCAATACGAAGAACAAGTTCAGGCCATTGCGGTAATGCAAA
Source organism: Cytophagales bacterium (assembly GCA_038209145.1). Classification (GTDB taxonomy): domain Bacteria; phylum Bacteroidota; class Bacteroidia; order Cytophagales; family Cyclobacteriaceae; genus Lunatibacter. Next base: position 3,728 of record JBBQXZ010000085.1, on the reverse strand, counting down.
AAAGAAAAGAGTATTTGGTCGAAAAAATAGATGAATTTGCTCCGCTTGGAGCCGAGTTGAAGCGGCTTGAAAGAGAGGTAGGTGTCAACGAAAGCCAATACCTATCCATATTGCATGGCCTCAATATGGCTTACCTTCAAAAATACGACTTGGAGATGACTTCTCCCCAAAAGCTCATCGATGAACCCTTTTATCCAAAAAAACCACTCCCTTCCAAAAAGCTGTTTCTGGTAATAGGTGGCCTGATGGGAAGTGGGTTTTTTGTTGTTGGAATTATTTTGTTAATCTTCTTTTTGGACCCTACCATCAAAACAATTAAAAAAGCACAAAAGCTTACGGGTCTGAAGATAGCCGGTGGATGGATCAATGAAGCCAAATTAAGTAAAAGCATCCAAGTGGAAACGTTGAGAAAACGGCTGATCAATCAAATATATAACCACCTTAATCAGTATATCAGCACCGGGCGAAAGACAAATATCCTTGTTTTTTATAGTTTGATGCCCCAAGAAGGCAAGAGCTTTTTGATTCAAAAAATGGTTGAAGAGATTATAACGCAGAAGAAAACCGTCATCTACTTTGGCCCAAAAAGTGCTACAAACCAAATATCGATTGCTTGTGAGACCTATCTATATGATCCAAAAAAAGACCTGTATGAAAATGAAAACAATGCCTGGATGGACCGTTTTACACAAAACAGCCATGACTTTATTCTTGTAGAAATACCTGATTTTCAGGATTATCACCTCAACTATTTCATTATCAACCAGTCCAATCTTTTGATTATGGTTCTGAATGCGGAAAGGACCTGGAATGCGGCCAACCAACTTACTTTGGATAACTTAAAGCAAACGGTACACATTCCCCATGTTGTCCTTTTAAACAAACTAGGTGAAGAAGAAATTGAAGAGGTAAGCGGCGAAACTCCCAAAAATAGAAGTCTTTTTAGAAAGCGGATAAAAAACTTCATTTCATAAGACCCGTATGGAGGTAGCAAAAAATAATGGAGCTATTGCCTTTTTAGGAATGCTTGTATTCGCTATAGTCGTAGCTTTACTTGTCATATATTTGGAAATCTTGGGAATTGCTGTCCTTTTTGCCTTGCCAGCAGGGGTAGCATTTTTCTATTGGGTCATGCAAAAGCCCTCCAATGCCTTAGTTCTCACGTTGATATGTGCTTTTTTTGCTATTGGCGCAATCCGATATATTTCCGCTATTCCACTGGGTTTGACGGTTGATTTTGCATTGATATTAGCCATAATTTCCGCCATTTTCCATACCACAATAAAAACAGATTTCAAAAAAATCAAAAACAGCCTCATGCTGGTGAGTGTCATCTGGATGGGATACAATGTAGCGGAGATCATCAATCCCGAAGCCCGGAGTATGGCAGCCTGGTTTTATGCCGTAAGGGGAACGGCCCTATACATGATATTGACGGTTCCGTTGACCTTGCTTTATGCCAATAAAATAAAGGATTTGGACCGGTTTATTAATTATATTCTATTATTTTCCTTTTTGGCTGCCCTGTGGGGATTGAGGCAATACTTCATCGGGCTGGACGCTGCTGAGATCAGGTGGTTAGATTCGGGTCCCAGAACTACCCATGTATTATTTGGAAACTTGAGAGTGTTTTCTTTTTTTTCCGACGCCGGACAGTTTGGTGCAGGAATAGCCCACGCTGGGTTGATGGCCGCTATTTTAGCTTTAGGTCCTTTCCAAATCCGGACAAAACTGATTTACGCCGTTCTATCGCTCCTATTCTTTTATTTGATGATACTCACGGGGACACGCGGATCTTTGATCGTGCCGGTAGGCGGAGCGATGGCATTTTTATTTGCTACCAAAAATTTTAAGATCATGGCAGGGGGGTTGATTTTATTGGGTGCAATTTTCTTCTTTCTCAAATTTACCACCATTGCACAGGACAACTACCAGGTACGCAGGATGCGGTCTGCGCTGGATCCCAATGACGCGTCCTTGAATGTCCGTAAAGAAAATCAGAAGAAATTTAAATCCTACCTCCAAAACAGACCATTTGGCGGAGGTATTGGCACCTCTGGATCCTGGGGTCAGCGGTTCAGTCCGGGCACCTTTCTGGCCGAAACGCCCAATGATAGTTGGTATGTGAAGATTTGGGCCGAAATGGGTGTGGTAGGTCTCAGCCTACACCTCACTATCTTATTGTTTATTGCCCTTATGGCTTTGCTGAAAATATGGAAAGTCAAAGATGAGGGCCTCAAACAAAAATTACTGGCCTTGTTTGCCGGCTACATTGGAATTATTATGGCCAGTTATGGAAATCCAATTTTGGGACAAATGCCAACTGGAATTGTCATTTACATGTCTTGGGCTTATTTATATCTTGCCCCAGACTTGGATAAAGAACTATCGGAGAGAAACTTTTAATTTAATACTATGGACAAACCACTTATTTCGGTAATCACGATTAATTACAACGGTCTGGAGCATACAAGAGGGATGCTGGCAAGTTTTCAAAAAATCACGTATCCCAATGTGGAACTTATCGTTGTCGACAATGCCTCCAAAGAGGACCCCAGTATTCTGTTGGAAGAATTTCCAGGTATCATTCTGCTAAAAAACCCAGTAAATGAGGGATTCGCAGGAGGAAACAACAGGGGAATAGAAGTTGCCAAAGGCATGTATTATTTTCTCATAAACAATGATACGGAAGTTTCCCCAGATGTCTTGGAAGGCCTGCTGAAAAGGGCCGAAAGCAATGAACGTGTGGGAATGGTTTGTCCCAAAATAAATTATTACGATGATCCCTCCATAGTCCAATATGCGGGATTTACCAACATAAGCCCGATCACCGGAAGAGGCAGTGGCATTGGATACCTAGAAAAGGATATGGGCCAGTACCAAGAGGCAAGAGTTACTTACCTGGCCCATGGTGCTGCCATGTTTATTCCCCGCAAAGTAGTAGAAGATGTAGGCATGATGGCCGAACTGTATTTTCTATACTATGAAGAAATGGACTATTGTGAGCGCATAAAAAAAGCCGGCTACGAAATCTGGTATGAACCCAGTGCGGCAATATTACACAAGGAATCCATGAGTGTGGGTAAAAACTCCCTGCTGAAGACTTTTTACATGAGTAGAAACCGGTGGATTTACCTCAGAAGAAATGTAGGATGGCCCATTTTTATATTTACCTCCCTGTATTATTTTCTTGTCGCCATCCCGAAAAATTTCACCGCTTACCTGCTAAACGGCGAGTTTAATCATGCCCTTGCCTATCTCAAAGGCTTTTCGAAAAGCATTTTCATCAAGGACCTGCACGACAATCCACGCCTAACAACCACCACCCCATGAAAATCGGAATAGAAGCTCAGCGCATATTCAGAAAAAAACGACACGGAATGGATATGGTCGCTGTGGAATTAATCCGCAACCTCCAGCAATTGGATAAGGTCAATGAGTACTTTATTTTTGTCAATCAGGTAGAGGATCCCAGTTGCGTTACAGAAACATCAAATTTTAAAATTGTCCGACTTCCACCAACTCCTTATCCTATTTGGGAACAGTGGTATTTGCCCCGGGCTGCAAAAAAACTTGGCCTGGATCTCTTACATTGCACCAGCAACACGGCACCATTTTGGGGAAAGATCCCATTGGTACTTACCCTGCATGACATCATTTATCTTGAAAAACTCAACTTTCGTTCCGGAACTTGGTACCAGCGCTTGGGCAACCTATACCGCCGGTGG
>JBBQXZ010000084.1:0-17829 GCA_038209145.1 Cytophagales bacterium | reverse complement strand
CTCTCCAGACGCTCTTCCAGATTTTGCGTCTGACCGATATAATAACGGTCATTCTTTTGGGAGTAAAGGATATAGACAAAATATTCCATAAAAAAAGCCAGACTGGGTTGATCCCAGCCTGGCACATTTCTCGTCGGGGTGGCGGGATTCGAACCCACGACCTCTTACACCCCATGCAAGCACGCTACCGGACTGCGCTACACCCCGAGATGATTGGATTGCAAAATTAGAATAATTTCATTGATATGAAAATTTAACCATAAAAAAAATCTGACACGGGAAGAACATCTTCCTACGAGAAAATGAGCTTAAATTTATGCAGGAAGGTTTGAAAATTAATACCTTGAATTTGAGGGGTAAACTAAAATAAGCGTAAAATAAGCGGTTGATATTTGGAAAAAAAACCACAACCTGTTATGTTTGCATCACAAAAGCAAGGCTCCGTCTTGAACCTTCAAATTATTCCTCCTTAGCTCAGTTGGTTAGAGCATTTGACTGTTAATCAAAGGGTCCTTGGTTCGAGTCCAAGAGGAGGAGCAAAAGGCCTTAGATATAACTTCTAAGGCCTTTTTCATTTTTGCCCTCCCTGTAGGACTCCTATTTATTTTATCAAATACCGTTTTTCAAATCCAAATAAAATAAAACAACCTGACTCATCGATTCATATTCTCCCGGATCACAAGGGAATTATTGTCCGGGTCGCGAAAGAATAAGAACTTGTCTTCATAACCTTTGTCCGAGGTATTAATGATAATGGGGTCCTCCAGGTCGTGATCTATTTTCACTTTTTTTGATCGTAAATAGCCAAGCGTTTCTTCAATATCGGCAACAAGAAAACTAGGCACCGACCCAACTTCAGGTTTGGGGTTGAGCGGACGGTCCAAGTCTTTGTACAGGCCCAGAACAATTGCGCAACCCGGTTTGCCTGAAAAGTGCACTTGTACATAGGAATCTTGCCCGAAGTTTTTGCCTACATTAATGGTGTAGTCATCATTAATTTCAAACCCCAAAATCTTTACATAAAACTGAATAGAAAGCTCCATGTTGCTCACCGAAATTTTAGTGACCATTTCACTTGTATTGAACGTCATGGGTTGTTGCGTTTAGGTGGATTTGAAGGAGATATTGGGTTAAGATCATTTAAAAGTCGCCAATTTCAATTTTTCTTGCTTGGTGAGGTCCTCGTTGGTGACGAATTCAAAACTTGGCCCTGCCATGTAACCGGCGTGATTCGGATCCGGGGTCTGGAGGAGCTTTAAGGCATAAAGTCGCAATGAAAACATCAACCCCATGGCGGCATTTATCTGCTCCGGCTCCCCGTTAAACGTCCGGTGTAAGCTGTTTAACAAGCTGGTGTAGGTAAAGTTAAAAAACTTACTGTAGGTAAACGCCACCGTGTCCACCGGATAGTCGTTCATGCGGGGATTGGGCCACATCCTAGCTACGGCGGTAGGATCAAAGGGTATTTCTTCCCCACTGTATGAATACCCTTTGGGAGCACTGGGATCTTTTATGAGCGCTTTGCCCTTGGTTATTTCTTCGAACCGGTAATAGTGCGCCAATTCGATAACCGAGTCCGGTTCATCTTCCGGGCTGACAAAGGGGTCGGTGGAAGTGCCTTCCCCCTGATCTACGATGATATTGATACCCCGAATGGCAGTATCAATATCAGTAATGGGGAAAAGGAGCTTTTCGGGGAAAAATTTGGGATAGGTTAATTGGTCGGCCAGCTTACCCACAAAAATAGTCTTTCCCGTCTGTTTGGCTTCTTTTTCAAGCAAGATAAGTTGGGTCTTGATGGCTTCATAAAACGCCCCTATGGTTAAAGGTACATTTTCAGCAGCCAGGTTTGTATAAACCCCGGGGTTTTCAGGTTCTTCAATGACCATAAAGGTGTCCTCTACCACCTCCATGGAAAATGGCATCAGCCCGACGATAAGCGACGCTTCCACCGTACCCGGCAAGTGACCCGGATATTTGGGGACAAATTCCGGTTTGTTAATAACCGGATGGCCACCAATCGCATTCAGCAGGTTACAGGCAATGGAGAGATGAAGCATCTCTTCGCCCACGATGGAGCCGATGAGGTTGGAAATATAGGCGTTTTGATCTCCGGTCAAGGTAAAATTTGCAGTCAAATAGGGAGGTATGGTAGAGTGCTCCAGTTTTATGGCTATCTGCAGCGCATCTTTAACGGCTTTCACGCCTTTTAAGGTGATATCTTTTAATACTAACATGATCGTAGGTTAAGGTTATAGTCTTTTAAAAATAACAGAAGTTTTTGCTTGCTGACCGCTGAGAATGGTTTCAAGGTAACGGAGAATCATGCGCTGTTTGCCGGCCGAAAGGTCTCTGGTGGCAGGCATATAGTTGGGATCGGTCAGTTCCTTTCCGAATACAAAGGATAAAATTTCTGCGTTGTTATGAACCACGTCCTTATCGGCCAGGTTGAATATGCCTTTTGACATAAGCGGATATAGATTGGCGTACTGCTGCATGATGGGCTGAATATCCCGTTCCCAGTCCGGGTGCTGTATGGTCGATTCCGGCACGGACGAGTACACCATCAAACTCACAAAATCCGAAGGATTAAGATCTGTATAATTCTGCTTCTCGAGTTTGTAAACAATCCCATAAATTTGTCCGTCAATATATTCCCTGGGATTTCCCGGGTCGCTGGCTTGCACGCTAATGGAGGCATTTCCATATTCATCGGTCTTGGCGGAAGGAGGGAAGGTAATGGCATTTTCCGGCGTTCCTACCACCGGGGGTGTAGGGTCAAAAGCGGAGGTACTTTGCACCAAATTAATAGTAGCACCAGGCAACGGTTTTCCCAAATAAGTTGCAGTCAAAGACACCTCAAAAGTTTCGCCTGCATTGAGGCGGGTAACAAATTGGTCAGCCCGTACATAGCTTGTCTTTTCTTGAAAGGCTAATTCCGGAAAATCAAATGTAGGGTTATTGTCAAAAATAGCCAAGGGATGGGACTTTAACAGGGTAAGAATTTCTTCGGTAAGGCGAAAGGTCACGATTCCAGCGGTTTGGGCATACCATCCTGGGCTTGAATTATCAATTTTTCCAAAATATATGTATTCTGTCTTACTTGGGTTATCGGTTTTTACGGCAACGATGAGGTTTTTACCAGATAGCAAATCTCCCTTTTCATCAAATTGAAAGGCATTTCCCATATCTATAATCAACGTCTTGAGTTGTTCATCCAGAAGTGCCACGGCGTAGTTATATTTTGGATTTGGCACCGGAAACAACTGCCTGCCAGTTAACCAGTGAAGAGGCTCTCCTTCAAAATAAGGCCCAATACTTCCCGCAATCCTTCCCAGACTGAATTGGGGATCATCGTGGGTCATGTTAAACCGATCCACTGTAAATTGAATGGAAAGTTGTTCCGGACTGACTTCATGCAACTCATTGAGGTATCTGGAATTAAATTTACCCAAATCCCACTTGAGGTTTTTGATTACCGATTGGTATATGGCCGCGGCGCAGGAATCCCCTCTCAGTGCAGGTGACCGGGTCATCCAGATATTGGTAAATGCGGCTGTTTGATAATCCCCAATAAAAAGGTTGGTATCTCCTGACACCAAGCGGACGATTACACCCCAGAGCTCGGATACCATCTGCTGCTGGGAATCCAGATCGACGATCTTGCCAGCTACCCTACTGTCCGTGTCAGTCAGCGAAAGTCCGATAATGGGATCTATAGACGGGTCATTGGTATTACTTCCGTCCTTATAGGTTATACTGACTACTTGACAACCGATCAGCCGCCAGTTGCCTGTTCCGTCCGGATTCCACCAGCCATTATTTTGCCCCTTACCATAGTCTTGGTAATTGGGCTGAAAGGTGGTATTGTCAAAATGGGTCGGGTCATTGTTAACCGTGGAAGGGTCCGCCTGAAACTGCCCCGAAAAAACAAGGCGGGGGGAATGCAAATAAGACATAAGAGGGAAAATTTAAGGTTTGGTATATAACTGTCATTGTAAATTCGCCGTGTTTTGTAAAAAAAATAAAAATAAGAATTAAATATAATATTTAATAGCACCTACCAATAATATAACCCAGCAAATCACCATTTTTTGAATATAAAAATTGCGTTCTGCGTATTTTATAGCTATCTAAAACAGTTTCCGGAACTTTCCAATACTGGAAAAAATAGATTTTTATCCGACAGTATAGAAAGCTGCGATTGGCTCGATGGACTTCCCTGTTTTGGGGCCTCCTACAAGCACTGTGGGATTACTTCTATAGCAGCTTCTTCGGGAAAAGAGAAATTTTCTTTTTTTATTTACATCCTGATAAGTTAATAGAACGGTTAATATTCATTTTTAAAGAAAATATATAAACTTTACTTTTGTAAAGTATTGAGGTTTTGGTTAATCCTGTTTTTCAAATCCATTCTTATTTCTGCCTCATCAGCTCCCCATAAATTAATCTAGGCTACATCTACCACCCCAAATCAACTTTATCGTCTGTTTTTCTATTTCTAACATGCTTTTTTGTCGTTTTTTGAGTTTGGCGTATGCCAAAAGACTTATTTCTTCTTTAAACTAAAAGGTGTTCAACACATACAAGCTGTCCAGGGCTCTTAATACCTGAATTAAACTCGATAGTGTAATGGATTCGCCATTTTCCAACCGGCTCACTGTCCATCGATTCAAACCAGCCGTTTTCGCCAACTGTACCTGCGTCTTGTTTTGCTGTGTTCTAGTATATTTTACAAAACTGCCTTATTGATCCAAAATGGCAGCATCAGACATTTCAATCCATTTGGTGCTAGTATTTCCCATCATTAAAGTAATATATTAACCTTTATGCCAGCTTTTCCCAACGAAGACATGATATACTTTTTAGGGGAAATACTTGTTGGTTTTTCCCATCACGAAATCTTAAAAAACCGTTTTTTTGTCCTTGTAAATAGAAATAGCCCAGGGGATCGCTGACATATTTCATAACGGCATTTTGCCCACCAAATCTATAATTCCACTTTCCCTCATTAAAATACTAAAGTTCAGGTTGAATTGTTACCAATAACCACCCTATTTTCCCGGTAACCCATCGGCTATATCTTTTGATTTCAATCCCCCACTGTATATTTACTCCCATCAAGCTAACAACTAAAATGAAACAACCCCTTTTATTTCTATGCCTAGGATTGTTTGCCCTAAACCTGGCCCAATCTCAAACCCACCACATTCTTACCCAACGCGAACAAGCTGTAGTGATCGACCAATGGCTGGAGGAACGTATTCAAACCCTTCTTCCCACCCTGATGGATCGGTCCGGAATCGATATGTGGGTAATCACCTCCAGGGAGTATAACGAGGATCCGGTCATCCGGACTTTTCTTCCCGCTACCTGGCATGCCGCCAGGCGACGAACCATGCTGCTGATCTACAAGCCTGAGGGAAGCCAAGAGGTAGAGGCACTTGCCGTAGCCCGGTATGATGTCGGAAAATCCTTCACAAAAGCCTGGGACCCCGAATCGCAACCTGATCAATGGAAGCAGCTAACCGACCTGATCGTGGAACGGAACCCCGATAAAATAGGATTGAATATATCCGATGATTTTGGCCATGCCGACGGGCTAACCGTCACGGAACACGAATTGCTACTCAGTTATCTTCCAAAAAACTTCCATCAAAAAATCACCCCTGCCCAAGACTTGGCTGTGGGCTGGTTGGAAACGCGCATTCCTGCTGAAATGGCGGCTTATCGCCATATACAATCCATTGCGCACGAGATTATTCAGGAGGGGCTTTCTGAGAAAGTAATCACTCCAGGCGTCACCACCACCGATGACGTCGTCTGGTGGTATCGGGAACGCATCAAAGAATTGAAGCTGGACACGTGGTTTCATCCTTCAGTGGATATTCAGCGGGCTGATCCCGGCAATCAGGAGCAACTCCGGTCTTTTGCCACAAAGGCAAAGTCCCAAGTCATCATGCCGGGTGATCTCCTGCATATGGATTTTGGGATATCCTACCTTCGGTTGATGACGGATACACAGCAGTTGGCCTATGTGCTAAAGCCGGGAGAAAACGCCGTCCCGGACTACTTGAAAGAGGCATTGAAAGTGGGCAACCGGTTGCAGGATATCCTCACCAGCCAATTTGTGACGGGCCGTACGGGCAATGAAATCCTGCGGGAGACCCTTACGATCATGGATCAGGAAGGAATACGGGGAAGCATATATACCCATCCCATGGGATACCACGGACATGCTTCCGGTCCTACTATTGGCATGTGGGACAATCAGGGCGATACGCCGGGGGCCGGGGATTATCCGCTATTTCCCCATACCGCCTATGCCATCGAATTGAACGCTGTGGTACATGTACCCGAATGGGGCAAAGATGTTCGGATCCTGCTGGAAGAAGGCGCCTACTTTGATGGTGAAAAAGTGACGTACCTGAATGGCCGGCAAAAAGAATGGCTGACTATTCCAAGGGTGAAGGAGTATTTGGGGGATTGAGTAAGGGGCTATACCTTCAGAGACGAAGAGGTGGGAGGTTTTAATTAAGTTACTTTTTATAGTACCAAATTCATTTGTGTTTTGAATAATATTCACAATTAAATTTTCTATTTTTTTGACGTTGGGGTATAATTTTGTTCATTTGCCTGTCCACAATTCTTAAAGTGGAAAAGGAGTGAGAATGGAGTCATTCCAACTTTAATCCTCTTCTATCACAGAGCCCCACCAATTTACCCAAAATTGCATGTTAAATCGCCTTGATAATAAAGTTTTGCTTTCCCGGATTTCAAACAATTCGGACAAAGCGGCTTTTGGAGAGTTATTCAAAAGATATCATGCCAAATTGGTTTCTTTTGCAGCCACCTACGTGAAGTATTATGAGGAAGCGGAGGATGTGGTTTCAGATGTGTTCATAAAACTTTTAAAACAGCACGAAAAGCTCAAGGATATAGATAATTTTGACGGATATATATATTTTGCCGTAAAAAATGAATGTCTGAACAACTTAAGGAAAAGTAAGAGAAAGAGCCAGCTTTTTACAAACCTAGATTTTGATGATCTGAAAACTGGTGAATATACCCAACCTTTGAATCAGCTTTTGACAGATGAATTAAGGATGACCATAGCCCAATTGGTTGATAAACTTCCTCAAAAAAGAAAATTGGTGTATAAAATGATCAAGGATGATGGATTAAAAATCAATGAAGTTGCAAAGCTATTGGATATCGCTGAGAAAACGGTTAAGAAGCATTTGGAACTAGCCATAAGGGAACTGAAAGTTGAAATATCAACCTATTTATCTTCCAATGAAAACGATCCAAAAGTAATTCCAATCAATAAACAGACCGGATACCTTTCCCTATCAATTTTATTGGCTCAAGAAGGGGTAGATTTCTTCCGATTTTTGTATTGGAATTAATTTTTCGCAAAGCATCCATTTTATCACAAAAAAATATTTTTAAAATATTTCACTGGTGCGTTTACGCCTTTCTAACCTCACGTTTGTCTTTAGGTTGTGGAAAGAGAAGACAAAGAAATAGAACCTATCCTTACCAAGTGGCTTACAGGTACTGCAACTCAGGAGGAGTTGGCATTTTTAAAGGCGTGGTCTGCCCGAAATGACCAAAACTTCAAAATCAGGGAAACACTCCAAAAGGCCTGGGAAGAAAAGACTGCTGAACCGCTTTTGGTGAATGTAGATGAAAAAATCAATGACATCTGGCTCAAGGGGATGAAGCACGAGGATGCTAGACCTTCGTTCTGGAACTCATTGCTGAGGTATGCCGCTGTCATTCTTCTTCTGGCAGGAGTTACATTTGTGTTTTTCATGAATTATACTACCAATCCCCCAAAGGTCCAACTTACAAACGAGCCAAATATCATAATCAGAGAGAATCCTGCAGGTCAAAAAACGAAACTTTTTCTTCCAGATGGATCTACGGCTTACCTCAATAGTGCTTCCCAGATTAAATATGAGGCAGGTTTCCAAGGATCAGAGAGACGCTTATATCTTGAAGGGGAAGCTTATTTTGAGGTGGCAAAGGACAACAATAAACCGTTTATAGTTTCGGCAAAAGGGATGGAGACCTTGGCATTGGGCACTGAATTCAATGTAAATGCTTATCGGGAAACAGATCGGGTAAGCGTATCTCTAGTTGCCGGCAAAGTGCTGGTACAGCAAGCAGGGACTTCTGACTTGACAGTCACGCTTTTACCTGGAAAAGAGCTCGTGGTAAATCCAGTCACCTTAGAGGCAACGGAAAAAGTTTTTAATAAGGACCATGTGACTGGATGGAAGGATGGCAATCTATACTTTCAGAAGGCAGCATTCAACGAAGTGAAATTAAAGATTGAAAGGTGGTTTGGCATTGAAGTGCAGGTTATCGGACAAGTTCCCCAAGACTGGAAAGTAAGTACGGTTTACAAAGGACAAACGCTCAGAAATATTTTAACAGATCTATCATACTCTAAAAACTTTGCCTATGAAATAATGGACGAAAAAGTAATAATCAGCTTTAAATAAAGAAGAATCAGAAGGATTGAACCTCCTGATTCTAAAGTAGCTTCCCTGAAAGTTTGGTCGCTGTGGAGGGAAGCGTTTTAAAATACCATTGTAAGTACTTTAATATCCCAAAATTATGGAAAATAAAATTCTACTGCTAATTCTGAAAATGACAAAGTTTACCCTATATGGTTTTTTGTTTCAGATGTTAATGTTGAATGCAGTGATTGCACATAAGTTAGAAGCCCAGAAAATTGCGGAAGTTTATGTGAAAGTCTCGTTCGACGACGAAATGCTGATCAAGGTTTTGGATGAAATTGAGTCCCAGTCGGGATTTCATTTTACCATTCATGAGAACGAGGCTTATCTGAAAATGAAAGTCTCAGTCAAAAGTCCCAACATATCGATTGAGGATTTGCTGATAATAATTGGCAGGCAGACAGGTCTGTCATTTCAACAGGTGAACAGCAATATATCCATCCGGCTTAGAGATGTGAAACTAGTAGCACCACTCATAGAAAGCGTTACAGCAGATGAAAAAATCCGGATAGGGGGAGTAGTGAATGATGAATATGGAGATCCTATGCCAGGGGTCACTATTTTAGAATCTAACACGAACAACGGTGTAGTCACCGATATAGAAGGCAGGTATGCGATAGAAGTTGAAGTGGGAGCGCGGTTGGTTTTCAACTACATTGGATATGATAGGCAGTCGTTTGACATTGGTAGCCAATCGGTCCTCAATGTGACCATGGTACCTGACCAACAAGCTTTGGAAGAAGTGGTGGTCATTGGCTATGGAAGTGTCAAAAAGGAAGATTTGACAGGATCAGTTGCCCAAGTAAAGGTCTCTGAATTGCAGGATATTCCGGCCAATTCGATAGAAAGATTGTTGCAGGGAAGGGCAGCTGGGTTGCAGGTGAGTACACCTTCGCAAGATCCGGGATCTGGGTCTACGGTTCGCATTAGAGGGGGAAGTTCACTTGAGGGATCCAATTCCCCATTAATTGTTGTGGATGGTTTTCCTTTGGGAGATGCCGGTGACTTGATGCAGGTAAACCCCGCAGATATAGAATCCGTGGAGGTGCTGAAAGATGCGTCGGCCTCAGCTATTTATGGGTCAAGAGGATCAAACGGAGTGATCATCATATCCACAAGGAGAGCCAAGGCGGGCCAAACAAAATTTATGATACGTCAGCAGAGCACGGTCTCTGAGTTTACCAGTGATCTCAACCTCTGGAGACATCCAGAACTCATGGCCCAGTTGAACAACGAAGGCAGAACGAACGGGGGTTTTCAGCCATTATTTATTGGCGAAGTATCTCCTTCGGGTATTTATTATCCTTCTGTTCAGGAATTGTCGGACGGTTCTTGGCCTCACAATACGCGATGGGATGACATTGTTTTTAGAGATGCTCCCATCTCAAACAATACTACCTTTACGGTATCAAGTGCCAATGAAAAAACAAGTTTCAATCTCAGTGCGGCCTATTTTACAGACAAAGGCGTCCAAATCAAGGATGATTTTTCGAAGTTAAATGTCAACATGAACATTGGCCACCAAGTCCTGGATAATCTCAAAATTACGTTTCAGACTATCCTTACCCGTGGAAGCAGGAATGCCAATGGAGGTTTGGCCTATTGGAGAAATCCTATCTGGCCTGTCTATGATGAAACAGGCGATTATTATTTGCTAAATGACGTGGATTTTGACCATCCGCTAGGTACATCCGAAAACCGGAAAGATCAATCCAGAACCATTGACGTATTGAATTTTTTAGATGTGGAGTGGGAAGTCATCCCTTCTATCACCATCAATTCCCGACTTAACTATAAGTATGGAGGTAGCATCAACGATGTCTATCAACCCAGAAGATTTACACAAACAGGCCAATTTAACAACGGTGCCGCATTTATCAATAATTGGCAAGGGAATACCTTTGTTTCTGAGACTTTTGCCAACTATAGAAAAGTGAATAATAAGCATGATTTAGCAACTACGATCGGTTACTCTTATCAATATGACCAAGTAAGAACTACCAGCCTTGGTGCCTATGACTTCGTCAATGAGACACTCAACAACGAAAATATGGGTGCGGGCAACCCGGAGTTAAATACAGTGGGGAACGGATTGGTGGCCTCTGAATTGGTATCCGGTATATTTCGGGTAAACTATTCCTATGACAATAAATACCTGATGACCTTTACCTCAAGGACAGACGGCTCTTCCAAGTTCGGAGAGAACAACAAATGGGCATTTTTCCCATCCGGCGCATTGAGCTGGAAAGCCCATGAAGAAGATTTCATCCGTAGATTAAATACGTTTGACCAACTTAAGTTTAGGGTAAGTTATGGGATTTCTGGCAACCAGGGAATATCGCCTTACCAAACGCTAAGCAGGTATGGGATAAGTAAGTACTACAACGACGGAAACTGGATCACTTCCATAGGTCCCGGTATAGAAGTAGGAAGAGCAGGACAAGGGGGCATCGAAGTGCTCTGGGGAGGAATCCCCAACCCCGACCTCAGGTGGGAAACTACGGGACAGATTGATTTTGGTGTGGATTTCGCCGTATTTGATGGAAAGTTGAATGTCACCTTTGATTACTACGAGAAAAACACCAAAGACCTGTTACAAGAGCGAATTTTGCCGCTCTCTTCCGGTTATGACAGGATGTGGATTAACAATGGGTCGATTACAAATAAAGGAATTGAACTCACGCTGGGAGGAGATATCATCAACAAACAGGATTTTAATCTAAACGGAACGTTCATATTTTCCAGAAACAGGAATCAGGTGACCGATCTTGGAGATCCCGAGCAGTCTGGATTGATCGTAGATGCCAATACCGGCATGCAATTTCAATATGCAGGCAACAGTATGGAAATGTATAGGGGATACCCCAACCTTCTTGCAGTGGGTCAGCCTATAAACATATTTTATGGCTATGTTACAGACGGCATCATTCAGTCACTGGAGGAGGGTATCTCTGCCGGACTCCGAGGAGAACAGGCAAGACCTGGTGAGTTTAAATATGTGGATATCAACGGAGATGGACTAATTGACGAAGAAGATAGAACATTGATCGGTGATCCCAACCCGAATTTTCTGGCAAGTATCAACTTGGCAATGACTTATAAGCGCTTTGACGCCAGTATTTTTTTTAATGGCGTTTTCGGAAATGACGTCATCAACACCCAGGCCTTTAACCAGCCCAGCATCATGCCCCTCAGGTGGACGCCCGACAATCCCACAAACGAATATCCGAGCCTGAAAGATGGTCGTTTGACCAGATTTTCAGACTGGTGGATTGAGGACGGTTCATTTGTGAGAATTCAGAATGCGAGTCTCGGATACAATTTTTCATTAGCCCAAAACATGTCACTAAGGGTGTTTGCAAATGGCTCTAACCTGTTCACATTTACCAAATTTAAAGGATATGACCCCGAGGTTGGTTTGGATGGAAGGTTCTGGGGGGGATATCCCCGGATAAGGCAATGGACAGGTGGAATCAATTTGACATTTTAAAAAACTGAAAACATGAAAGCAAGTATCTATATCTGTTCAATTATTGCCGTTTTAGGATTCAGTTCCTGTGATCTCAGCGAGGAGCCCTATGGCTTTTATTCCGAAGATAATTTCTACAATTCTGCTGCCGATGCCGAGGCAGCCATTACTTATGCATACGATGCACTGACATTCCTGGAATATTCAAGGACGGTTTTTTTCTTGGGAGATCTTCCAACAGACCAATGTGGACCAAAATCAGACGAAGGACCAGACGCGCTAGACCTAAACGCCTGGAGGGTTGCAAACTTCAGTACCAATGCCAGTTTGGTGAATTTCTTCAAATATGCATACATTTCTATAAACAGAGCCAATGCAGTTTTGGGCGCATTGCCACAATCCGGTATTGATCAAGTCTCAAGGGATGCTTTTATGGGAGAAGCCTACTTCCTCCGTGCTTGGAGCTACTTCAATTTAGTTAAAAACTTTGGTAGAATTCCTATCCACACATCTTTCGTTGGAACCATAGAGCAGACATCTACCCGCTTGGCCACTGACCTCGATGAAGTTTACGGCTTGATTTTATCTGACTTAAGGTTAGCTATTTCTTTGATGGATATTGGTCAGGCAACTGGTAGGGCTGATCGTGTGGCAGCTCAGTCCCTCGCGGCTAAAGTATATTTGCACCTGGCCTCAGCCAAGGACCATGGCGTTCCCCAATATACAGAAAGTGTCAGGGATGTGAATACAATGTATGACAGTGCCGCCCATTATGCCTCAGAGGTGATCCTAGGTCAGAATTTATATGGATTCGATGATAACCTGCTTGACATCTATGATGTAGACCAACCCAAGGGACCCGAGCATATATTCCTGATGTCTATGGATAGGTCCGGTACCATAGAAGGGGATTATTCAAAAATAAGCAAGTTGTTTATTCCATACATCGCCGGGTCAGCCATCTTTCTGGACAACGGGGATGGTTCATTCACTGAATCCCACGATGGATGGAGTGTTTTTCAGACTAGGGACAGCTTTTACGATACCTTTGATCCATCCGACAAAAGAGGAAGTTTATTGTTGGTCGATGTTGTTTTTGATAGAGCGGGAAATGAAATTGCTGCTTATCCGGGAGCAATTCCGTACCGGTTTACGAGAAAGTACGTAGACCCGGACTATATTCAGGACAAGACGAGTACAAAACCTTTTCTCCTTAGATATTCTGATATTGCCTTGGTCTACGCGGAAGCGGTAGGCCCTACAGAGATTTCTTATGAACTTATAAATGCCATTCGAAATCGGGCAGGATTGGAAGATCTGACGTCAGGCCTCTCTTTGGAGGAATTCAGAGAGGCTGTGTGGAACGAAAGAGGGTGGGAATTGATGTATGAAGGAAACAGGTTATATGACCTTCGACGGTTTAATAGAGTCAACAAAATGGTAGATGAGGCTTCATCGCTTACTGATGAGCAGGTGGCATTTTATCCGCTTCCCCAGATTGAACTAGATCTTAACCGCGCCATTCAATAATAAACCCAAAATGATAACAAGATGAAAATTTATATATCAACCTTATTCTATTTGACAATTTTATCCGTTCTGTCTTCCTGTGTAATTGATCCATTTGACACCTTCAATGAAGGAGAGTGGAACAATGAAAGATCCATATTAACCATCAAGTTTGAAAATCAGGTTGGTTTAGAGCAGATTGTACGTCTAGACGATTCCCGTGGCAGGGTGAACGTAGGGATTAATACAGGTGGAATCCCTGATCTTAGGAATGTGAGGATTACCTCTTTGGTACTTTCTTATGGGGCAGTCTCTACTGTCAGGGTGGGAGATGCCTTGAATTTCGAAAATGAGAATAACAGCGCGACCTTCTCGGTCACTTCGCCTACTGGTAAGACAAGGGAATATGTAATAACGGCCGACCCGTTTGTTGAAACGATTTTAGGCTCCTACCATGTAGCAGGATTGGTCGTATGGGGTGGAACTGGCCCCGAATTCGGAGGTGGAGCTATACTGGATATGACCTCCAAGCCATGGGTATGGAAAGCAAGCGGCGGACCTGAAGCCGAATTGGATAATACCATCACCCTTGAATTGGAAGGCTTCACCGACAACGGGAATAGCTACGGAAAAATCATCAACAAGGCAGGTGAGGATGGAGCCTATGCGGATTTCTATCAAGTTGAATTTGGTGGTTTCCAAGCCTCCGATGTGAACCATTATTATCGTAAGATCCCAGTTGGTGAGGGAACTTGGGTGCGTAACTACACCACAGGACAAGTAACATT
The DNA here is from genome assembly GCA_038209145.1 of Cytophagales bacterium. Lineage (GTDB taxonomy): Bacteria > Bacteroidota > Bacteroidia > Cytophagales > Cyclobacteriaceae > Lunatibacter. The sequence goes on along the minus strand of JBBQXZ010000084.1, from coordinate 3,532 downwards.
CACCTTTTCGGATGGTTCTACAAGTTCAGGCCAGTTTGTGGAAGGACCGGTCACAGAGAATGTAGGCCATGGACAGAGCAGAGAAATATCTTCCTATGCCTTTGCCTTTAATTTGGCTGGTACAGATGACTGGAACAACATTTATTCTGACTATGATAAGTTCGTAAAGCGCCCCAGAAGATACTGGATTGATTTGACTAAACTCGATTAGTGCAGCAATTCAAATCCAATTAACTAAAAAGAGACCGTTTTATTTTGATTTAGAAAGGGAGATTGGTGTTCCTAACCGCCATACATTCAAACCCAAGAACCATTTAAAATGGGCTCTCATAAAATTCAGATGACATGAAATATTTACAGTTTTATTTTGCCATATATGTTTTCCATTTGATCAGTTGCCAACCTTTTCAAAAGCCCGATATCCAGCAGCGGGAAAATGAATTGGAGGGTGAGGTTACCCTGACTTTGGTTGATAAAAATGCAACCCTACAGACAAAAGTACTGTACGCCAATCTATGGAAAATCCAGTCAAAGGGGTTTATGTTTGGCCACCACAATAGCCTGATTTACGGAAGGGAATGGTATAAAGAGCTGGGAAGGTCCGACGTCAAGGAGGTTTGCGGCGATTATCCAGCTGTTTACAGCTTGGATTTTGCGGAAATCATGGATGACAGGTACCAATCGAGTGATCTAAATGAGGCCAGAAGAAGGACAATTCTTGAAGCCCGAGCCCGTGGGGAGGTCATCACGGCATGTGCCCACCTGAATAATCCGCTTACAGGGGGGGATTCCTGGGACAATTCAGAAACAACAGTAGTGTCGGAAATATTGAGAACCGGAAGTCCCACAAATGAAAAGTACCTCACGTGGTTGGATCGGATGGCCGTCTTTGTGTCTGAATTGAAAGATGAACAAGGGGAATTAATTCCAATTCTTTTTAGACCCTATCACGAGCATACCCAAACATGGTCTTGGTGGGGTAGCAGTTGTACCACACAAGAGGAGTTCATCAATTTCTGGAGATTTACCGTGGATTATCTTGTCAAGGAAAAGGAACTTCACAATTTGATCTTTGCGATTTCTCCCCAGCTGGATGCGGCTACCACTAAAGAGCGAATTCTTTTTCGCTGGCCAGGAGACGATTATGTGGATTTTATCGGTATTGATAGCTACCATGGTACCAATACCCAAGCTTTGGATACAAATCTGAAAAACTTGGAAGCGGTTTCAAGGGAAAAACTTAAACCAGTAGGAGTCACCGAAACGGGCATTGAAGGCGTAAGGAACGGTTCAGGACAAGAATATGCCAACTATTGGACAGAGGAGATTCTGACACCGCTTGTGGGTAAAAAAATATCCATGGTCATCGTTTGGAGAAATAAGTTTGACCCTTTGCATGAAGGTCATCATTTTTATGGCCCATGGATCAAGCATGCCTCTGCCTCCGACTTTGTGGATTTCTACGGCAGCTCTATTTCTTTATTCAGCAATGACCTACCCGATATGTATTCTTTTCCTGAGGCTGTATTTGTAGACTGAGAGATTCAGCTTGACCCCAACTAATCTACTAAGAGTTAACCAAGTTTGGAAATATCCCGACCTTGGTTTTCTTTTTTTAGAATGCAGAACGGTATGTGTCATACTTGAATTTGAAGAAATCAAATATTATATTAGTAGACAATCATTGATGTAAAGTTTAACGAAAAGCTAGCTTATCCATCATTACTCACGTAACTCAAGAAGTCGGCGCTCGGCCAGTCTAGTGGCGATGATGCTGATGATAAATATCTGAATGGCATGATACAGCATCAGCGGTAGAAGGATGATTCCTACCGGAAAGGTGGAGGAAAACAGGATTTTGGAGAAGACTGTGCCGTGGATCAGGGATTTTTTTGATCCGCAAAACTGTGCCGTGATGCGATCTTCCAATTCAAAACCCAGTTTTTTGGAGAGGAATCCCGTCAGAAAATATACCACAAAAAAGAGTGCCGTCGTGGCTATGGTGATAAACGCAAGATCAACGAGGCTAACGGAACTGAATACCCGGTCTTCAAAGGATTCCGCAAAGCTTTTATAGATGATCAGCAGGATAACGGACTTATCAAAGGTAGATAGCTGCTTGATGTATTTCTGAACCCATTTGCCCAGAAATTTTTGCAGTCCGATTCCAATGAGCACTGGAACAAGAATTTCAGTGAGCAGCTTGATATAAATCGCTCCCAAATCAAAGTCTGCCGAGCTTTGTTGAAAAAAAATGCCCATCCACAACGGAGTCAATACAATCCCAATCAAACCGGAAATGCTGGCGTTAAAAATGGCGGCAGGCACATTCCCACTTGCGATGGAAACCATGACCACGGAGGAGGAAACCGTAGACGGCAAGGCCGCTAGAAATAGAAACGCAAGCCAGATTGTCTGTCCATCTTCGGTTTGGACAAATGGATGAAAAGCCAGTATAATCAATGGAAAAACAAAAAAGGTCGAAGCTTGCACAAGGAGATGTAACCTCCAGTTTTTCAATCCATTTCTGATTTTTTCAGGGCTAAGTTTCAGCCCGTAGAAAAAGAATATCAGGGAGATACCTATACTCCCGATCAAATCAATGGGGATGGGGCTGTCGCTACCCCAGTGGGGAAAAAAATAAGCGATACCGATAACTACAAGGATGGCCAAAACGAAATTGTCTATTTTTAATTTCATGTTGTTTTTGTGGATTTTCTACAGGCCAAACGGTTATTTTGGGGCAATACAGTAATTGCAGCTATCGATGCTACAATGAGCAAGATCACGAATCCGGATTCTACTGAATTGATGCAAATCATTTCAGAGACCCAAAGAGACAGATATCCCGTATTAAAAGCAAATGGTTAGGTAATAAAAGGGCCAAGGCAATCTAAATTTTGTCTTCATGGTTTTACACCAATAAAATCCCATTTTGAAGGTATTACAGAGAAGTATCAATCCTCTTTGCTTAACACCTTTACCTGAATAAAACCACCTAAGAAAACACAAGCACCCTTTTCCTTCCAACACCAGCGTTCAAAATAGCTATCATAGTCCGGCAGGTCCCCCCTGGGATGACGGACGAAAATCCGAAAAAGTCGAATCATAATACGGATCAACCACTGCTTTTGTGGAACAGGATAAAAGTCAGCAAAAATCCACTCCGTTTGTGGATTTACAATTTGATCAACTTTGCTAAAGAGCAACGCTAACTGTTCATCCGTCAACACATCCAAAAAATAGTGGGCGAGGATAAAGTCGGGACGCAATAATGTAAGTTCAGCGAAATCCGCACTGTGGATAAAGTGGACTGTTGCGGGAGTTGGCCCGTAAAATCTTCTTTTAGTCTTACGGATCATGGCGGAGGAGGCATCCATAAAGTAAAGGCTCCCTTGAGGACCTATTCTTTCCAAAATTTCAGGCAAATTTCCCCCCGTACCACCTCCAAGCATAAGGACTGTACAACCAGGCTTCAACCTGTCCAAAAAATATGTTTTGCTATTTATATATTCATCCCCTAAAAACAACT